>NZ_JBTNCT010000001.1:0-518700 GCF_054511355.1 Arthrobacter tecti
ACTGCAGGACAGAACAATACGCGAGCGCAAAGCCAGCGCCTGTGATGATTTGGCACGACGGGCCCACCGGGTCAGGGTCTGGCGTTCATCATCAGTCAGTGTCAGTTCGGCTTTGGGGCGACCGGTTCGTGGCATACCCCATTCTACAACTTATAGAACTAATTTACGGCGCAGGACACTAGGTGCTGACAGGACGAACGAGGGACGGAAGGTCACAGGAAATGGTTTCGGCTGCCGGGAGGATGAGAGGATTGCGATATGGCCAGCCTCTCCACCAACACGTCCGAGCTCGCCTTTCCCGACCCGCAGGTGGTTTCCGACCTCAGGACCTTTGTGGGGCGTGCGCGGGCAGCTGAAGACGGGGCCGTCCGACTGCAGGCGTCATCGAACGTCCTTGCGGCCTACGTCTGCATTCTCGGACCACGGATCCTCGGCGAAGCAACTCCCACCGTCCTGGGCCTGCGGACCATGCCCCTGGTCGCGGCAAGCCGGCTCGACACCACTGTCGCTCTTGCATCGGTGGCTGACCGTCTCGCGCGCATGGACGACGGCGACCTCGTCCTGTCTGTGCCTCCCACCACGGTGACCGAGACCTGGGCCGGAGTGCTGCCGCCGCGCTCGGGGTGGCGCCCTGCCGGTACGGTTCCAACGGATGCCCTGCTCGATCATGCGCGGGAAGGAATTCGCGAGATCGCCCAAAGCGTACCAAGCAACCACGGAGCGATCATCGTGAACAACGCCCGCGGAGCAGTGTGGGGCCGCAATGTAGCCGAGGTTTCAACGGGGCTTCCCGCCGGGGCCGCATTCGGGGCTTTTGCACTTGGCTTCTGCGTGCCCGGAACGCAGACGAACGTGTTCACGAACGGGCGCTGGACAAGGCTCAGTACCCCGGGCGGGCACATCCTCGTTCGGCGCGCCGCCGTCCTCTGAACACAGCTCGGGTGATCATCCTGCGTTAGGCCGAGTTCACCATGGAATGGGCCGCGCGCTCGAGGTAATCCCACAGTGTGGCCTCGTGAAGCGGCGAAAGTTCGAGCGAATCGACGGCGTCACGCATATGCGCCAGCCAGCGGTCACGGGCCACAGGCGTCACCTGGAACGGCTGGTGGCGCATCCGCAGACGAGGGTGGCCACGCTGCTCACCGTAGGCCTTGGGGCCGCCCCAGTACTGCTCCAGGAAAAGGAGCAGCCGCTTCTTCGCCGGCCCGAGGTCCTCTTCGGGGTACATCGGCCGGAGCAGTTCGTCACCCGCGACACCGTCATAGAACACGTCCACCAGACGGACGAACGTCTCGTGGCCGCCCACGGCTTCGTAGAAATTGTCGGTGTAGGAGGGCTGGTCAAAGCGTGGTCCAACAGGCGTCAGCCGGGCTATCGGCTCCCCGAATCGGGAGGGTATGGGAATTTGTCCCGGTGTTTGATCACTCACGGGGCTTCAGCCTTTCCATCCTCGGTTACGGGCGCAACGTAGTTTCCTTGGGACCTGTTGCCCACCTTCATGATGTCACCGTTCCGGACGTACCAGATGGCGCCGTTCTCATCGACCAGGCGGGTGATACGCAACCCAACGGATTGAACCACTCCTACGGTGTCGCCGATCTCAATCGTGTCACCGATGCCGTACTGATCCTCGATCGTGATGAAGAAGCCAAGAAAGGCGTCACGGATCACTTCGCGGGCGCCGAAGCCGATCGCGATGCCCACAATGCCGACACTCGCGAGGATAGGCCCGATCTCCACGCCCAGCTCCCCGAGAGCGGTCATTACGGCGATGACCGCGATAGTCACGGCAGTTACGCTGCGCAGCAAGGCACCTATGGTCTCCGCGCGCTGCTCCCGCCGTTTGTGGTCGAGGTTGCGGAGCACCGGGTGAGCCCACCGGAAATGTGGCTTCTTGAACATCTCGTAACCGTTCTTGACCCGCCGAACCGAGCGGTTGATCAGTACACGGAGCGCGAGCCAGAGGAGGAACGCGGCCAGCAGAATCAATGCGGCAGCAATCACGTTCCCGCCGTATCCAAGCTGGTCCAGGAACTGCATAGGGACACCTCTCACTGAAAGCGCGCCGACAAGTTGCGCAATGGAAGCCCGCGGTTCTTCGGGCAGGTCAAGGTTACCGTCGTAGGCTGGCTGTATGCGCATTCTGGTCTTGGGTGGCACCGTCTTCCTTTCCCGTGCGGTGGCTGCAGCGGCGCTGCAGGCGGGCCTGGACGTTACCTGCTTCGCCCGCGGAATCCACGGTTCTCCACCGCGGGGAGTCCGCTTCGTCCGAGGGGACCGGGACGGTGCGGATGCTTACAGCAATCTGCGGGAGAAGTGGGACGCCGTCGTCGACGTGACCAGCGAGCCCCGGCACGCCAGGGAAGCCGCAACCGCGCTGGGAAGCGATGCGGGGCACTGGACGTTCGTGTCCAGTTGCTCTGTGTATGCAGACCAGGGCACGCCGGGACAGGACGAGTCGGCGGCTATTCTCTCAGCGTACGACGGCGAGGGGCCGGCGCCGAGGGAGAAGTACGGGGAGGCGAAGGTCGCCTGCGAGCAGATCTACGCAAGGGCATTGGGCGATCGTGCACACATCGTTCGTCCCGGCTTGATCTGCGGGGCGGGCGACGGAAGCGACCGCTTCGGTTATTGGCCCGCCCGGCTCGCACGCGGCGGCACGGTGATCGCACCGGACATCAGAAAGGCTGCTACCCAGACCATCGACGTACGTGATCTTGCCGCCTGGATAGTTCGTTCGGCTGAAGCGGGCCTGACCGGTACCTTCAACGCGCTGGGACCGTCAGTATCCTTTGGAGACCTGCTTGCGAGAGTTGGAGTGATCACGGAGTTCGCCGGCGAGTTCCGTTGGTGCGCGCCATCGTGGTTGGCGCGGCAAGGCGTATCCTACTGGGCCGGGCCCGACTCGCTGCCGCACTGGCTTCCTGAGGGCTTCGACGGGTTTGCAACGCGCTCCGCTGCTGCTGCACTTCGCAGTGGACTTATCCTGCGCCCGGTGGAGGAGACCATCGGGGAAGTGCTCGGTGATGAGCTGGACCGCGGTCTCGACCGGGAAAGAAAGTCGGGCCTCACGCCGGAGACAGAGCAACGGCTGGTCGGACAAACGGCGGTTTCCTAGCGTTGCCCGCTTTCAACCGTTTCGACGAGCACAACTGGTTCGTGCCGGACCGGAAAATTCACTGAGCGTCCAATGAAACAGGCGGCCGCGGCGTCGTGGTGGATGGACTGCGCGGTGTGCTTGCCCGTGGCGCCCTGAATAGTGACGCGCGGCTTCAGGGTGACGCTCACAAATTCGCCGCTTCCATCTGGGTTTAGTCTCATGACGCCCTCAGCAGCATCCTCGTAGCCGACCACGACGACGTCGTTCTTCGCCGCCATGTGCAGGTAGGACAGCATGTGGCACTGGGAAAGAGCGGCAAGGAGTAGTTGCTCGGGATTCCAGCGTGCCGCGTTGCCGTGGAACGTCGGGTCAGCGGAACCTTCGATCTCCGGTACGCCCGCAGAAGACACCTTGTGGTCGCGGCTGTAGGACCGGTAACTGGTGGTTCCCTCCCCGCGGTTTCCGGTCCAGACGACATCCACCCGGTAATGGTGTTCGGAGAGGTTCATACGCTCAAGGTACACCGATTGCCCGGGGTCAGGGTTACCAATCCCGGGCAATCTGTAGGGGCGTACTTACTTGTCTGCGGCCTGCGCCCGGAGTGCGCGTGCCACCCCGTCCCGATTCTCCAGCGTGAGTCGGCGCAGCGACGCGAGATCGGTGTCGAGGGTACCCAGGAAGGCCTCCGTCGCATCCAGTGTCGCCTGGTTGGTCTGGCGTGCCGGATACAGTCCCACGATGATCTGCTGAGCAATCTCGTGTGTGCGGGTGGCCCAGACATCCTTTGCAGCGGCGAAGTACTTTTCGGCGAAAGGCTCGAGCAGGGCAGTGTCATGCACCCGGGTGAAACCTGCAATGGCAGAACGTTGCGCCGCATTGGGCATGTCCGAGCTTTCAACGATGGCTGCCCATGCGGCGGCCTTGCCCTCCGCTGTGGGAATGGCTGCTTTTGCGTGGGCAGCGGCCAGTGCACCTGTGGCGGTCGCGTCCCGTTCCAGCTCGGCGTCGATGTCCCTCTGCGTCTTGCGCCCGCCTACCACCAGTGAGGTCAGCAACTCCCACCGGAGATCGGCGTCGACGGCAAGACCCGCGGGTACTTCCGAACCGTCCAGCATGGACGCGACCGTGTCCAGCTGGGAGCCGGTCTGCGCATGTCCGGCGAATGCCTTGACGAACTGGAGCTGCGAGTCGGATCCTGGAGCAGCTCCGCGTGCAAGATCCCACAGGCTGTCAGCCGCCGCGACCTCCATAGCCTGACGGTCATCCCGGTTGACGTAGAACGTCAACGTGGTTGCGAGTTGGCGCAGCAGCACCAGAACCACGGAGGAGTCCGATTCTGAGGCGATGTTCTGCAGGATCAGCTCGACATAATCGCGTGCGGGTGTCTCACCGTCCCTCGCAGCATCCCACGCCGAAGCCCACACCAGGGTCCGGGGGAGCGATTCGCTGAAGTCCTTCAGATGACGGGTTGCCGTGCGCAGGGAGTGCTCGTCGAGGCGGATCTTCGCATAGGCGAGATCATCGTCATTCAGGAGCACGAGGTGCGGGCGTCGAAGGCCGAGAAGATCCGGCACGTCAGTGCTTTCGCCCGCGACATCGAGCTCCACCCGATGGGAACGCTCCAGCTTTCCATCGTCGTTGAGGTTGTAGAAGCCGATCGCCAGCCGGTGCGGCCGGATTGTGGGAAAGTCCGCGATAGCCGACTGCAGCACAGCGAAGGAGGTGATAACGCCGTCGTCGTAACCGATGTCGGCACGCAGGGTGTTCACGCCGGCTGTTTCCAGCCACTGCGCGGACCATTCCTTGAGATCCCGGCCGCTCGCCTTTTCCAGCTCCGTCAGCAGGTCGGAGAGTTCGGTATTCGACCAGGCGTGTTTCGAGAAGTACTCACGCACCCCCTGCATGAAATGGTCCTGCCCAACCCAGGCAACGAGCTGCTTCAGTACTGAGGCGCCCTTGGCGTAGGTGATGCCGTCGAAATTGACCTGCACGTCCTCGAGGTCGTTGATCGGAGCGACGATCGGGTGGGTGGACGGCAGCTGGTCCTGGCGGTACGCCCACGCCTTCTCAAGCGAAGCGAAGGTGGTCCATGACTGGGTGAACTCGGTCGCTTCGGCCGAGGCGAGTGTGGACATGAATTCAGCGAAGGACTCGTTGAGCCACAGGTCATTCCACCAGCGCATGGTAACGAGGTCGCCGAACCACATGTGTGCCAGCTCGTGAAGGATGGTGATGGCCCGGCGTTCGATCGTGGCCTCGGTGACCCGGGAGCGGAAGACATAACTTTCAAGGAAGGTGACGGCTCCGGCGTTCTCCATGGCGCCCGCGTTGAACTCGGGGACGAACAGCTGGTCGTACTTCTCGAAGGGGTACGGCGTGCCGAACTGTGTCTCGAAGAATTCGAAGCCCTGGCGCGTGAGCTTGAAGACGTTCTCGGCGTCCAGATGCTGCATCAGGGACTTTCGCGCGAAGACGCCCAGCGGGATGGTGCGGCCGTCCGAACTGGTCAGCTCACTGCGTACCGCCTGGTACGGTCCGGCGATGAGAGCCGTCACGTACGAGGAGAGTACGGGGGTCGGTTCGAAGGCCCAGGTTGAGCGGGCACCGCCGTCCTCTGCGGAGCCTGCTTCGACCGGCGCGGGCGTGGGTGAGTTGGAGATGACGTCCCAGTGCGACGGCGCCGTCACGGTGAAACGGAAGGTTGCCTTCAGGTCGGGCTGCTCGAACACCGCAAAGACGCGGCGTGAGTCAGGCACTTCGAACTGGGTGTACAGGTAGACCTCGTTGTCCACCGGGTCCACGAACCGGTGAAGGCCCTCACCGGTGTTCATATAGAGCATGTCGGCGTCGACAACCAGTTCGTTAGACGCCGCGAGATTGTCGAGCCGGATGCGGACGCCGTCGGCCACATCGTCGACGTTGAGGTCAACGCCATTGAGGGTGACGCGGTGCACCGCGGAGGTGACTGCGTCGATGAAGGTCGACGAACCCTGTTCGGCGTCGAAGGACACGACGGTCGTCGAGCCGAAAACGGAATCGCCACGGGTGAGATCAAGGTTGATGGCGTAGCTGTGGACGCTGACTGTGGCCGCGCGCTGGCGTGCTTCGTCCCGCGTCAGGTTCATACCTGGCAAGGTGCTGCCTCCGAGAGTGGGGGGTGGATCTGGCCGCGGAATGGTGCGGTGTGACCCACCTTACGCGTCAACCGCGCCCCTTCACCATCCGGGACTGCGGGCGCCGGCCAAGCCAGCAAGTACTCTTAGGTCGAAGAAATGCACGCTCTTTCGAATGGATCTTCTACATGCGCGTTCACATCGCAACCGACCACGCCGGCATGGAACTCAGTGCCCACCTCGTCCGCCACCTCAGTGGCAAGGGATACGAGATGGTGGACCACGGCCCCGCCGAATATGACGCCGAGGACGACTACCCGGCGTTCTGCATCAACGCAGCCCTCGCTGTGGTCGATGACCAACTGGGCGGACTGGACTCCCTCGGCATTGTGCTTGGCGGCTCCGGCAACGGCGAACAGATCGCGGCGAACAAGGTGCGCGGCGTGCGGGCTGCGCTGGCGTGGAACCTGGATACCGCAAGGTTGGCCCGCGAGCATAATGACGCCAACGTCGTGGCGCTCGGTGGACGCCAGCACTCCCTGGAGGAGGCCACGGAGATCGTTGAGGCCTTCCTCGCCGAACCGTTCAGCGGTGCCGAGCGCCATGTCCGGCGCATCAGCAAGATCGCCGCCTACGAGACCACCGGCGAAGTCCTCCCATAGTGCCCGAAGGTCATTCCATCCACCGCTTGGCGCAACAGTTCGAGTCGGTTTTTGCGGGCAAGCAGCTGGCGGTGAGCAGTCCGCAGGGCCGCTTCCAGGCTGGAGCCGAACGCATCGACGGGACCGTCCTGACGAACGCGCGCGCTCACGGCAAGCAACTCTTTCTCGAGTTCGACAACGACCTCGTGCTGCGTGTCCACCTTGGACTGTATGGAGCGTGGAGCTTCGGTGGGGACAGTTCGTTCCGTGGGGCCTCAAGCATCGGTGCGCCCCGGCGGATAGGTGAGCAGGAAAGTCGCGACGACGACGACGGCGGCTATGCGGGTCCGCCGGCACCGGTTGGCGCGGTGAGGGTCAGGCTGGTGTCGGACAGCGGCTGGGCCGATCTTCGCGGACCCACAGCTTGTGAGGTCATTACGCCGGGCGAGCGTGCCGCCGTCGTCGCCAAGCTGGGTCCGGATCCGCTCAACGTGGACTCCGACGCCACCGAGTTCGTTACACGGATACGCCGGACACGGACCAGTGTTGGTCTGTCGCTGATGAATCAGGCTGTGGTGTCCGGCGTCGGAAACGTCTACCGGGCCGAAGCGCTCTTCAGGCGTCGAATCAATCCATGGTTGGCAGGACTCTCACTCGGCGAAGAGGAAGCCCTCGCCCTATGGGCTGACCTCGAAGTCCTGATGGCTGACGGAGTCCGAATCGGCAGGATTATTACGACGGCGCCCAGCCATCGCTCCAGGCCGGTTGCCGATGGCGGCCTCGTTCCCGTGGATGACGCGCATTACGTCTACAAGAGGACCGGGCTTGATTGCAGAATTTGCCACACGAGTGTCTCGATGAGCGAGATGGGTGCCCGCAAGTTGTACTGGTGTCCGCGCTGTCAGGCTGCGTAAGGCGGAATTCGGGGAGGAAGTGGAGGGGATGACGGGAATCGAACCCGCGTAATCAGTTTGGAAGACTGAGGCTTTACCATTAAGCTACATCCCCGGAACCGGCTGAACTATGCTTTCCGTGCGGTTTGAAGCGCCGCGGGCCTGCCATGGGCCGGAACGGATATAACTACATCATAAGGCGGCTCGAATTTCCAAATGTGCAACGGAGCACTTTCTTTCGTAGACTTGCCTCTGCACTTACGGGGTGTAGCTCAGCTTGGTAGAGCGCCTGCTTTGGGAGCAGGAAGTCGCAGGTTCAACTCCTGTCACCCCGACTCTGTATTAGACGGTGCAGAACATGTATTGAAACTGTGCAGAATCCTACGCGGGATGTGTATACCCGGTGCAGAACCGATCCCTATCATTCAGGAGTACTAGGCTGTGAAGAGCGCTGTCGAAAATCTCACTCCCACGCGAGTGAAGCTCAACGTGGAGGTCCCTTTCGAGGAACTCCAGCCGAACATCGAAGCTGCCTACAAGACCATCGCCGGCCAGGTGCAGGTTCCGGGTTTCCGCAAGGGCCACGTTCCCAACAAGCTCATCGACCAGCGTGTGGGTCGCGGCTACGTCATCGAGACGGCAATCAACGACGGACTGAACGGCTTCTACCAGAACGCCGTCCAGGAGACGAAGATTCGTCCGCTGAGCCGGCCCGAGGTTGAAATCACCGAGGTTCCTGATCCCTCCGCCCAGGACGGCCAGCTCCTGTTCACAGTTGAACTGGACATTCGACCGGAGGTCGAGCTTCCCGACTATTCCGGTCTCAAGGTCGCCGTTGAGGCAACCGAGGCAACCGATGAAGACATCACCAAGGCACTGGATGAGCTGCGCGGCCGCTTCGGCACGCTCAAGGACGTGGACCGTCCCGCAGCCGACGGGGACTTCCTGACCATCGATCTGACCGCGAAGATCGACGGCGAGGACGTCGATTCCGCAGCGGACATCTCTTACCAGATCGGGTCCGGGACCATGCTGGAAGGCATGGATGAGGCAGTGACCGGCCTGAGCGAGGGAGAATCGGCAACCTTCGAGACAAAGCTTGCCGGCGGCGAGCACACAGGTAAGGACGCCCAGGTCACCGTGATCGTAAAGGCAGTCAAGGAACGCGAACTCCCAGAAGCGGACGACGACTTCGCGCAGCTGGCCAGCGAGTTCGACACCATCGGTGAGCTGCGCGAGGATCTGGCGAAGCGTGCGGCCGAAGACAAGCTTGTAGAGCAGGGCGTCGAGGCCCGGGACAAGGTTCTGGAGAAGCTCCTGGAACTCGTGGAGGTCCCTGTTCCCGGCTCCGTGATCGAGGACCAGCTCGAGCAGCACTTCAATTCCGAGAACAGCCACTCGGCTGCGGAGGATCACGACACCGAAGAGCACCGCGAGGAGATTCGTAAGAACACCGAACAGGCTTTCCGCAACGAGATCGTTCTCGACGCTGTAGCTGAAAAGGAAGAAATCGGTGTCAGCCAGAACGAGCTGATTGACTACATTGTCAGCTCAGCGAGCCAGTACGGCATGGACCCCAACCAGTTCGCGCAAATGCTTGACCAGAGCGGCCAGGTTCCCATGATTGTGGGCGAGGTCCGCCGTCGTAAGGCGCTCGCGAAGGTACTTGAACTCGCCGTCGTTACCGACAGTGAGGGTCAGACTGTGGACCTGACTGATTTCGTGCGCCCTGCAGGTGCTGACGAGTCGGGATCACCGGAGGATGCGGCGGAAGCATCTTCATCCGACGCCGGTGACGCTGCAGAGAACGGCGCCGGAACCGAGGAGTCCGTAACGGAAAACGAAGCGGAAACCAAGAAGTCCTAACGCCCTGCGCATTCGGTGCCGTCAGCTCAAGTAGCTGGCGGCACTGCGCGTTTAAGTGATGTTTCAAAAGCGTCCGCGGTGATGTCCGATGCTTGATGCGCCGTCAGCGAACAGCTGTTGGAGCGGGAGCAAACACGCCGTCAAACAGGTTAGTGTCCAGTGAGAGATAAACCTGAGTGAGAGGTCAATCAGCAATGGCAACCGAACCCACCATCCCGACCATGGCAACTGTTGATCCGGCCAGCCGTGACGACTACATCTATAACCGGCTCCTCAAGGAGCGCATCATCTGGCTTGGCTCCGAGGTGAGGGACGAGAACGCCAATGCGATCTGCTCGCAGCTGCTTCTCCTGTCGGCGGAAGATCCGGACAAGGACATCTTCCTCTACATCAACTCTCCGGGCGGCTCGGTGACAGCAGGCATGGCCATCTACGACACCATGCAGTTCATCCCGAACGATGTGGTCACCGTTGCCACCGGACTGGCGGCCTCAATGGGGCAGTTCCTGCTTTCCTCCGGCACCAAGGGCAAGCGTTATGCCACGCCGCACGCACGCATCCTCATGCACCAGCCGTCGGGCGGTATCGGCGGAACAGCATCCGACATTCGCATTCAGGCGGAGCTGATCCTCCATATGAAGAAGGTCATGGCGGAATTGACTGCGGAACAGACCGGGCAGAGCGTGGAGACAATTCTCAAGGACAATGACAGGGATAAGTGGTTCACCGCCCAGGACGCACTGGAGTACGGGTTCTTCGACCACATCTCGGCGCACGCCGGTTCCGTTTCCGGCGGCGGCGGTACAAGCCGCGACTGACCGCTCCCGTCCCACTTCCCTAACCTGATAACAGGAGGCACAATGAACCACAGTTTTCACACCGAAGCCGGGGGCAGCGCCGGACAGCTCCCCACCAGCCGCTACGTGCTGCCGCAGTTCGAGGAGCGCACACCCTACGGCTTCAAGCGCCAGGACCCTTATACCAAGCTGTTCGAAGACCGCATTATCTTCCTTGGCGTGCAGGTTGATGACGCCTCTGCGGATGACGTCATGGCACAGCTCCTGGTTCTGGAGTCCACTGACCCTGAACGCGACATCACGCTGTATATCAACTCTCCCGGCGGCTCCTTCACCGCCATGACGGCGATCTACGACACGATGCAGTTCATCCGGCCCGAAATCCAGACAGTTTGCCTGGGCCAGGCGGCAAGTGCTGCCGCAGTGCTGCTGGCTGCCGGAGCTCCGGGCAAGCGGCTCGCCCTCCCCAATGCGCGAGTGCTGATTCACCAGCCTGCGCTGGGCGGCGGTCAGGGCGGCCAGGCATCCGACCTCGAGATTCAGGCGAATGAGGTCATGCGCATGCGTACCTGGCTCGAAGACACGCTGGCGTTGCACAGCGGAAAGTCGTCGGAGCAGGTCAACGCTGACATCGAGCGTGACAAAATCCTGACTGCAGCTGACGCCAAGGCATATGGTCTGGTGGATGAGGTGCTGACCTCCCGCAAGATCACGCCTCCGAAGATCAATAAGCCGTAACTTACGCTCACACCCCCGTGACCTTTCGCATCGGCGGAGGGCCACGGGGTGTGAGGTTGCTGATTCACAGCACCAAGTGGCCTAGAGTGGAACTTAGTCGACGCATGGAGACCGTCCCATCAGCAGCTGCTGGTAGCGGCCGAAGACTCAAAGCGACACTGAGGACCACGTTAGGGGACTGACACATGGCTCGCATTGGTGAGAGCACCGATCTACTCAAGTGCTCTTTCTGTGGCAAAAGCCAGAAGCAGGTCCGGAAGCTTATCGCCGGGCCGGGCGTATATATCTGCGACGAGTGCATCGAACTCTGCAACGAGATCATTGAGGAAGAGCTCTCTGAGGTAGCCGATCTGGGCACCTTCGAATTGCCAAAGCCCCGGGAGATCTTCGATTTCCTGCAGGAGTACGTCATTGGTCAGGAGCCGGCAAAACGTTCCCTGGCGGTGGCCGTGTACAACCATTACAAGCGCATCCAGTCCGGTCACACGCCGCGCGCGTCAGCCAATCTCTCTGATGCGGCACCGGCTGAAGATGTTGAAATTGCCAAATCGAACATCCTCCTGATCGGACCTACCGGGTGCGGCAAGACCTATCTCGCCCAGACCCTCGCACGCCGACTGAATGTCCCCTTCGCTGTCGCTGACGCCACTGCCCTTACTGAAGCCGGGTATGTCGGTGAGGACGTAGAGAACATCCTGCTCAAACTGATCCAGGCCGCCGACTATGACGTCAAGAAGGCCGAGCAGGGAATCATCTATATCGATGAAATAGACAAGATCTCGCGCAAGAGTGAGAACCCCTCCATCACCCGCGATGTCTCAGGCGAAGGCGTGCAGCAAGCGCTCCTGAAGATTCTTGAAGGTACCGTTGCGTCGGTGCCCCCGCAGGGCGGGCGCAAGCACCCGCATCAGGAGTTTATTCAAATCGACACCACCAACGTGCTGTTTATCGTCGCGGGGGCATTTGCAGGCCTTGAGGAGATCATCGGTTCGAGGGCAGGCCGCAAGGGCATCGGCTTTGGAGCGCCGCTGAGTTCGCTCAAGAACGAGGAAGCAAGCTACGGCGACGTGATGCCCGAGGACCTGCTCAAGTTCGGCCTGATCCCGGAGTTCATCGGCCGCTTGCCGGTCATTACTACAGTCACCCACCTGGACCGGCCCGCCCTGATGCAGATCCTTACTGAGCCGAAGAACGCACTGATCAAGCAATACCAGAAGATGTTTGCACTGGATGGGGTGGAACTGACGTTCGAGCCACAGGCGCTCGAAGCAATCGCTGATCAGGCACTGGAGCGTGGCACGGGTGCACGTGGCCTGAGGGCGATCATGGAAGAAGTGCTGCTCCCGGTGATGTTCGATCTTCCTAGCCGCGAGGACATCGCCACGGTGGTGATCACGGCAGCTGTCGTCGACAAGACCGCGGAGCCCACGCTGATCTCGCACGACGTCGTCGCGAAGCGGCGTAACAAGTCCGCGTAGTCCGCACACCGTCGGGGAATACTGCCGAATCAGCGTGGGTTGGCATCAGAGATGGCACCGATCGGGTGACCTGCTAATCCTGCGACCAAGGAGATTCCTCTATGACCGCTGTTGCTGAAACCACCAAGACCGCAGACTTCTGGTTTGATCCCATCTGTCCGTTTGCCTGGATCACGTCACGCTGGATCGGCGAGGTCGAGAAGGTTCGGGACGTTTCGGTGGCCTGGCACGTCATGAGTCTTTCGGTCCTGAATGAAGGACGCGATCTGCCTGAGGATTACCGGAAGGGTATGGACGAGGCCTGGGGGCCGGTGCGCGTCATCATCGCGGCTGCGCAACTTCACGGCGAAGACAATATCAAGAAGCTTTACGACGCCATGGGCACACGCATTCATAACGGAGAAAACAAGGATTACCAGGCAGTGATCCGCGAATCGCTTGCGGAGGTGGGCCTCCCAGCCTCGCTTGCCGACCATGCGTCCTCCGACGAGTACGACGACGCCCTTCGCGCTTCCCACGAGGAAGGGATCAGCAAGGTCGGCGACGAGGTTGGAACTCCTGTTGTCGCCTTCAACGGCACCGCCTTCTTCGGACCTGTCCTGACCCGCATCCCGAGGGGCGAGGAGGCGGGACGCATTTTCGATGGTGCCGTGATGATGGCCGAGTTCCCTGAATTCTTCGAACTCAAGCGCTCCCGCACCTCAAGCCCGTCCTTCGACTAAGTCCGAAACCGGCTTGGATAGCCGGCCGGAGAATGTTTGAGGCCCCTCAACGCAAGTGCGTTGGGGGGCCTCAACCATGCCGCATCAGCAGGTTGTCAGGAGACGTTCCCGGTTTCTTCGCTGGGCGCGAGCTGCACGTCGCTCACCGTCAATTCGCCATCGCGCACCAGCAGTTCGAGCGAACTGGCGTTACCGGCGGCGCAGAGGTCCGAGCGCGCTGCATCGAGCTGGCGCACTTGCGATTCGGAACCGGTGATGACGGCAGATAGCACCTCGGTGCGCTGCTTGACCTTTGCTTCGGACTTGGCCTTGCGGAGACCGCCTAGGGCCGCGCCTACCGTTGGGAGAAGCCCGGTGTCGGCCTCCAAAGCTGCCGCAGCGAAGTTCCCGGAAGCGGGCCAGGCCGCCTGATGCACTGATCCCCGCCGCCACCAGCTCCAGACCTCCTCGGTCGCGAACGGGAGAACCGGTGCGAACAGGCGGAGCAGAGCATCGAGCGTGGTTGCGAGCGCGCCAAGTACCGATGCCTTCTCCGCCTCCCCGACACTGCCGTAAGCACGGTCCTTGATCAGTTCGACGTAATCGTCCGTGAAGGACCAGAAGAAGGTTTCGCTCAGTTGCAGTGCTCGCGCATAGTCGTACTTCCCGAAAGCGGCTGTCGCCTGCGCGATGACCTCGTCGAGGGAGGCCAGCAGCGAACGGTCGAGCGGGTTGGTGACGGCCGGGGCGTTTCCGATAGCAACGTCGGCTTCAGTAGCTCCCAGGTTGAGTACGAACTTCGACGCGTTCAGCAACTTGATGGCCAGTCGTCGGCCAATCTTCATCTGGGCGATCTCGTAAGCGGTGTCCGCCCCAAGCTTCGCGGAAGCTGCCCAGTAACGCACGGCGTCGGAACCGAACTGTTCCAGGGCGTCAGTCGGGACAACAACGTTCCCCTTCGACTTGGACATCTTCTTGCGGTCCGGATCAAGGATCCATCCGGAGATCGCCGCATGCTTCCAGGGAGCGGAATCAAGCAGCGAATCCGCACGGACCACGGAGGAAAAGAGCCAGGTCCGGATGATGTCGTGTGCCTGCGGCCGCAGGTCGAACGGGTACACGGCTGCGAAGAGGTCTTCATCCCTGGACCAGCCGCCGATGATCTGGGGCGAGAGCGACGACGTGGCCCAGGTGTCAAGCACATCGGGGTCGCCCATAAATCCGCCCGGCTCTCCGCGCTGCGATTCGTCGTAGCCGGGCGCCGGTTCGGCGGCCGGGTCGACCGGGAGCATCTCGTCCAAGGGCAGGATCGGATTCTCATAATCCGGCTCACCGGCCTCGTCCAGTGCGTACCAGACTGGAAACGGCACGCCGAAGAATCGCTGGCGGGAAATCAACCAATCGCCGTTGAGTCCTTCAATCCAGTTCTCGAACCGGCTGCGCATGAACGAGGGATGGAAATCGATCTCACGACCGCGGGCGATGAGGCGTTCCCGGCGGTCGGCGTCGCGTCCGCCGTTGCGGACGTACCACTGGCGGCTGGTCACCACCTCGAGTGGCTTGTCGCCCTTTTCGAAGAAGTTCACAGGGTGGGAGATCTTCTTCGGTTCGCCGTCAAGGAGCCCAGCCTCGGTGAGCATCTCCGCCACGGTTTCCTTGGACGAGAAGACGGTCTTCCCTGCGATCCGCGCGTAGTTCTCGCGGCCCGTCGTCGTCGTAATCCACTCCGGTATGTCCGCGAGGATGCGGCCGTCGCGGCCCACGATGGCGCGGGTGGGCAGCTCGAGTTCGCGCCACCAGGTGACGTCGGTCAGGTCGCCGAATGTGCACACCATTGCGATGCCGGCGCCCTTGTCCGGTTTTGCGAGCGCGTGCGCCTTGACTTCTACCTCCACACCGAATAACGGTGAGGTGACCTTCTGCCCGAAGTATGGCTGGTAACGCTCGTCGTCGGGGTGTGCAACGAGCGCCACACAGGCGGCAAGCAGTTCGGGACGGGTGGTCTCGATGTGGATCTTCGTGCCGTCCGCGGCTTCGAACGGGTACCGGTAGTAGGCGCCCGGCACCTCGCGGTCCTCGAGTTCGGCCTGGGCTACGGCGGTGCGGAACGTGACGTCCCAGAGGGTAGGCGCTTCGGCGAGGTAGGCGTCTCCCTGTTTGAGGTTGGCCAGGAACGCGCGCTGGGACACGGCGCGGGACGTCGAATCGATCGTGCGGTAGGTCAGGTTCCAGTCCACGGAAAGGCCGAGCGAGAGGAAGAGGTTCTCGAAGACCAATTCGTCCTCAACCGCCAGCTCCTCGCACAGTTCGATGAAGTTACGGCGCGAGATCACGTCGAAGTCGCGCTGGTTCTTGGCGGGCTGCGCGGGCGGCCGGTAACCGGTGTCGTAGGCGACAGTTGGATCGCAGCGCACACCATAGTAATTCTGGACGCGACGTTCGGTGGGCAGCCCGTTGTCGTCCCAACCCATGGGGTAGAAGACGTTCTTACCGTTCATCCGCTGGTAGCGGGCCATAACGTCGGTCTGGGTGTAGGAGAACACGTGTCCGACGTGCAGCGATCCGGAAGCTGTGGGAGGCGGTGTATCGATGGAGTAGACCTCTTCGCGGGAGGTCTCACGGTTGAAGGTATACGTTCCTTCTTCGCGCCAGCGCTTGTTCAGTGCGGCTTCCAACCCTTCGAGGGCGGGCTTCTCGGGAACGTTGATGGGGGCGGTTGTGGGCGTGTCTGTACCCTCGTTGTTGTGTGCCATGGGTCAATTGTTCCATGCGGACGCGCGGGTGCTCGCGGGTGTGCTCCACGCGGCCTTTCGGATAGTTTGAGGGTATGACTTTCCAGCAGGGCAGGGCGGCAGTGGTAACCGGTGCGAGCACTGGAATCGGCGAGGCGACCGTTCGGAGGCTCGCGGCGGACGGCTGGCGTGTCTGGGCAGTCGCGCGGCGGGCAGAACGGTTGGCCGCTTTGGCGAATCAGACCGGCGCCACCGCCGTCGCGCTGGATATCACCGACGACGACGGCGTTACCCGTCTCGTGGAGCAGGTCACCGCTGCGGGTGGGCTGGACACACTGATCAATATTGCCGGGGGAGCCAGGGGCACCGACTGGGTTGCCGATGCCAAGACCGAAGACTGGGAGTGGATGTACGAGGTCAACGTTGTCGGCACCATGAAGTTGACCCGCGCGTTCCTGCCGATGCTGCGGGAACACGGCGAGGGCACGGTAGTGAACCTGACGTCGACGGCGGCGACAGCTTCCTACGAGGGCGGCGCCGGCTACAACGCGGCGAAGGCAGCGCAACGTGCAATGACGCGCGCACTCAGGCTGGAGGAGGTGGAGAACAACGTGCGGGTGGTTGAGGTTCTTCCCGGGATGGTGCACACCGAGGAGTTCTCCCTGAACCGACTCGGTGACAAGTCTGCCGCTGAGAACGTGTATGCCGGGGTCGAGAAGCCGCTGACGGCCGGGGACGTCGCCGACGTAGTCACCTATGCCGTGTCAGTGCCGCACCACGTCAACCTGGATGAGATCGTTGTGCGTCCGGTTGCACAGGCCGCCGCGCACAAGGTGATTCGACGCACCAACTAGTGCTGCTGACCGGCGCGGTTCGCCGAAAACTACGCCGGCCGTTAGAATTGAGCCAGCAGCTTTGATCCGGCAATCACCGGTGAGCTTCCGGAAGAAAACCCCGTGCAGGGGCCAGTAGAACCGGACGGGTAAGCCCGTCACAGCAGTCATGAAGCGGCCTGTGCCTGGGTGTCCGGTGAAGATCGGGGAAACAGGGAGAGGCAAGCGAGGTGGTACCACGGGTCCATCCACGGCTTCGGCCAGGGGGAATCCGTCCTTGCACAAGCGAACCACCATTGCCCGTCGCACATTCGCCAGCTTCAGGACGTACCATGTCACAGATCTACCCCAAGGCCAGCGCCGCTGATCCGGCCGTCTCCGGGTCCGCTTCCCCAAGGTTCCCCGAGCTTGAGCAGCGCGTACTCAAGTACTGGGATGAAGACGGTACTTTCCAGGCCTCCATTGACCAGCGCGACGCCGGCGAGAACGGTGCGAATGAGTTCGTCTTTTACGACGGCCCTCCCTTCGCCAACGGACTGCCGCACTATGGACACCTGCTTACTGGTTACGCCAAGGATCTCGTGGGCCGCTACCAGACCCAGCGCGGACGCCGGGTCGAGCGCCGCTTCGGATGGGACACGCACGGGTTGCCTGCAGAGCTTGAGGCGATGAAGCAGCTCGGGATGAGCGACAAGAAGCAGATCGAAGCGATGGGCATCGACAAATTCAACCATGCCTGCCGCGCGTCGGTGATGAAGTATGCCGGGGAATGGCGGGACTACGTCACGCGCCAGGCGCGCTGGGTGGACTTCGAGAACGATTACAAGACCCTCAATGTCGAGTACATGGAGTCTGTGCTCTGGGCCTTCAAGACCCTCCATACCAAGGGCCTGACCTATAACGGGTACCGTGTGCTGCCGTATTGCTGGAAGGACGAGACTCCGCTGTCCAACCACGAACTGCGGATGGACGACGACGTCTATCAGGACCGCCAGGACCAGACCGTTACGGTCACCTTCCCGCTCGTTCCCGGTGATACCCCCCTCTCACGTGAGCTTGCCGGCGTCGAAGCCCTCGCCTGGACCACCACGCCCTGGACCCTGCCGACCAACGCCGCGCTGGCGGTCGGGCCGGACATCCACTACGCCATCGTTCCCGGCGCCGGTGAGGTCCAGGGCCGTCGGTTCCTCATCGCCGAGGAGCTGTTGGGAGGGTACGCCAAGGACCTGGGTTACGCCTCCGCCGAGGAGGCGCGCGCCGTCGTCGTCGGTACCCACCGGGGAACTGAACTCGAAGGCCTTGAATACCAGCCTCTCTGGGACTACCTCGTTGATCCGGAACGCGGCGGATACCGCAACGCGTTCCGTTTCCTCGTGGCGGACTACGTGACGACGACGGACGGCACCGGCATCGTCCACCAGTCGCCCGCCTACGGTGAAGAGGACCAGCGGATCTGCGAGGAGGCCGGTATTCAGGTTGTCCTCTCGGTCGATGAAGGTGCGCGTTTTCTTCCCATGTTCGAAGACGGTCCGCTGGCCGACATCGTGGGCCTGCAGGTCTTCGATGCCAACAAGACCATCACTCGGGTTCTGCGCGACGCAGGCAGGCTGGTCCGCCAGGCGAGCTACGTCCACAGCTACCCGCACTGCTGGCGCTGCCGCAATCCGCTGATCTACCGGGCAGTGTCCTCGTGGTTCGTCGAGGTGACGAGGATCAAGGAACGCATGGTTGAGCTGAATCAGCAGATCAACTGGATCCCGGAGAACGTCAAGGACGGCCAGTTCGGTAAGTGGCTTGAAAACGCCCGCGACTGGTCGATCAGCCGCAACCGCTACTGGGGCAGTCCGATCCCGGTCTGGGTCTGTGATGACCCCACCTATCCGCGGACCGACGTCTACGGCTCGCTTGCGGAGATCGAACGGGACTTCGGCCGTTTGCCGCTCAACGCCGCCGGCGAGGTGGACCTGCACCGCCCGTTCATCGACGAGCTGACCAGGCCCAACCCGGATGACCCTTCCGGGAACTCCACCATGCGGAGGGTCTCCGACGTACTGGACGTGTGGTTCGACTCCGGGTCGATGCCCTACGCACAGGTGCACTACCCGATGCAGAACGAGGACTGGTTCGAGTCCCACAACCCGGCCGACTTCATCGTTGAGTACATCGGGCAGACCCGCGGCTGGTTCTACACGCTGCACATCCTGGCAACCGCACTGTTCGACCGCCCGACGTTCAAGAATGTCATCAGCCACGGCATCGTCCTCGGTTCGGACGGACAGAAGATGTCAAAGAGCCTGCAGAATTATCCGGACGTGTCCGAGGTCCTGGACCGCGACGGTTCCGACGCCATGCGCTGGTTCCTCATGGCTTCGCCCATCCTGCGCGGAGGCAACCTGATCGTGACCGAGCAGGGCATCCGCGATGGCGTCCGCCAGGTCATCCTGCCGCTGTGGAACGTGTGGCACTTCTTCCGTCTCTACACCAACGCCGCGGCCGGCGGCGCGGGTTACGAGGCCAAGACCGTGACGGCCGAGGCGGCTTCGACACTGGCCGACCCGTTGGACCGCTACATTCTCGCCTACACCGGGAACCTGGTCGAGGACATGACAGTCTCGCTCGACGCCTTCAATATCAGTGACGCCTGTGAATCTCTGCGCCGCTACCTGGACACCCTGACCAACTGGTATGTCCGGCGCGGCCGGCAGCGCTTCTTCGACGAGGACACCGACGCGTTCGACGTGCTCTACACCTGCCTCGAGGCTGTGTGCCGGGTTGCGGCTCCGTTGCTGCCCCTGGTCACCGAGGAGATCTGGCGGGGACTTACGGGCGGCAGGTCGGTGCACCTGACGGACTGGGCGCCGTCGTCGTCGTTCTCTTCCGCCCCTGACCTCGTGGAGCGGATGGACCGCACCAGGCAGATCTGTTCAACCGGCTCGAGCCTGCGGAAGGCGGCGAACCTCCGGGTGCGCCTCCCGCTCGCCGAGCTGACCGTGGTCGCCCCTGGTGCAGGCGAGCTGGAAGGCAACTACCGCGCAATCATCGCGGATGAGCTGAACATCAAGTCGGTCCGGCTGATCGACTCCGCTGACGCCTCGCCCGAGGAGTTCGGCATCACCCGGAAGCTCGTGGTCAATGCGCGGGCCGCAGGGCCCCGCCTCGGGAAGAACGTGCAGACGGCGATCAAGGCCGCAAAGGCCGGGGACTGGTCCGTGGACGACGACGGCGCGGTCACCGCCGGAGGGCTCGATCTCAAGCCGAACGAGTACACACTGGAGACGGTCGTGGAGAACGACGACGCCGGATCCTCCTCCGCGGTCAGCGTGCTGCCGGGCGGTGGCTTCCTCGTGTTGAACACAGACGTCACTGACGAGTTGGCGGCCGAGGGCACAGCCCGCGACGTAATCCGCTCGATCCAGCAGGCGCGACGGGATGCGGATCTTCATATCAGTGACCGCGTCCTCACCACGGTGGAGGCGGGGGAGGAGGTCCTCGGTGCCCTCTCGGTGCACGCCGAACTGGTCAAGCAGGAGACCCTGACCGCCGAACTGGAGCTGGTGAGGGGCGAGTCATCCGAAGGGGATGGAGTAGTGGTGAAGGTGGTGCGGCAGGCATGAGCGAGAATAGCAACCAGTCCGACGGCGGCATCGACCGCTTCTCGGTCGAGAGCGTCTACGCGGAACTGTTGAGTCGCGCACCTGAGAACAAGATGGAGCCGCGCATGGCTCCGCTGTTCCGGGTCATGGAGATCCTTGGCGAACCGAACCGGGCAGTGCCGATTATCCACATCACCGGAACCAACGGGAAGACATCCACGGCACGCATGATCGAGGGGATCCTGCGCGCACACGACCTGCGAACCGGGCGTTACACCAGTCCCCACCTCACGCGCGTGACGGAGCGGATCAGTATCGACGGCGAACCGGTAGCGGACGAGACCTTCGTTCGGATCTGGGACGAGATCCGCCCCTACCTGGAGATCGTCGACGGTGAACTCGACGCCGCGGGTGAGCCCCGATTGACCTATTTCGAGTGCGTGACCATCCTTGCGTTCGCGGTCTTCGCTGATGAGCCGGTGGATGTTGCCGTGCTCGAAGTCGGGCTCGGCGGCATCACGGACGCCACGAACGTGGGAGATGGAGCAGTGGCAGTAGTGACGCCGATCTCGCTCGATCACACGGAGCTGCTGGGGGACACCCCGGGTGACATCGCTGTAGAGAAGGCCGGGATCATCAAGCCCGGTGGATTCCTGGTCAGCGCCGCGCAGCCGCAGGACGCGGCTCAGGTGCTCCTCGAGAGGGCCCGTGACGCCGGTGTCGAGTTCCGTTTCCAGGGAGTGGAGTTCGGGGTGGAGGAGCGTCGGATCGCTGTTGGCGGCCAGCAAATCTCCGTGACGGGGATCGCCGGCAGGTATTCCGAGGTGTTGCTTCCGCTGCACGGCGAGCATCAGGCACAGAACGCAGCGGTAGCCATTGCAGCTGTGGAGGCGTTCCTTGGCGGGGGCACCAAGGAGCTCGATGCCGACGTCGTCCGTGCCGGGCTCGAGTCGGTGACCTCTCCCGGGAGGCTTGAGCTCGTGAGGACGGCGCCGAGCATCCTGATCGACGCGGCACACAATGCTGCGGGCGCCCGCGCCTCGGCCAAGGCCATCAACGAGGCGTTCGAGTTCAGCAAGCTGGTCCTGGTGATCGGCGTACTTAGGGACAAGGATGCCGGTGCCATCCTTGCGGAGCTGCACGAGGAACTCGGTGGCATCCTGGAGGACGTGTGCCTCACCCAGTCAACCTCGCCCCGTGCGATCCCGCCGGAGGAGTTGCGTCGGGAAGCGCTCGCGGCAGGGTTCGCCGATGAACGCATACACATCGCGGAACGCCTCGACGATGCGCTCGAATGGGCAGTCATGACGGCCGAGGCAGACGGGGATCTCGGTGGTGGTGGAGTTCTCGTGACCGGTTCAATCACGGTGGTGGGCGAAGCCCGCACCCTGCTCGGCAAGTAGGAGACGGCGATGGTTCGACAGACCAAGGCACAGCGTCAATGGCGCCCCGGCATGCCGAAGAAACGCCGTTCGGTGAAGGTGATGTTCGCCTCCACCGTGCTGCTCCTTGAAGCGTTCGTGGTGCTCTTCGCCACTCTGGTGGTGTTCGGGCTGCGCGGCGACGAGATTTCCGTCGGGGCCATCCTCGGAGTTGGCCTGGGACTGAGTGCGGTGCTGATTTTCTCCTGCGCGCTGCTGACCAAACCGTACGGTATCCTCCTGGGCTGGATACTGCAGGGGCTGATCATTCTGACGGGAATCGCTGAGCCGATGATGTTCGTGGTCGGAGTCCTGTTTGCCCTGACCTGGCTGTACGGGATCAGGACAGGCGCCCGGCTGGATCGCGAGAACGTGGAACGCGACAGGCAGCAGGCCGAATGGGAGCGCGCACACCCCGAGCAGGCAGACGGCGCGTAGGACTCCACCTGAGTTTAGTAGAGTCAACGGTGGAAACGGGCCGGCTACGCTGGCCGCATCAACGTGGAAAGAGGTTGTTCGATGAGTGCTGAGCGCACCCTGGTACTGGTCAAGCCCGACGGCGTTTCCCGTGGACTGAGCGGGGAAATCCTCGCGCGGGTTGAGGCCAAAGGGTACAAACTGGTCGATTTGTCGCTTGTCTCCGCCACACGGGACAAGCTCGAAGCCCATTATGCCGAGCACGTCGGCAAGCCCTTTTACGAACCCCTCGTCGAGTTCATGCTCAGCGGGCCCATTGTAGCGGCCGTCTTTGAGGGCGAGCGTGTGATTGAGGGCTTCCGCTCACTTGCCGGAGCAACGGAGCCGACGACGGCGGCACCCGGCACCATCCGCGGCGATTTCGGCCGTGACTGGGGGCTGAAGGTGCAGCAGAACCTCGTGCACGGATCTGATTCCGCGGAGTCCGCGGAAAAGGAAATCGGCATCTGGTTCAACTGACCCGTAGGCTTGAGCGCATGACTGAATACCGGAGACTTGGCACATCTGGATTGAGCGTTTCGGTGGTCGGCCTGGGGTGTAACAACCTTGGCCGGCCGGGGACGCCGTCGGAATCGCAACGAGGCGCCAACGCCGTCATCAGCGCGGCGGTTGAAGCGGGCATCACCCTGTTCGACGTCGCTGACTCCTACGGCCGGACGCCCGGGCTGAGCGAGGAGATGCTCGGCAGGGCGCTGGGGCGCAACCGGGACGACGTCGTTCTGGCAACCAAGTTTGGACTCGACCTGAAGGGCGCCAACGGGCCGGACTGGGGTGCCCGCGGCTCCCGTCGATACATCATCCGGGCTGTCGAAGCTTCTCTGAAACGGTTGAACACCGAATGGATCGACCTCTACCAGTACCATGCGCCCGACGCCGCAACGCCGATCGATGAGACGCTGTCCGCGCTGGACCACCTTGTACAGAGCGGCAAGGTCCGGTACATCGGGCACTCAAATTTCGCGGGCTGGCAGGTCGCTGAAGCCGAGTACGTTGCCCGCCAACTCGGGTGTACCCGGTTTATCTCAGCGCAGAACCACTACAACCTGCTGGAACGCAAGGTGGAACGTGAGGTTGTCCCGGCCACAACCGCTTACGGCCTCGGTCTCCTGCCATACTTCCCGCTCGCCAATGGCCTCCTCACGGGGAAGTACGGGGCCGGTAGCGCTCCTGCGGGGAGCCGGTTGACGCATTCCCGCACAAACCTGCTCGACCAGGCGGATTGGGACCAACTGGCTGATTTCAGCGCCTACGCGCGGGCCCGCTCCCTGACCGAGCTCCAGGTGGCGTTCTCCTGGCTGGCGAGCCGGCCCACCGTGACCAGCGTCATCGCCGGCGCTACAAAGCCGGAGCAGGTCAGGCAGAACGCGGAGGCCGTCAGCTGGGTTCCCACGGAGGCAGACCTTGAGGAGCTGGACAGGATCTTCCCGGCAAACTGACGCCGGGCACACTTCGAGTGGGCGGCAATAACGCTTCTACAGAAATGGAATCCGTTACTGCCGCCCGCTCGATGAGCAATCAGTGGAACGTTCGGCCGTTCACGCGCTCGGAGGCACCCACCCGGTCGAGGTAGGGAGTGATACCGCCGAGATGCATGGGCCAGCCGGCGCCGAGGATCATGCAGAGGTCAATATCCTGGGGAGCGGCAACCACGCCAACACTCAGCATCCGGCCAATCTCATCCGCGAGCGCGTCCTGGGTGCGCCGCAGCACTTCCTCGCTGGTCGAGGACGATGAACCAAACTCAAGCAGCCCAAGGGTTTCTTCCGGCACGACGTCGTTTCCGGCGTCATCCTTTTGCCACAGTCCCTGCTTCCCGGCGTCAATAAGCCGCTGCTGGTTCTTCGACAGATGGAAACGGTCGCCGAAAGCGTGGTTCAGTGATTCCTGTACATGCTGTCCGACAGGTAGCCCTACGAGGGCCAGGAGCTTGAACGGTGTCATGGGAAGGCCCATCGGGCGCAGCGCATTATCCGCCGTGGCGGCAGCTGTTCCTTCATCGAAGACCGCCGTGATTTCGCCGAACATGCGGCCGAGAATTCGATTGACCACAAACGCCGGCGCATCCTTCACGAGGACCGCGGACTTCTTGAGTTCCTTGGCTGCCGCGAACGCGGTGGCGAGGACTTCCTGGCTGGTGTGCGGAGCGTTGACGATCTCCAGCAGCGGCATTGCGGCCACAGGGTTGAAGAAGTGGAAACCCACCACTCGCTCGGGGTGTTTGAGGTCCTCAGCCATCGCTGCAACGGAAAGCGAGGACGTGTTGGTGGCAAGAATGCAGTCCGGGGAAACGACCTCCTCCACCTCTGCAAACACGCCCTTCTTCACCTGTTGTTCTTCGAACACCGCTTCGATGACGAAGTCAGCGTCGGCGAAGGCTGCTTTCGATATGGAGCCGGATACCAGCCCCTTGATCCGGTTGGCGGCGTCAGCGGACAGGCGCTTCTTCCCGAGCAGTTTTTCCACTTCGCCGTGCACCCAGCCCACGCCCTTGTCCACCCGTGACTGGTCTATATCGGTGAGTACAACCGGAACGCGAAGCTGCCGTGCGAAAAGCAGTGCTAGCTGGCTCGCCATCAATCCGGCACCAACCACGCCCACCTTGGTAACAGGCCGCGCCAGGGCTGCATCGGGTGCGCCGGCGGGACGCTTGGCCCGCTTCTGGACCAGGTCCAGAAACGCATACACCGTTGCGTGGAACTGGGGCGACTGCATCAGTTCCGTAAGTGCCTCGCATTCCGCGGCTGCCGATTCTTCGCGCGTTCGGTGCTGGGCCGCCTCAAACAGGTCCAGCACCTTTCCGGGCGCCGGGGCAGCATTTCCCGTCTTCGACTCGACGAAGGCACGTCCGGCCACCACAGCAGCCTTCCATTCGCCGTCGTCATACCGGGACAGGTCGGCGCGACGCGCCTCCACGGAAGAAGCATCCGAGAGCACGCCCGGGGCCCACTGAAGCGACTGCTCCAGGAAATCCGCCGGCTCAAAGAGCGCATCAGCGATGCCGATGTCATATGCCGCGCGGCCGTCCAGCATGCGGTTGTTGCTGAGCGGGTTTTCAATCATCACCTTCAACGCCGCAGCCGGGCCGGTGAGACGGGGCAGCCGATACACGCCGCCCCAGCCCGGGACCAACCCGATGAAAGCCTCAGGTAGTCCGATACCGGAAGCTCCGGTCGAGACTGTGCGATAGGTGGCCGCGAGTGCAATTTCCAACCCGCCGCCCAACGCAACACCGTTGATGAAGGCGAAGCTCGGCACACCCAGACCGCCGAGCAGGTTGTACGCGGAGTGGCCAAGCTCGGCCATGAGGCGGCCATGCTCGGCCGCCTTCAACGATTTCACCGTTGACAGATCGGCGCCTGCAGCGAGGAAATAGGGTTTGCCCGTCAGCCCGACGGCGACCAGCTCACCCGCACCTGCGCGTTTCTGCAGCGATTCCAGGGTGCGACCGAACTCGATGAGCGTGTTGGGCCCGAGCGTGGTTGGTTTGTTGTCATCCAGTCCGTTGTCCAGCGTGATCAGCGCCATGGTCCCGGCACCGCCAGGGAGTTCAACATCCTGCACGAGCGAGTGCGTTACCACCTCATCGGGCACCAGTGCGGCCAGTTCTTCGAAGCGATAAAAACTCATGCTGCGTCCTCCGAGATCTTCAGCGAGTAATCTGCGTGGTGCGGGTTCTCCCAGACGACGGTTCCGCCCATTCCCAATCCCACGCACATGGTGGTCATCCCATAACGCGCGCTGGGGTCCTCCTCGAACTGGCGAGCCAGCTGGGTCATCAGACGCACCCCCGAGGAGGCTAGTGGATGCCCGACGGCAATCGCGCCTCCATAGCGGTTGACCCTCGGATCATCGTCCGCGATCCCGAAATGATCCAGGAACGAAAGCACTTGAACGGCGAACGCCTCATTGATCTCGAACAGGCCGATATCCTCAATGCGCAACCCCGCCTGGCGCAGTGCCTTCTCTGTGGCAGGGACTGGTCCGATTCCCATCACTTCGGGTTCAACACCGGCGAAGGCATAGGAGACCAGGCGCATCTTCACCGGCAATCCCAGCTCGGCCGCAGCATCGGAGGAAGCGAGCAGGGCCGCGGTCGCGCCGTCGTTCAGCCCTGCTGCGTTGCCGGCGGTGACCCGCCCGTGCGGGCGGAACGGTGTGCGAAGCGAAGCCAGATCCTCCAGAGATGTGCCGGGGCGAGGGGGCTCGTCTTCGTGGTGCAGAGTCCAGCCCGAACCGGATTTCCTCCCGGCAACGGGCACGAGGTCGGGCTGGATCCGGTTGCTTCCGTAGGCTTCGGCGAGTTTCGCCTGACTCGCGACGGCATAGGAATCAGCACGTTCCTTGGTGACCGCAGGGAAGCGATCGTGCAGGTTCTCCGCAGTGTTGCCCATATTGAGCGCCGCCGGGTCGACGAGCTTTTCCGTGAGGAACCGGGGGTTGGGATCGGACCCGGCGCCCATCGGGTGGTGGCCCATGTGCTCAACACCGCCGGCGACGACGACATCATAGGCCCCGAAGGCGATGCCCGAAGCTGTGGTGGTCACAGCGGTCATGGCGCCCGCACACATTCGGTCGATGGCAAATCCAGGGACCGTTCGCGGAAGCCCGGCGAGCAGGGCGGCCGTTCGTCCGAGTGTGAGCCCCTGATCGCCGGTCTGGGTTGTTGCGGCAATTGCGACGTCGTCGATGCGTCCCGGGGGGAGCGACGGATTGCGGCGCAGAAGTTCGCGAATGCATTTGACGATAAGGTCATCTGCCCTGGTTCCCGCGTGGATCCCCTTCTCGCCGGCCTTGCCGAAAGGCGTCCTTACGCCGTCAACAAAGACGACCTCCCGAACTTGCCGCCCTGTTGCTGTGGACTCTGTGGGCATGATTGCTCCTCATCGAGTAACTGGATCAGCCCTTATGTTACTCGTGGGTAACATCACGCCGCAATACGTCCGACGCGCTCACTGGCCTTTGGGTTGTTTGGGCTGAAGCGGATCGGGGTCAAGGAAGGCAACGGTGATCACCGCGGCTACCTGCTCGATCTGCCAGCGGCGGGCGCCGAGCTCGGCCAGAGCGGCCGACACCGTGTCGAGGTCTGCTGGTGAGGGAGGGCGCCAGGCAAGCCTGCGAAGGTAGTCGGGAGTGAGAAGGTTTTCGACGGGCATATTTAGCTTTCCCGCCACGGCGGCTACCCGCGGCTTGGCGGTTTGCAGCCGTGCGGCCGCCGCCGGATCCTTCTCCGGCCAGACGCGCGGGGGAGGAGGGGCGTTGGTGGGTAGCTGCAGCTCTGGGAGGTCCCGTGACATACGAGCCGCGGTGATACACCGAAGCCATCGCGGAGCTTCACGCTGGGCCGCCCTGCCATGGAATCCGTTCACGCTGAGCAGCTGGGGTACGGTCTGCGGCATGGCCCGTGCCGCTGCCACTATCGCGGCGTCCGGGATCAGCCTGCCGGGTGCGACGTCGCGCTTTTCCGCCAGGAGCTCCCGCTCCGTCCATAACTCGCGCACGGCCGCTAACTGCCTCCGGTCACGCACCTGGTGGACGCCGGATGTGCGACGCCAGGGATCCACCTTCGGGGGCGCCGGCGGACTGGTCCGGATGAACTCGAATTCCTCCTGCGCGATTGCCAGTTTCCTGTTCCCATCGAGGATCTCGATGAGGTGCGCGCGCAGTTCCACGAGCACTTCAACATCCAGGGCCGCATAGCGCAGCCATGGTTCCGGCAGGGGACGCTGGGACCAGTCCGCTGCCGAGTGTTCCTTCGCCAGCGTGAACCCCAGCAGGCTCTCGATGACCGCGGCAAGCCCTACCCGCGGCAAGCCGGCCAGTCGGGCAGCCAGCTCGGTGTCGAAAAGCTTATCCGGCCACATACCGAGCGCGGACAGGCACGGAAGGTCCTGGGTGGAAGCGTGGAGAATCCACTCAACCCCAGAGAGCGCGTCGTTGATGATCGACAAGTCGGGAAAAGGCTCCGGATCAATCAGCCAGGTGCCTGCTTCCTCCCGACGGATCTGGACCAGGAAGGCCCGCTGACCGTAACGGAAGCCGGACGCTCGTTCAGCATCAACTGCTGCGGGCCCGGTCCCGGAGGCCAGCGTTTTTGCCGCGCGTTCCAGACCGGCGGGTGTGTCGATGACAAACGGGACGCCTTCGCGGGGCGATTCGAGCAACGGAAGTTCAGTGGCGGGGCCGGCAGCGGATGCGCTGACACCTGCGGCGCTGCTGTCAGGCTCGGATTGCTGCTGGATCATGGTGATGCCAGTCTAACCGTGCTACTGCGCGGAACCGGGGCATTGCAACGCCCCTGGTTCGCTGTTGATCCGCAGCGCAGCCCTAGTTTCGGCGTCGGTTGGTCAGTGCGGCAACGCCGTCGGGCAACGGCGGAAGACCGGCAAACGTGCACACCATGTCGGCCCAGGCTTCGAGATGGTTCTGTACACTTCCCGAATCGGGGGTCCAGGAAGCCCGCAGCTCGATGTCAATGGTGTCAACACGATCGGCAAGCGATCCGAAACTTTCAGAGAGGATGCGCGTGGCGGTTCCTCCTGCTGACCGGTGGCCGGCCTCGTGCGTCTGCAGCGCTTCAACCAGCCAGGTCCATGCAACGGAGCCCAGTAGGGCGTCATTGCCCATGTCCGGCTCCAACTGGGCGCGGATGTAGGTGACGATCCGGAACGTTCCATCCCAGACTTCGGACCCGTCTGGGTCATAGAGGAGGATAAAGCGGCCTGTGGCCAGCTCCTCGGGATCTGCAGGCTGTAGGGCGGCCCGTGCCGGACCATGCACGGGAACGGGACCCGGACGAGCGTCCTGCAGGACCTCGGCGCCCAAGGCCACCGCGTATGGCGCGAGCCGGGAGGGCGCCGGAATCTCATCGAGGCGGAGTTCACTGCGGCACTTCGCGTGCCTCAGGCCGGCAAGGGCATTCAGGAATTCTGGGGGGACCTTCGAAAGGTCACCAATAGCACTCACCTTCGAAGGTTATGCCCCAACCCGGTGTCCACTCGGAGTGCCACGCCGGACGATGCTGCAAACACCCGGCTGAAAACGCAGCTAACCGGCCGCCACTTCGCTCCGGATTGCCGCGGCGAAGGCATCCACGTCCTCAGGCGTAGTGTCGAACGAGCACATCCACCGCACCTCACCTGTGGACTGATCCCAGTCGTAAAAACGGAACTGCTCGCGGATGCGGTCCGCCGTACCGGGCGGAAGGATCGCGAAAACCGCGTTCGCCGTCGTCGGCTGCGTCAACGTGACGCCCTCGATCCCGGAGACGGCCGCCGTGAGCCGCGCCGCCATGGCGTTGGCGTGGCTCGCGGAGCGAAGCCAAAGTCCATTTTCGAGGAGCGCGAGGAGCTGGGCGGAAACAAATCGCATCTTGGAGGCAAGCTGCATGTTCATTTTGCGGAGATACTCCAGCCCAGTGGCCGCAGCTGGATTCAGCACCACCACGCATTCGCCGAACATCAGGCCATTTTTTGTCCCACCGAAAGACAGGACATCGACGCCGGCATCCCGGGTGAAGGCACGGAGCGGTAGTCCGAGGGCGGCAGCCGCATTGGCGATCCGTGCTCCGTCCAGGTGCAGATGCATGCCGCGGGCGTGCACATGGTCAGCGATAACACGGATCTCTTCAGGGGTATAGAGCGTGCCGAGTTCGGTGGTCTGGGTGATCGAGACTGCCAGCGGCTGCGCCCGATGTTCATCCCCCCAGCCCCAGGCTTCGAGGTCTATCAGTTCGGGCGTGAGCTTGCCGTCCGGCGTGGCGACAGCGAGCAGTTTCATTCCGCCGACCCGCTCCGGAGCACCGTTCTCGTCCACATTGATGTGGGCGGTCTTCGCGCAGATCACCGCACCCCAGCGCGGCAGCAGCGACTGCAGGCCCAGAACGTTGGCGCCCGTGCCGTTGAATACCGGGTAGGCCAAAGTTCCGTCGCCGAAATGCTCCACCATCAGTTCGCCCAGGCGTGAGGTGTACACGTCCTCGCCGTAGGCGACCTGATGGCCATGGTTGGCGGCAGCAAGAGCTGTGAGTACCTCGGCGTGTACACCGGAGTAGTTGTCGGAGGCGAAGCCCCGCACGCTGGGGTCGTGCAGGCGGGCAGGGACAGAGATGGTTTCAGTCACTATTCCAGTATTCCGTATCGGTAGGTTCAGTCCGCGAGTACCAGACGCAGGCCGTTGATCGAGGCCGGCTCCTGGTCGAAGAGACCGGCCAGCGTGGCGGCAAGGTCCCGAACGTGCGTGTATCCGGGAAAGCGTCGGTCCGGTCTCGCGGCCTGCATGTCGTCGTCGAGCAGTGCCTTGACGACGACGATCGCGGCGGCCGGTCCCTTCGCATCGCTCCCGGACTGACCGGCGAATTCGTGTGCCACCGCGCGAACCCAGGTTTCGGCGGCTGCTTTCACAGCCGCGTACGAGGCGTTGCTTGCGGTGGGTTGATCGACGGCGGTGGCTGAGACGATGGCGAGCCTTCCCCGAGGGGACCTCGCAAGATCCGCAGCGAACGAACGGGTGGTGTTTCGCAGCGTTGTCAGCACGGACGTGTGCAGGAACTCGTAGTCCTCCTCGGCTTGTCCTTCGATGCCCGTTCCTCCCCGCCACCCGCCTACGAGGTGAATCAGTCCGTCTACCGCAATGCCCTCGTCCCGCAGACCAGCTGCGAGTGAACCGACTTCGCCAGCGTCCGCAAGGTTGCACGTGCGTAGGTCGACCGTGGGCATGTGACCAAGCGCGCTGCTCTGCAGGCGTCCGGAGTCCGACCCGACGGCTATCACTTTCGCACCCACACCAGATAGCACCTCAGCCGTGGCTATTCCGGCCGGGCTCGTTGCTCCTGCGATCAGGACGTGCAGATTTGAATGGTCGCTCACGAATTACGCCCAGTGATGCCGGCTGTCGATTCGATGACGTCTTTCATCTTGCGGTCCAGCGCCTCGAAGAACATGGAGAGGGGGAACTCATCGTCCAGGACGGCGTCCGTAAGACCGCGCGGCGGTCCGTCCAGCGGCAGCGCATCGGGTCCCTTGGCCCAGATCGAGGCAGGGTGCGGCGTGACGGTTGCAGAAACGAGTTCGTAGGCAGCGAGCCAGTGCGCAATCTTGGGGCGGTCGATCGAGCGCCAGTACAGCTGCTGGATCTTCTCACCCAGGGCAATGACGACGCCGGGTACTTCGTCCCAGTCGACGGTCAGGGTGGTGTCGGTCCAGTGCAATACGCGGTTCTGGTGCAGCCAGGCAAAGAGCAGCTGCCCTCCGAGGCCGTCGTAGTTCCGCACCCGGCTGCCCGTGATGGCGAATCGGAAGATCCGGTCGAAAATCACCGCGTACTGCACGAGGCGGGCGTGGCGGCGCGCTTCATCGGAGGCATCGTCGTCGGCCGCTATCCGGACGGATTCGCGGAAGGCGGTGAGGTCACACCGCAACTCCTCAAGCGAGTAGAGGAAGTACGGCATACGCTGCTTGATCATGAAGGGGTCGAATGGCAGATCACCGCGCATGTGTGTTCTGTCATGAATGAGATCCCACATGACGAAAGTCTCTTCGGCGAGGTGCTGGTCTTCGAGGAGAAGACGGGCCTCTTCCGGCAGCTCCAGGCGCGTGATGTCGGCCGCCGCTGCCACGACACGACGGAAGCGGGCTGCCTCCCGGTCCGCGAAGATAGCTCCCCACGTGAACTGTGGGGTCTCGCGGACGGCGACGGTCTCGGGGAAAAGCACCGCGGAGTTGGTGTCATAACCAGGCGTGAAGTCAAGAAACCTGATGGGAACGAAGAGCTTGTTGGAGTAGTCGCCGGCCTCGAGCTCAGCGATGAACTCCGGCCAGAGAACCTCGATGAGCACGGCTTCGACCAGACGGTTGGTACTTCCGTTCTGGGTATACATGGGGAAGATCACCAGATGTCGGCGTCCGTTGGCGCGCTCCAGCTGTGGCTGGAACTGCACCAGCGAATCCAGGAAGTCCGGCACGCCGAGACCTGCGTCCTTCCAACGGCCGAAGTCGGTCACCAGCGCATCCAGATACGCATGGTCGTGTGGGAACAGCGGCGCGAGTTCCTGGATGCAGCGGATGATGGTATCCACGTTCGCCGAGGCTGCCGGTATGTCCGCCTGGTCGGCAATGGAGCCGTCCTTCGCCTGCAAAGGCTGGAGGGCTGCCGCGGCACCCTTGAGATCGTGCCATGCGGGAAGCGTGTGCGGCTGGTTCTCGGGATTCGTCCGGATGCTGGAGTCGAGGGTCTGGGTCACGATTCCTCCTGGTTCGGTTGCGTGGATCAGTAGCGTGGTGATTGCTTCCGAGGGTAGCAATAGAACAGGTAACCTAATCCATCAGAACGTCATGCGTAAGGAACTCTTATTCCGTATCCCGTAGAACAAGGGTTTGGCTTCTACGGCCCCTTCGGCTTCGTCAGCCCTGCGGCACCAGACGCATGGAGACCGAGTTGATGCAATAGCGCTGGTCCGTGGGCGTGCCGTACCCTTCGCCCTCGAAAACATGGCCGAGGTGCGAGTCGCAGCGCGCGCATCTGACCTCGACCCGCTCCATGCCCAGGGTCTTGTCCCGGATGTAACGGACGCGATCCTCGGCGAGCGGTGCCCAGAACGATGGCCAACCACAGTGGGAATCGAACTTCTCGTTGCTCGTGAACAGCTCATGTCCGCATGCCCTGCACTGGTACATTCCGCGGGTGTGCGTGTCATGGTACTCACCGGTGAAAGGCCGTTCAGTGCCTGCCTGGCGCAGGACGTGGTACTCCTCGGGTGTCAGCTCCTGACGCCACTCTTCGTCGGTCTTCTCGATACGGTCGGTGTCGGCGCCGTGGCCGGTTTCAGGAAGTTGCTCTGGAGTGCTCATGTCCTCGTTAACGACTAGGAGTCGCCGATAAATCCCGAACCCGAATACAGATGCAAAACCGGCACGCCGAGTTTGTCCTGCGCCTGGTTCGCCCAATCGGTGTGGAACGTGTCCGCCACAGCGTGTGGGCGTGTGATCACAACTGCCTGCCTTGCCTGGCGTTCGTTGGCCGCGTTGACCACGGCTTCTACGGCATTGCCCGGAGCTACAGCCCCTTGTGCGTCCAATCCGGCGGCTGCCAGTGCTGCGAGGGAGCGTTGCAGGGAGCTTTCGGCCGAAACCCGCGTCTCTTCGGGGCTTGGCTGTCCTTGCGACAGATCACGGAACGCCTCCGCGAACTCAAGAAGACTGAGATGGTGCAGGAACTCCCCGAGTACGTTCTTATGACGGTCTTCGGGTATCACCACGAAGTAGCTGGGAGCGTCCTCGCCTGCCAGAGTTTGAAGGTTACGGATATCAGCCGCTTCGATGGGCTCTTCCGCCAGTACCACGATCGTCTCAACCATGAGTCCACAGTAGTGCGCCGCGGCTCACGCACCTAGCTGTCCATCGACACTCCGCTCACCCGGTATGTTCGTCCCGCGAGAGTACAGTCAGCCACAATAGGGGTATGCCAACCAGTACCGCATCCGCCGTCGCAACTGGCCGGCCGTGGCTACGTTGGACCCTTGTTGGCCTCGGCGCGGGCGCCGCGGCAACCTCCATCGTCGCCGCTGCCACCTCCGCCCTGGCCGCCCACTTCGCCAAGGAAGTAGTCACGCCGCGCAAGCGCGACGAGAAGCTTGAAATTCTTGCGCTGATACAGACAGCGGACGGCCAGCAGGTAATCCTGCCCGCGAATGAGGACACAACCATAGAGGGAACCTACAGTCTCTATTTCGATGGCGGCCGCGGTCATGCCCGCATCGGAGCCATTCGTTCGTATGTGCCGAGGGAAGGCACGGTGCAACGCGACGTCGAGGCCGTTTACTCGGGCGACCTCCGCTCAGCCACACGCGGATGGTGGAGCGGCGCGGTCTATCCAACGCCCTCCGCCCTGGGCTATGCGGATGAACACGTGGATGTTCCGGTCTCTGGGGGTTACGCGCCGGCGTGGCTTATCCGGGCCGAGACGCCGGCAAGAACGTGGGCAATCATGGTTCACGGTAGGGGAGTGCAGCGCTCGGAGGGCCTGAGGGCAGTCCACACCGCACGGGAGCTCGGTATGACCAGCCTGCTCGTTTCCTACCGGAACGACGGCGAAGCCCCATATGCGCCGGACGGCCGTTACGGGCTTGGAATGACCGAATGGCAGGACGTTGAGTCCGCCATGGAGTACGCGTTCGCCAACGGCGCGGAGGACATTGCGCTGTTCGGTTGGTCGATGGGTGGTGCCATTTGCCTGCAGGTTGCGGACGTGTCGAGATATCGCAACCGGATCAGGGCGCTTGTCCTGGATGGTCCGGTCATCGACTGGATGGACGTGCTTACCCATCACGCCGAAATCAACCGCATCCCGGCTCCTGCGGGCAGACTGGGTCAGTGGCTGATCTCGAACAGCATTGGACGGGCCGTTACCGGGCTAGCGACTCCGGTGGACCTGAAGAGCATGGATTGGGTTTCCAGGGCCGAGCAGCTTACGGTCTCGACCCTGATCCTGCACAGCGAGGATGACGAGTTCGTCCCCGTGGGGCCGTCCGCCGAGCTGGCCGAACGCAACCCGCGATTTGTCACATTTGAACGCTTTCACAGGGCTCGGCACACCAAGGAATGGAACGCGGATCCTGTTCAATGGCACACAGTCACTCAGGAGTGGCTACGGCGTGTTGTGTTCGACCGTCCCGCTCCCCGCGGCGCTTCAGGCGGCTGATCCCTGATCTTGCGTTTGATTCGTCCGAGCATGGCCGCCATGCCGCGCATCCGCAGGGGAGTGATAGCGCGGGTCAGGCCGAGGCGTTCGGGAACATCATCCGGCACTGCCAGGATGTCAGCCGCCGGTAAGCCGTCCAGGCCCTCCTGAAGGACACCGGCGAACCCACGGGTAGTAGGGGCCTCAGGGGGTGCCGAGAAAAAAAGCGCTACGGAACGTTGTTCGTCGTCGGAAATTTCAACGGTAAGGAACAGGGGACTCTGGCACTCAACCACTTGCTCGAGGAGTTCTGGATGACCCTGCAGCCGTTCGGGCAACGCAGGCAGCCCACGTGAGAACTCCAGCAGCAACTGAAGCCGGTCCGCCTCGGAAAGTGCCTGAAAATCGTCAACAATTTCTGCGAGCTGTCGGGGTAATGCGCTTGTTTCCACTGCCATCCTCACCACGCCCCGGGCATGCGCCCGGGGCTACTTCAATTAATGCTACGCGTAATGCCGCGCGAAAGAGCTGCAGATGAATGCTAATTGCGGGCGGGCGCAACACCGGGTTCTGTACCCTTGACGATCGGGACCCGTACAGCGTTGCCCCATTCGGTCCACGAGCCGTCATAGTTGCGCACATTTTCGAACCCGAGCAGGTGCTGGAGCACGAACCAGGTGTGGCTGGAACGCTCGCCGATACGGCAGTACGCGACGACGTCGTCACCCTCCTTCAAGCCGGCTTCGCCGTGGTAGATCGCCTCCAGCTCCGTTCGGGCGCGGAACGTGCCGTCTTCGGCTGCGGCGCGTGCCCACGGGACCGATGCCGCGGATGGGATGTGGCCGCCGCGGAGCGCGCCTTCCTCTGGATAAGCGGGCATATGGGTGCGGGCACCGGTGTATTCATCTGCGGAACGGACATCGATCAGCGGGTTGCCGAAGTGCTCCAGAACGTCGCTCATGTACGCACGGATAGGAGCGTCGTTGCGCTCCACGACGGGGTAGTCGGTGGCCGTAGGCTGCGGTACGTCGGTTGTAAGCGGCCGGTCTTCGGCGACCCACTTGTCGCGGCCTCCATCAAGCAGACGGACGTCCTCGTGACCGAAGAGCGTAAAAACCCACAGCGCGTAGGCTGCCCACCAATTGGACTTGTCGCCGTAGATGACAACCGTGGTGTCCCGCGCGATTCCCTTGGCGGACATGAGGCGGGCGAAACCCTCGCCGTCGACGTAGTCCCGCGATACCTCATCATTGAGATCGGTGTGCCAGTCGATCTTGACCGCACCTTCAATGTGGCCGGTCTCATACAGCAGGACATCCTCGTCGGATTCCACGACCACCAGCCCGGGCGCTCCCAGATTGTCTGCCAGCCAGTCTGTGGAGACGAGGCGTTCCGGGTGGGCATAATCGGCAAACTTCTCGTTGGGGTCTGTTGCGACACTCATCCGTAAAAGGGCCTTCCTGTATCGACGGTTGATTCCCACCTAGCCTAACCACGTACGCAGGCTATTGCTTTCGGACAGGTCATGGAACGCCATATTGCCAGCGTCGGCGGGAACTCCAGGAACCGTGGTAGGAGGGCGTTCTCCCAGCCTGACGTATTCTTGCCTAGCACGGCTTTCCGGCCGGCAGTTCCCAAGCCGAAAGACTTACCAATCTGTGGCAACCATTGAACATCTGACCCAGCGAACTCCACAGGTTTCAGTGGATGAACTCCTGGACGGCTTCTATCCCTCGCAACGATTCGGATCTGTCTCCTTCGAGTCCTATCGGCCAGACCCACAGCAGCCGTCCCAGGCAGCAGCCGTGAAAGCCCTGCGCCACTTCGCGGCCACTGTGAATGCCCCGAAGCCCAGCGGACTGCGAAAGCTCTTCGGTTCCAAGCGGCAGGAGAGCCGCGCCGGGATCTATCTCGACGGCGGGTTCGGCGTCGGAAAGACGCACCTGCTCGCCTCCCTCTGGCATGCAACCAGTGGGAGGAAGGCTTTCGGCACTTTTGTCGAGTACACAAACCTGGTGGGTGCGCTTTCTTTCAGGAAGACTGTCGACGCGCTCAGCGGATACCAGCTCGTCTGCATTGATGAGTTTGAACTGGACGACCCTGGGGACACAGTGCTGATGTCCCGGCTGATGCGGGAACTGGCCGACGCAGGGGTAAAGCTCGCGGCAACATCGAACACGCTCCCCGGCTCCCTGGGCGAGGGACGATTCGCAGCCGTTGATTTCCAACGTGAGATCCAGGTGCTCGCCGACCAGTTCGACACCGTCCGCATCGACGGAGAGGATTATCGCCACCGGGGTCTTCCCGAGGCCCCTCCGTCGCTCACCGAGCAACAGGTGCGCAGTCGAGTCCGCTCCTACGACGACGGCTCCACAGTTGCCGAGGACAGCTTTGCCGACCTCATCAAACACCTTTCCGGCGTACACCCGAGCCGTTACCGGCAGCTCATCGACGGCGTCGATGTGGTGGCCTGGCACAACGTCGACACCATCACCGAGCAGGCTGTCGCATTACGCTTCGTGGTGCTGGCTGACCGGCTCTACGACAAGGACGTACCGATACTCGCCAGTGGAGCGCCCCTGAGTGACCTCTTCACGCAGGAAATGATGGGCGGGGGCTACATGAAGAAGTACTACCGCGCGGTGTCCCGCCTCACTGCGCTTGCCCGTCAGGCAGAGGAACCCAGCACCTAAGCGGAAAGACAAAAGCGCCGACACTGCCTCGCGGCAGGGTCGGCGCTTCCTTGTCGTGCTAAAGGCTTATACGTAAGGCCGGAGGCTTCGGTGAGCTAAGCGAACCGATCGCTTCCTGTGCTGTCCACAGTCCTGCCCGTCAGTCCGGTTGCCCTGTCCTTCAACTCTCCGGCCTTGCCTTTGAGCCCGTCAACTACAGACACAGACACCTCCTTTCTCCTTGAGGGAACCTTTTGTTCCCTCCGGACACCATCATAAGGAGGCTTCGTTGCGCCGCCAAGAGTATCCGCTTTCGCCCTGAGCGTGATTTCCGCCGAGTGCAATCTTGCCCACCAGGGCCCGGTGTGACAGCCTTATTTCAGCCAGATGGCACCCGGACGAGTGCGCCGTACCCGGCCAGCGACAAGACGGCGCTCAGGAGTAGATCAATCATGGCTTGGGTCATTCTCGTTATATCCGGAGTACTGGAAGCTGTCTGGGCGACTGCGCTCGGAAAGTCGGAGGGTTTCACCAAATTGTGGCCCACGGTGATTTTTGCCGTAGGGCTGATATTGAGCATGATTGGCTTGGCCTGGGCCATGCGCACCCTTCCGACCGGAACGTCCTATGCCGTGTGGGTGGGAATCGGCGCTGCACTCACTGTTACGTACGCAATGGTCTTCGACGGCGAGGCCGCATCCTTGCTGAAAGTGCTCTTCGTACTCGGGATCGTGGGCTGTGTAGTGGGTCTGAAGGTGCTCCACTAAGGTCAGCTGCGCTGATCCGTTGGAGTGGCGCTGGCCAGGTAGGAGAGCGGACGACGGGATTCGAACCCGCGACATCCACCTTGGCAAGGTGGTGCTCTAGCCAGCTGAGCTACGTCCGCGAAAAGGCGCCTCTCATGGAGGCGCCTTGCGTGGGCGATACTGGGATCGAACCAGTGACCTCTTCCGTGTCAGGGAAGCGCGCTACCGCTGCGCCAATCGCCCGTGCTGTGCAATATAACCGTATGGAGGTGGGGACGGGATTCGAACCCGCGTATACGGCTTTGCAGGCCGCTGCCTCGCCTCTCGGCCACCCCACCGTGACCTGCCGTAGCAGGACTACTGACCTAGGCCAGCGTATACAGTGACTTGCGAGCGGACGACGGGATTCGAACCCGCGACATCCACCTTGGCAAGGTGGTGCTCTAGCCAGCTGAGCTACGTCCGCGAAAGGAATGTGGCCGGGAGTTTCAGGAACATTCAGCTCCGCTCACGGCGTCTTTCCAACGAGTAAAAACAATATCCGAGGAAGGGGGGTTCGTCCAATTCACCGCACCCCGGAGAGCCTGCACATCCTGGAGAAGGCAATACGGTATAAGCACGCCGCCGTCACCGAAGTCATTCGACTATGCGGTGGCCATTGCTGCCGGTTCACGGTCTGTCAGTAGCGGGTGACACACTGGAATCATGACCGAGCCGCTCCTCGCCCATGCCACTGAACGCGGGCGCATGTACTCCCGATCCACCTCGGAGCCGCCCCTCGTCCCATCCATCACTACGGTCATCTCGCAGGCACAGTCGTCCTCGCTTGACGGCTGGTTCGGCTATATGGCTGCCAGTGCGCTGGCTCAGGATCCGCGCCTGCCCTCCTCTCTCGGCAACGCTTCGGAGATGAGGGCGGTCATACAGGACGCCTCGAAAGCTGCGGAGCGCTACCGGGACGACGCCGCGCGTCGCGGTACCAGGGTGCACTACTACTGCGAGCAGATCGCGCTTCGGGACCTTGGCCGGGAACACCGGGTTGAGCAAGCACGTACCGACCTTGTGCAGCATGGGGAAGAGGGATTCGCGGCACGGTTCGATGAGTGGTGGGATCTCTACCAGGTGCAGCCCATCGAGCCTGAAATCACTGTGTGGAACAGTGAGCTGGGCTATGCCGGAACGTTGGACCTCGTGGCAACGATCGGCGGACGCTTATGCATCCTGGATTTCAAGACCCGTGCTACGGACAGGGACGGCATGGTCAAGCCCCTGGATGAAAAAGTAGTCATGCAGCTCGTCGCGGGAATGAAAGCGCAGGAGTCCCTGGTGGATCCTGTCTCCGGCACCTGGGAACCGTGGCAGCACGGCGCGGATCCGATCCTGCTCGGAGTGGCCGTCGGGCAGACTGAGGTGCGTGCACTGCGTGCCAATCCGGAGGTCCTCAAGCACCATTGGTACAAGTTCTGCGCCTTGAGGCGTACCTGGGAGGTGGGGGGAGAAGTGGCAAGCGCAGGACGTCCGCTGCTCGTCGTCCCGCCGCCCCCGCGTCCGCAGGCGGCGCAGCCCGGCGCTGGGCAGGTGGCCTCCGCGGCTTCTGCGCAGGGCAACTGAACCTCAGCGCCGGCCCTAGAATTGACCATGTTTTCCCAGGTGAACCCGCGCCCCGGCAGCGTGTTCGGCCTCGGCATCACCACATACAAGTGAGGACACACAACCGAATGGCAGTTCTGAGCATCAGAATGATCGGAGACCCCGTGCTGCGCACACGGGCGTCTGAGGTGGTGGACTTCGGTCCTGACCTCGCGCGGCTGGTCCAGGACATGTCTGAGACTATGCACAGCGTGAACGGGGCGGGCTTGGCGGGCCCACAGGTGGGCGTCGGGCTCCGGATATTCACGTATGCGGTGGATGGCGCGGAAGGGCACGTGGTCAACCCTGAATTGACGCTGGCGGAATCAATACAGTCGGGTGACCTGGAGGGATGCCTATCGGTTCCCGGAATCGGCTCTGAGTTGCCGAGGGCAGCGCAGGTCCGGTTGCGGGGATATGATGCCTCGGGATTTCCGCTTGAGCTGGAAGCCACCGGCATGCTCGCCCGTTGCTTCCAGCATGAAACAGACCATCTGGATGGCCGGCTCTATATTGACCGGTTGGAAGGTGAGGAGCGTCGCCGGGCGATGCAGGCACTAAGGAATGCGCACTACCGATCGGTTACGCAGGAGACAGTCCAGAGGAGGTCCGCTTCAGTGGGTTCGGCCTTCGGGACCGGTCCGTCACTCAGCCAGAGCAAAGGCGGCAGCCGGTGAGGGTGTTGTTCGCGGGCACACCCGACGTTGCAGTGCCGTCGCTGGCTGAGCTTATCCGTGCAGGCCACCATGTTGCGGCGGTTCTCACGCGCCAGGATGCCCCGGTGGGTCGGAAGAAAGTCCTGACGCCGAGCCCCGTGGCTCAGGCAGCGGCAAGGCTTGGGCTCGAAACCGTGAAAGCAAACCGTATCGACGACGCCGTCGTCGCACGTCTTGGCGGGTTGGACCTCGACGCTGCGGCGATTGTTGCTTACGGCGGGATTGTGCCGGCACCTGCGCTGACAATTCCCAGACACGGCTGGATCAATCTGCACTTTTCGCTCCTGCCGGCCTGGCGTGGCGCAGCGCCGGTGCAGCACGCGCTCATCAACGGCGACGATGTGACGGGAGCGTCCACTTTCCTGCTTGAAGAGGGCCTTGATACCGGCCCTGTTTTCGGTACTGTGACCGAATCGGTTCTGCCAGGGGACACCAGCGGCGCTCTACTGGAACGACTCTCCGCCAGCGGGGCGGTGCTGCTTGCGCAGACTCTTTCTGCGATTGAGCAGGGGCGCGCCAAGGCTTTTCCGCAGGAGGGCCAGGTGTCCCTCGCCCCGAAACTCTCGGGCGAGGACGGCCGGATCCGCTGGAGTGATCCGGCCCTTGCCGTGAAACGGCGTATCAGCGGCGTGACACCGGAACCGGGCGCCTGGACCACGCTGAGTGGGCAACGGTGCAAGATTGGCCCGGTGCTGCTGCGTCCGGAAGTGACCGATCTGCCGCCCGGAGAGGCTTCGCAGCGTAATGGTGCTGTTCTGGTGGGCACCGGTTCCCACGCGGTCGAGCTGGGCGTCCTACAGCCATCGGGCCGCACCGTCCTCGCAGCCGCCGACTGGTTCCGTGGCGCACAACGAAAAGATGTGAGGTTCGAATGACCGACAGACGCCCCAACGATCCCAGTCGGCGCAATGAGCGTGGACGCGAACGCAACCGGTCAGGATCCCGAAAATTCTCGACGGCGGCACCGTCTGAGCGCACGCGTCGTGCCGACCCGGCGCGGCTTGTTGCGTTTGAGGTGCTGCGGGCCGTCTCGGCGGACGACGCCTACGCCAATCTGGTTCTTCCCGGCAGTATCCGTAAGCACCGGCTGGGACGCCAGGACGCCGGCTTCGCCACGGAACTGGCTTACGGCGCCCTGCGTGGGCAAGGAACATATGACGCAATCCTTGGGCAGTGTGTGGACCGTCCCCTGGACCAGCTTGATCCGGCCGTCCTTGACGCACTGCGGATCGGGGTGCACCAGCTCATGGCGATGCGTGTGCCGCCGCATGCCGCGTTGGACCAGACCGTCGGGCTCGCCCGCGCAGTCATCGGCGCGGGACCTTCCTCACTGATCAACGCCGTGCTGCGGAAGGTCTCACGCCGACCGCTCGCGAAGTGGCTCGACGAGCTTGTTGGCGGGATGGAAGAGCCGGTCCGGGTCAGCTCACTGAAGTTCAGCCACCCCGAATGGATCGTCCGGGCGTTACGCCAGAGCCTCGTGGCACACGGCAGAAACGTCAGTGAAATCGACAACCTGCTGCAGGCTGACAACGCCGCGCCCGAAGTCAACCTGGTCGCGCTCCCCGGCATCGGTACTTTGGACGAGGTGCTCCAAGCCGGCGGGCGCCCTGGTGACCTCGTGGAAGACTCCGCGGTGTTTGCCGCCGGCGATGTGGGCCGGCTGGAGAGCGTCCGCTCCGGAAAGGTCCGCGTGCAGGACGCCGGTTCGCAACTCGTTGCCCGGGCGCTGGCTGCGGTGGAACTGGATTCCGGGGGCGGGAAGGGCGAGACCTGGCTCGATCTGTGCGCAGGGCCGGGCGGCAAGGCGGCGCTGCTCGGGGCGGTCGCGGCTGAGCGCGGCCACGTCCTGGTTGCCAATGAGCCCGCGGAACATCGCGCTGCGCTGGTGCGCCAGGCGTTGGACGCCGTCCCTTCGCATGTCTGGACCGTGCGCGTTGATGACGGCAGGACCGTCGGCGCAGCATATCCGGATGGGTTCGACCGGATCCTGGTTGACGCGCCATGCACCGGGCTGGGCGCGCTGCGTCGCCGTCCCGAGTCGCGTTGGCGCCGGAAGCCCGCAGATCTCGTCGACCTGGCGCCGCTTCAACGCGGCCTGCTGAGCGAAGCGCTCGATACAGTACGCCCCGGTGGAGTGGTCGCATACGTCACCTGCTCGCCACACCCGGCCGAGACAACCGCCGTTGTGCAGGACTGTCTGCGCGGCCGGAAGGACTTCGCACTCCTCGACGCCGGTGCCGCGCTGGATGCAGTAAGCAGGACGGGTGCCCTGAACGCTGGACACGAGTCCACCGCGCAGCTCTGGCCACATGTCCACGGCACCGATGCGATGTTCCTGGCGCTGATTCGGCGTACACGGGGCTGAGCGCGCCGATGATCGCCAACTCCCGACCACCAACGAAAGGTTGTCCATGACAACGTGCTGTATTCACCCGAGCATCCTCTCCGCGGATTTTGCGAACCTTGAGTCGGAACTGAAGCGCATCGGATCCGCCGACGCTGTCCACGTTGACGTGATGGATAACAGCTTTGTTCCCAACTTGACGCTCGGGCTGCCCATTGTGAAGCGTATCCAGGCGGTGAGCCCGATCCCGCTCGATGTGCATCTCATGATCGACGACGCCGACCGGTGGGCACCCGAGTACGCGGGCGCCGGCGCGTCTTCGGTGACGTTCCACGCCGAAGCGGCCCGTGCCCCTATCAGGCTGGCCCGCGAGCTACGCTCTGCCGGCGCGAAGGCAGGCATGGCGTTGCGCCCGGCTACAGCCGTCGAGCCTTATCTGGACATGCTCGGTGAATTGGACATGCTCTTGGTCATGACGGTCGAGCCCGGATTCGGCGGTCAGCCCTTCCTGGACGTGACGCTGCCCAAGATCCGGCGGGCCGCCGAGGCAATCCGCGGTGGAAACCTTGCTGTGGCGATCCAGGTGGACGGCGGTATCACGGAGGAGACCATCGGGCGTGCGGCTGAGGCCGGTGCAACAGTCTTCGTGGCCGGTTCCTCCGTTTACGGCACGGAGGATCCGGCGGCAGCCATCGCCGGCCTTCACCGTGCAGCGTCGTAGCCCCGCGATCGAGGGCTGGCGGTCAAAGGATCCGGCAAATTCAGTTCAGCTCACCGGGATCCCCGTGAGCCGTACGCGGACGGCGCGGGCATCTGCTGCCGCTTTCACGAGCACCTCCCGGCGCGGATCGGGTACCGTCAGCAGCGGCAAGGCAGGGAGTTTCCGGTAACGGTTGAGCCTGGGGTGTCCAAGGCAGTCCGCCACCAGCGGCGCATCCCCGCCGGCCTGAACCGCGTCCAGGCGATGCCCTTCGAAAATGGCTTGTGCGCGGTCCACAGTCGTCTCGACAAGCGCGTCCGCCTGATTGGCCCGCCTTCGGGCAAACCGTTGCTGCGACCAACCTCCCGCCGCTGTACGCGACTGCACATAGCGCGTGCCCGTTTTCGACGCGACCAGTTTTCCGTTCCGCGACACTCCGACTGCGTAACCTCCCCGGCGAATCAGCAGCAGTCCCAGCGTCGCCGGGATTGATGCGGCCTGAATCAGCGCGTCGACGGCAGTCTGCTCGTCGCTGACGTCCGGCGGGCCGTTCTCGACAACGAGGCAGAGCGGTGCGGTGAGCTCCGCCGTGCACCCATTGATGGCACGCAGTACGACGACGGCGCCCGCCGCTTCCACACTGAAGTTGCCGTTTCGTTCCCCGAAGCGCTCCACCCAGCCGACCAGACGTTCCGGCTGTACCAGCACCTGGCGGTTGTCCTGCACGATGCTTCCTTTCGCCGGTATGGGACGGAACCTGTCAGTGGATCACAGTAGCCTTGGCACTGTGAGTGACCTATTCAGTGTGGACCACGGCGAGCAGGAAGACGAGCCTGCATCCGGGCAACCGACGGCGCGCAACCGGCCGCGCAGCCCGCTTGCAGTCAGGATGAGGCCACGGACGGTCGATGAGATCGTAGGGCAGCAGCACCTCCTGGGGGCGGGTTCGCCCCTGCGGACCCTGGCGGGCGGGGAGCCCGCGGCGCGGGTGGGCGCACCGACGTCAGTGATTCTCTGGGGTCCGCCCGGCACCGGAAAGACAACCCTTGCCCATGTCATTGCGCGGGGGCCTGGCCGGAAGTTCGTCGAGCTGTCCGCCATCACGGCGGGCGTGAAGGACGTCCGCCGCGTCATGGACGAGGCGCTGTCTGCCCGTGACCTCCATCGCACCACGACCGTGCTTTTCCTCGATGAGATCCACCGCTTCAACAAGGCCCAGCAGGATGCACTGCTGCCGGGCGTGGAGAACGGCTGGGTGGTCCTCATAGCAGCGACAACCGAGAACCCATCCTTCTCCGTGGTAGCGCCGCTGCTTTCGCGCTCCCTGCTGCAGACGCTGAAGCCATTGACGGAGGAGGATATCGCGGCACTCCTGCGGCGGGCCGCCGGGGACCCTCGTGGATTGGCCGGGCAGGTCAGTCTCGAAGATGATGCCCTCGCACATCTGGTCAGGCTCGCGGCAGGCGATGCGCGGCGGGGGCTTACGGCGCTTGAAGCGGCTGCCGCAGTTGCACAAACCGGGGGTGCCCATCCCGATCCAGCGAACAGGCCGGCAGATGATCCAACCGACCGGCCGTCGGTCCAGGCCGCGGTTGCGGTCGCGGACAAGACAGTGCGGATAACCCTCGCCCATGCGGAGAAAGCCGTGGACGTCGCGGCATTGCGCTATGACCGGGCGGGGGATCAGCACTACGACGTTGCGAGCGCGTTCATCAAGTCCCTCCGGGGCTCTGACGTCGATGCCGCACTGCATTATCTGGCACGCATGCTCGAGTCGGGGGAGGACCCCCGGTTTGTAGCCCGGCGGCTCATGATCTCGGCGGCCGAGGATGTGGGTATGGCGGATCCCACCGCCTTGCAGACAGCTGTCGCAGCTGCACAGGCGGTGCAACTCATCGGCATGCCGGAGGGGAGGATCATCCTTGCCGAGGCGGTCGTACACATTGCGACAGCACCGAAATCGAATGCCGCCTACAACGGAATTAACCAGGCCATCGCGGACGTCCGCGCAGGCAAGGGCCAGGGGATACCGGCCCATCTGCGTGATGCGCATTACCCGGGCGCCCGGCAGTTGGGCCATGGCAAGGGTTATGTGTACTCCCACGATGAGCCGCACGGCGTCGCGGCCCAACAGTATGCCCCCGATGACCTCGTGGGGACAGATTATTATCTTCCCTCCGACCGCGGGGCGGAGCGCGCCGTCGCCGCCAGGTTGGAGAAGCTGCGCCCCATTATTCGTAAGCGCTGAGCACTGCTAGGCTTATTCGTTGACTGGCAAGTCGCGGCTCACGCGCGCCCAGCAGGATCTGCGATCCCTGGGCTGTGAGGACCGCGGACTGTAGTACCGGAAAGCGGCCCCTTCCGGCTCTCCGCACATGGAGGCCAGCGACACAAGAAAGAGTTCATGCGGTGGAAGCTGCTTGAACTGCTTTGCCGTAGAACAGTGAAAGGTAAAACGTGGCCAACAACACACGTGCCCGCCGGAAGGTGCGCATCTCGCGTGCCCTCGGTATCGCCCTGACTCCCAAGGCTGAAAAGTACCTGGAGCGTCGCCCGTACGCGCCGGGTCAGCACGGCCGTTCCCGCCGCAAGCAGGACAGCGACTACGCAGTACGTCTGCGCGAGAAGCAGCGTTTGCGCGCACAGTACGGTATCCGCGAAGCGCAGATGGCTCGCGTCTTCGAGGAAGCACGCCGCACCGCCGGTCTGACTGGTGAAAACCTCATCGAGCTGCTTGAGATGCGCCTGGACGCGCTCGTGCTGCGCGCCGGCTTCGCCCGCACCAGTGCCCAGGCACGCCAGCTGGTGGTTCACCGCCACATCATGGTTGACGGTGCACGCGTTGACCGTCCGTCCTTCCGTGTGAAGGAAGGCCAGCTCATCCACGTCCACAGCCGCAGTGAAACCATGGTGCCGCTGCAGGTTGCCGCCGCAGGCGCGCACCGCGACGTGCTGCCGGCTGTTCCCGGCTACCTCGATGTCCAGCTTGAGAAGCTCCAGGCCCGCCTGGTCCGCCGTCCCAAGCGCTCCGAGGTTCCCGTGACCTGCGAAGAGCAGCTCGTGGTGGAATACTACGCACGCTGATCCAGCGCCGTTCCGCACGGCCTGACAGCACAACTGAATAGCATCTACTCCTGGAGCCCGTGGCGCACGCCGCGGGCTCCAGGAGTAGGTAAGGTACTAAGGGAATTGTGGGCGTGAGCCTGCCCAGCCAAGCGCGTAAGGAGATGTTCGTCAATGTCAGGTGGAGATATCGCCGGACTCATTGCAGCCGGGGTTTTCGCTGTTCTCGTGGCGCTGCTTGCCATTCCGGTCTGGAAGCTCGGGAAAGTCTTCGATGAGCTCCGCCAGGCGATCCGATCTGTGAGCGACGGCACCACTCCGCTGATCGATGAAGTGACCAGCACCGTCTCGACCACGCACAAGCAATTGAAGAACGTCGACGGGATCACCACGCACGTCTCGGATGCCTCCGCCAATATTTCGGCGCTCTCTTCCCTGGTCGCCGCCTCTGTCGGTTCGCCCCTCATCAAGGTCGCGGCATTCTCCTACGGCGTCCGCAGCGCACTTGCGTCCCGGCGAAAGCCGGCACCGCGCCGTCGTAGTCGCTGAACCCGCCCGACGCACGAATAGACAGACGAGGTTTTCTCCATGATCAAGAGGGTTTTCTGGCTCACAGCCGGGGTCGCCATCGGCGTCGTCGCTGTCCGGAAAGTATCAGCAATGAAATCGGCCGTCGGTCCGGAAGGGCTGAACCGTGCCGTCGCGCAGTTGACTGACAGTGTCGCTGACTTCGCAGAAGCGCTGCGCCAGGGTATGAACGAACGGGAGGCAGACCTCCGATCCGCCCTGGGTATCGACGCCGATCACCGTTCCTGACAAGGCCTGTCCCCACGACCCGCGGCCGTGCCTGGGCCGCGAGCAACACAGAAGGATCCCCCATGAAGTCCCAAGAGATCGCCCGTCGCTGGCTTGATTACTTCGAAGGCCAGGGGCACACCCGCGTGCCATCGGCATCGCTGGTCTCCAGCGACCCCTCGCTCCTCTTCACAGTGGCCGGCATGGTGCCGTTCATCCCCTATCTGACCGCCCGCGAAACACCGCCGTACGACCGCGCGACGAGCATCCAGAAGTGCATCCGCACCGCCGATATCGAAGAAGTCGGCAAGACCGCCCGGCACGGCACTTTCTTCCAGATGTGCGGGAATTTCTCCTTCGGCGACTACTTCAAGCACGATGCCATCCGCATGGCCTGGCAGCTTCTGACCACCAGTGTCGACGACGGCGGCTTCGGACTTCCTGCCGACCGGCTGTGGGTCACCGTCTACGAAGAGGACTCAGAAGCCCTAGCCATCTGGCGCGACGAAGTCGACTTCCCGGTTGAGCGCATCCAGAAGTTCGGCAAGAAGGACAACTACTGGAATACCGGCCAGCCCGGTCCAGGTGGGCCATGCTCGGAGATCTTCTTCGACAGGGGGCCGGAGTACGGCAGGGACGGCGGTCCGGAGGCCGACGAGGACCGCTACATCGAAATCTGGAACCTGGTCTTCATGCAGTACCGCCTCTCCGCCGTGCGCAGCAAGGAAGACTTCGACGTCGCCGGCGAACTGCCGAAAAAGAATATTGATACGGGACTCGGCCTTGAGCGTCTGGCGATGATCCTGCAGGGCGTCGAGAACATGTACGAGACCGATCAGGTCCGTCCCGTCCTTGACAAGGCGGCTGAGCTCTCCGGGCGGGAATACACCAGCGCCGAGTCCGACGACGATCCCCACCACCAGGACGATGTCCGCATGCGCGTGGTGGCAGACCACGTACGCTCTGCACTCATGCTGATCACCGATGGCGTCACCCCTTCGAACGAGGGGAGAGGCTACGTTCTCCGCCGCCTCATCCGTCGAGCCGTCCGCGCCATGCGCCTGCTCGGCGTCGAGAAGGCATGCCTGCCGGATCTGCTGCCGGTCTCCCGCGATGCGATGAAGGGCGTCTATCCGGAAGTTGAGCGGGATTTCGAGCGCATCAGCAGGATTGCCTACGCCGAGGAGAAGGCATTCCTGCGCACCATCGCGTCCGGGACAGCGCGCCTGGAGGAGGCAGTCCGGGAGTCTAAGAGTGCCGGCCGGTCGCTGTCCGGCGAAGACGCATTCAGCCTCCATGACACCTACGGCTTTCCCATCGACCTCACCCTTGAGATGGCCGAGGAAGCCGGAGTGCAGGTGGACGCTGACGGCTTCCGCGCCCTCATGCTTGAGCAGCGGCAGCGTGCGCAGGCTGATGCGCGGGGCAAGAAGGCCGGTCACGCAGACATGACGGTCTTCAACGATCTGCTTTCGACCGGAGAGACCGTATTCACCGGATACGAGGAGCTGACCAGCGAAGCATCCGTGCGTGGAATTATCAGCAACGGAGTATCCGTCCCGGTAGCGAAGCAGAATGACGAGATTGAACTCATCCTCGACCGCACCCCGTTCTACGCCGAGGCCGGTGGCCAGGCCGCCGACGTCGGACTCATCACCGGCAACGGCTTCGTCGTGGAGGTAACCGACGTCCAGCGTCCCGTGAAGGGGCTGAGCGTTCACCGCGCCGTCGTACGCGAGGGTGAGATCACCCGTGACGCGCCGGTGACTGCCGCCGTCGACCGCCAGCGCCGCGACGCCGGCGAGCAGGCCCATTCCGGCACGCACATCGTGCACGCGGCGCTCCATCAGATCCTCGGCCCCGAAGCACTGCAGCGCGGTTCCTTCAACAAGGCAGGCTACCTCCGGTTCGACTTCGCCTGGGGTGAAGGAATCAGTCCGGCCGCGCGCTCCGAGATCGAGGAGGTTTCGAACCTCGCCATCCGAAGCAACCACGAGGTGGAGACGAAGGTCATGGCGCTGGATGATGCTAAGGCGCTCGGGGCCACTGCCCTGTTCGGCGAGGCATACGGCGACAAAGTGCGCGTGGTGGAGATTGACGGTGCCTGGTCGCGCGAACTCTGCGGCGGAACCCACGTGGACTCCACGTCGCTCATCGGCACACTAACCCTGCTCGGCGAACAGTCGGTTGGCTCCGGCAACCGCCGTGTAGAAGCACTTGTCGGCATGGACGCCTTCAGGCACGGTGCTGCGGAGCGCGCACTCGTGAATGAGCTATCCGAGATGTTGAAGGTACCCTCACCCCAGTTGCCGGAGCGTTTGGGTGCAACGCTGAACCGTTTGAAAGCAGCCGAAAAGGAACTGGAGCGCCTCCGGAAGGAGCAGTTGTCTGCCGCCGCGGCGTCGCTGGTTGATACGGCCGTCGACGTCGACGGCGTACGGCTCATCACCCATGATGCCGGCGTCGTCGCCAGTGCAGATGATCTCAGGAATCTGGCACTCGACCTGCGTGGACGGCTTGGTTCCGGCGCATCGGTAGTAGCGGCGGCTGGTGTCAGCAAGGACCGTCCGGTCATCCTGGTTGTCGCGAACGAAGAAGCGCGCAGGGCCGGAGCAAAGGCCGGAGCGCTCGTGCGCGTTGCCGCTGGGGTGCTGGGCGGTGGCGGCGGCGGCAAGGACGATATGGCCCAGGGTGGCGGCTCCGACCCCTCCAAGGTGCCGGCGGCGCTGCAGGCGGTTCGATCGGCGCTAGGCTCCCGGTAGCGGGCACGGCGACGAACAGTGGAGACCGGAGGCTTCCCCCGCGGAGTCAAGATCGGCGTCGACGTCGGGATGGTGCGCGTGGGAATCGCGGCCAGCGACAGGGATGGTCTGATTGCGACACCAGTGCGAACGCTCAAACGTGATCAGAAGAAGAACAACGACCTCTTCCTGCTGGTCCGGAACATTCAGGAACTGGCGGCCGTTGAGGTATTTGTGGGACTGCCCCGGAACATGAGCGGGACAGAATCGGCCTCCACCGCGATGGCTCGCCAGTACGCGGTGGACCTCGCGGAAACGCTGGACGCCGCCGGGTTGTCCGTGCCGGTTCGGCTGATCGATGAGCGCTTGACCACCGTGTCAGCGCACCGCTCACTGCGGCAGGCTGGCTTGAACAGCCGCGAACATCGTAAGGTTGTAGATCAGGTGGCGGCCGTGGAAATACTTCAGCACGCCATCGACATGCAACGAAACCTTGAGCGGGATGTGGGGGAGCCGGTCGTTCATCATCGGCGGCGGGACCTTTCGGGGTCCCCGTCGGCCTCATCCGAGGAGCTAGACATTTCGCACATCAACTGGAGGAGGGAAGAGGAGCAATGAGCCACCGCCATCCTCCATTCCCGGCAGCCGACCACGGCGCTGACCAGCACCCCGACGATTACCTGGACGACCACTACTCCACCCATCCTGAACCGGTGGAGCAATTTTTCGAAGCGGACCTGCCGTCGCGGCGCACACGTCGCCCGTCGAAGGCACGTCAACGGCGCCGCCGGCGCCGCACGATCGTCATGCTCGTGGTTGTGCTCGGGTTCGTGGGGGTGGTCTTTGCAGTCGCAATGTTCCTCAGGAACCTCCTCGGGGTTGGCGAAATAACCGACTATGCCGGTCCGGGAACCGGCTCCGTCACGTTCACGGTGGAAGCCGGAGCGGCGCCGCTCACCATCGGCGGTGCGCTCGAACAGCAGGACATCGTTGCTGACGCCGACGAATTCATGGAAGCGCTCAGCACAGTTGCTGACGGACGGCTCATCCAGCCCGGTGAGTACGAGATGAAGTACCAAATGAGTTCCGAAGAAGCGGCGAGAGCCCTTCTCCTCGACGCAGACGCAGGGGTGCACTACGTGCCCGTCGCACAGAATCTGCGCCAGAACGAGGTTTTCGACATCCTTGTTGAGTCCAGCGGGATTCCGCGCGAGGAATTCGAAGCTTTGGCCGAGGACCCTACCCGGTTCGGTATCCCAGAGCAGGCGCCGAGCCTCGAAGGATACCTGTTCCCTGGTGAATATCGGTTCGACCTGGACGTTTCCGCCACAGAGATCATCCAGGAGATGGTCGACAACAGCATGGCCGCGCTCGAGGAAGCCGGCGTCACCGACCCCGATGAGCAGTATCGCATCCTCACCATCGCGAGCATTGTGCAGGCCGAGGCGGGCCAGGCCGACTATGCCCAGGTTGCAGGGGCAATCATGAATCGCCTCGGGCCGGACAACACTGAAACCAATGGGCTGATCCAATCGGATGCGACGGTCACCTACGGGCTCGGACGCAAGAGCTACAGCCTCACCGAGGAGGAGAAGGCTGACGAGAGCAACCCGTACAACACGTATGCCATCCCCGGCCTTCCTGTCGGGCCCATCGGGTCACCTGGGGAGAGAGCCATTGATGCCGCGGTCAATCCGGCTGACGTTCCCTACTACTACTGGGTAACGGTGAATCTCGATACAGGTGAAACCAAGTTCTCGGAGACCCTTGCCGAGCACGCCCGCTACGTCGCGGAATATCAGGCTTGGTGCGCCGATAACGCGGGAAGGTGCGAATAGGTGGACAAAGCGGTACCGCCGGCTCGTTTCCGGGCCGGCGTAACCGGCCACCCCATTGCACACTCGAAATCGCCCGGGTTACACCGGGCTGCCTACGCACTTCTTGGTCTCGACTGCAGCTACACGGCTATCGACACCCTGCCGGACGAACTCAATGATCTGATCGCGGATATCCGGTCCGACAATGCATGGCGCGGACTGTCGGTCACCATGCCCCATAAAGCCGCTGCGCTGAAGCACATGGACGACGTCGGTCCGGATGTCAGTGCCCTCGGCGTCATCAACACCGTCGTCGCCGAGGGCGACCCCGATAACCGCCGGCTGATGGGCTACAACACGGACGTGGCCGGCATTGTGAATGCAGTAAGGCACGCCGGCACCGAGTCTCCCGATCGTGCGGTTGTGCTGGGCGGGGGAGGCACCGCCGCTGCCGCGGTTGCGGCGCTTGCGCGCCTCGGCGTGGGGCTCACCGACGTCTGTGTGCGCTCCATACCGAAGGCTTCCGGTCTTGTCTTCCTCGGGGAGCAGCTTGGAATAGACGCTCGTCTGAAGCGCTTTGCTGAGGCGGCGAACCTGTGCTCGAACGCTTCCCTGGTCATCTCGACCCTGCCTCCCCATGGTGCAGACGAGCTGGCCCGTGAGCTGGCTGGCGCCGCTCAAGAGATCGGCGAGAGCGCAGGATTGCCCCGTGTGCTTCTCGATGTTGCCTATGACCCCTGGCCAAGTGCCATCGCCGGTGCTTGGGCGGCAAGCGGCGGCGTGATCGTCCCGGGTCTTGAAATGTTGCTTTACCAGGCGGTTGAACAGGTGAAGCTCTTCGCAGGCGATGCCTTCCGGGACGAGCGTGCTGTCATAAATGTGATGTGTGACGCTGTAGGGGCTCCCCGGCGCTGAGCTCCCCGCCCACGCGTGGCAGGATGGACTCATGTTGCGTTGGTTGACGGCCGGGGAATCCCACGGTCCTGCGTTGGTCGGAATCATTGAGGGGATGCCTGCCGGCGTCGAAGTTCTAAGCGAAGGGATCCAGGCCGCCCTGGCCCGTCGTCGCCTTGGTTACGGGCGAGGTGCCCGCATGAAGTTCGAACAGGACCAGGTCCGGATCATCGGGGGTGTCCGGCACGGACGTACCCAGGGCGGCCCGGTGGCCGTCGAGGTGGGCAACACCGAGTGGCCGAAGTGGGAGCAGGTCATGGCTGCCGATCCCGTGAATCAGGCGGTCCTTGAAGACTCAGCCCGAAACGCGCCGCTCACACGACCGCGACCCGGCCACGCCGATTTCACCGGCATGCAGAAATATGGTTTCGACGAGGCACGTCCGGTCCTCGAACGGGCCAGCGCCCGGGAGACGGCAGCCCGTGTTGCGCTTGGCACCGTTGCATCAAGCTTCCTCGAAGCGTTGGGCATCAGGCTCGTCAGCCACACCGTAGCCGTTGCCTCCGTTGCCGTTCCGGAGGGCTCACCCTTGCCCGGTCCCCGGGACGTCCTCGCCCTGGATGAAGACCCCCTGCGCTGCTTCGACAGGGAGACTTCGAATGCGATGGTGGCCGAAGTCGACGCCGCGCACAAGGAGGGCGAAACACTCGGTGGAGTGGTGGAGGTCATTGCCTACGGGTTGCCGCCGGGCCTCGGCAGCTACGTACACTGGGACCGACGCCTGGACGCGCGGCTCGCTGCAGCCCTGATGGGCATCCAGGCGATCAAGGGTGTCGAAGTGGGGGACGGATTCGAAACCGCCCGGCGGCGGGGATCGGCCGCACATGATGAGATTGTCCGGGAGGAAACGGGGCGCATCGGACGCGCAACCAACCGGGCCGGGGGCATTGAAGGCGGCATGAGCATTGGCGACGTCCTGAGGGTACGGGCCGCGATGAAACCGATCGCCACGGTGCCGAGGGCGTTGCAGACCATCGACGTGAGCACGGGTGACGCTGCGAAAGCCCACCACCAGCGTTCCGATGTCTGTGCTGTGCCTGCGGCGGGTGTGGTGGCGGAAGCCATGGTCGCGCTTGTCCTCGCGGAGGCCGTAACGGAGAAATTCGGCGGTGATTCGGTGACGGAGACCAGGCGCAACCTCGAGTCCTACCTGGCCAACATTCCGTCGTCGTTAAACTCGGTCTCGCGCTGATGTCGCCGGCGGGGGAAAAACCGCTGGTGCTGATCGGCCTGATGGCCACTGGAAAATCGACGGTCGGCAGGCGGGTGGCGGTCCGCCACGGTTGGCGGTTTGTTGATACGGACGCCGTGATCGTGGACCGCCACGGTTCAATCGCCGAGATTTTCGCCCAGCGCGGAGAGAGCGGTTTCCGTGAGGTAGAGGCAGGCGTCGTCGCCGAGGTGCTTTCCGGGGCGGACGGCGATACGGTGGTCTCGCTCGGAGGGGGATCAGTGTTGCACGAGCGCACGCAGGAACTGCTCTCAAGGGCACTGGTCGCCTACCTGGACGCAGACGTCGCAACGGTGTTGCCGCGGCTTGAGGGCGACACCGGCCGGCCGTTGCTCGCCGGCGGCGCCGGTGAGCGGTGGGCCCGCCTGGACCGTGAGCGGCGTCCGGTGTACGAGGCGCTGGCGGACCTGGTGATCAACACAAGGGACGCAACAATCGACGACGTCGTCAATCGACTTGAGGAGCAGGTCCGCCGCGTGCGCCCTGCTGAAGGAAAGGACCACGGCAATGACCGCTGAGCCCACCACCATCCGCGTTACGGGCAGTGCTCCGGCGGAGAACTACGACGTCCTCGTGGGGCGCGGGCTGCTTAATCGGCTCGAGCCATTGCTGGGGGAGCGGGTTCGGCGTGTCCTCGTGATCCACCCCCGGGCGCTGCGCACGACGGGAGACACGGTGCGCGAGCAGTTGGCCGACGCCGGCTTCACCGCGGTGACGGCAGAAATTCCCGATGCCGAGGAAGGTAAGCACATCCAGGTCGCAGCTTTCTGCTGGCAGGTGCTTGGCCAGAACGACTTCACGCGGTCCGACGCCGTTGTCGCCGTCGGAGGCGGTGCTGTCACCGATGTCGCCGGTTTCGTCGCAGCGACCTGGCTCCGCGGGGTCAAGGTTATCCACCTTCCGACAACCCTCCTCGGGATGGTCGATGCCGCGGTGGGAGGCAAAACCGGAATCAACACTGCCGAGGGCAAGAACCTGGTGGGCGCCTTTCATCCGCCGGCCGGTGTGTTGGCCGACCTCGACGCCCTGGGCACACTGCCCGTGAACGAACTGGTCACAGGAATGGCCGAGGTGGTGAAGTGCGGTTTCATCGCCGACCCCCGCATCCTCGAACTCATCGAGGCGAATCCCGAAGCGGTAAAGGACCCTGCGAGCGAGACGGTCCGTGAACTGGTCGAAAGTTCCATTGCCGTGAAGGCAGCCGTCGTTTCCGAAGACTTCAAGGAATCCGGACGCCGTGAGTTCCTGAACTACGGGCACACCCTGGCCCACGCCATCGAGCTCGCTGAAAGGTATTCCTGGCGTCACGGCGCAGCAGTTTCTGTGGGATTGGTCTTCGCCGCGGAATTGGCGCGCATGGTGGGGCGCCTGGACGACGCGACTGCCGACCGGCACCGTACAATCCTGGAATCCCTTGGACTGCCCGTGTCCTACCGCAGGGACCGGTGGTCAGCACTCCTGGACGGTATGCGTCGGGACAAGAAAGCACGCGGGGATCTCCTGCGCTTCGTGGTACTCGATGAGATCGCGAAACCCGGAATCCTCGACGTACCGGATACATCGCTCCTCTTCGCGACCTACCAGGAGATTGCCTCCTGAATCGCGGCGCAGCGGCAGGGTAGACTGGCTTCTGGTCTTTTGGCGGGCAGTCGCCGCGCAGCGACACCGCTGTGACGCCGCAGTGAAACCGTCAGAATCAGTCAATCGACGAAAGAGAATCCGTGGCTACCACGAACGACATCAAGAACGGCACCGTGCTCAAGCTCGAGGGCAACCTCTGGAACGTGCTGGAGTTCCAGCACGTAAAGCCGGGCAAGGGCGGAGCGTTTGTTCGCACCAAACTCCGCAACATCCTGTCGGGAAAGGTCGTTGACAAGACATTCAACGCGGGCCTGAAGATTGAAACCGCCACGGTGGACCGCCGCGATTACCAGTACCTGTACAAGGACGGCGAAGACTTCGTGTTCATGGACACCACGGACTATGACCAGATCACCGTCCCCGGTGCAACGGTCGGCAACGCTGAGAACTTCATGCTTGAAAGCCAGATGGCCACGATCGCCATGCACGAAGGGGCAGCGCTGTACCTGGAGCTCCCGCCGTCGGTCGTTCTGGAAATCACCTACACCGAACCCGGCCTGCAGGGCGACCGCTCCACCGGCGGCACCAAGCCGGCAACTGTGGAAACAGGGTATGAAATCCAGGTTCCGCTGTTCCTGGAAACCGGGACGAAGGTCAAGGTCGATACCCGTACGGGCGATTACCTGGGACGCGTCAACGAGTGAGTGCCCGGAGCAAGGCGCGGCGTCGGGCACTGGATATCCTCTTCGAGGCCGAACAACGTTCAGTCTCCCCGCTCGAGGCGCTGCAGGCGCGGCGTGAGAAAACCGACACAGTCATCAATGAGTACTCGGTCGAGGTCATTGAGGGCGTCATTTCACACGGTGCGCAGATTGACGAGTTCCTGAGCACTTACTCACAGGGCTGGACGCTGGACAGGATGCCGGCAGTGGACCGCATGATCCTGCGCGTAGGAACCTGGGAGCTGCTGTACAACGAGGACGTGCCTGACACGGTGGCCGTCAGCGAGGCCGTGCAGCTCGCGACCATGCTCTCCACCGATGAGTCGCCTGCATTCATCAACGGTCTCCTCGGTAGATTGCAACAGCTCAAACCGACGCTGCTGGCCTAGAGCGAGGCGTTAGCCGAGAGCAAACCTGCCCGGGAACACGCCTTACACTCGGCGGGCTGCCGCGGCGGCGAACATGCGCCCACGCGTGGCGGTCAGGTCATTGAGCAGGTGCATCTCATGCTCGGCGTCCATTGACGAGCCATGCCCGGCCAATAGCCGCTGCCTCACAAATGCAAGCCTGGTCGCTGAGCTGATGAAGTGCTTCATCAGCGGACGGGCTCCGATTGCGCCGGCCCAGTCCAGTCCCTGTGTCCGTCCGCCCGGGGAAGCGACCAGACCGACTTCCTCCGTGGTGAGCCAACCCGCCTGGGCATAATCCGTGAGGCGCTGGAACGTCAGTTTTCGTTCGGCCCGGCGCAGCCAGAGCACCCCGAGGATGAAAGCAATAAAGAGCGGAAGCTGAAGTAGGAAGTAGAACTCGAAGAAGTCGGTGAACAGGACTACCAAGCCGCCGTTCCAAAGCATATGGCCTGCAATCGCCGGAATCAGGCCAACGGCGAACGCTCCGACCAGCCGTCCGGCGGACCTACCCTTGACGGCAGCCATCCCAAGGACAAAACCGAGGGAGGCCGTGAACATTACATGCGCGAAGGGCGAGAAAAGTCCGCGCATCACGAAGACCGTCAGTAGCCCGCCGAGGTCCGCCGGGCCAGCGATCGCTGATCCGAAGTAGAGGATGTTTTCCGTGAAGGCGAAACCGGCACCCACGGTGCCGGCATAGACGATTCCGTCCACCGGCCCGTCGAAGTGGCTGCGGCGGGAGAACACAAGCACGAGTACGCCAAGCCCTTTGGCCACTTCTTCGACGAGGGGCGCCTGAAATACGGGACCAACGACGTCGGGAGCGGTTCCGTCCAGTGCGACGGTAAGCATGGCCGTTACCGTGGGACCGGCCAGCAGGGTGACAGCGACCGACATACCTGCACCCCACAGCAATGCGAAAGCAAGCGCACCCCGGGGTTCTGGATCCCAGCGGTCAACCCAGCGGACGCCGAGAAAGCAGATGGCAAGGGGAATAAGCGCCAGCAGCGCGCAGAGGAACAGCGCTTCAGCCCCCAGCATCCCGGTGAGCAGTACTCCGATCCCGGCCACGGCAACCGCCGCGAAGACGAGCAAAGACCCATTCAGCATGGCGGAGCCCCCTACGGAACGCCTAGTCGGGGAGGATGCCAAACCGCCATGTGATGGCACGACTGTGGGTACAAGACCACTTGGAGATAGTGGGGAGTGCGGTATCAGGGGCCCCGTTCCCACCTGCTGCCATAGCCCCGGCCGCCGTTCGCTGTTAATTGGCCGAGGCTGGTCTGCGGGCGAGTTCATACTCATCCACACAGGATAGTTCGGCCCCGCTGCTGTGGTAGTTTTGAATGCGCAGCCACACCTTTAAAGGCCGTCCTGTGAGGCGGAGAAGGAGGAAGCGTTACATGAGTGTGCCCAACGCCGAACCCAGCGGATCAATCGCACGAGTCGTGCTCGGTGAAGCCGACATTGACCGGGCCCTGACCCGGATCGCCCACGAGATCCTCGAAGCCAACAAAGGCTCGGATAATCTCGTCCTTCTTGGGATTCCCAGGCGTGGATTTCCCCTCGCCCAGCGCCTTGCCCACAAGATTTCCCGGACCGATCCCGCAGTGGATGCTGAAGCGATCGTCGGTCGCCTCGACGTCACCATGTTCCGCGACGATCTTCGACGGCACCCAACGCGCCCTCCCGGACCAACAAAGCTGCCGCCGTCGGGCATTGACGATCGGGTTCTCGTACTGGTCGATGACGTCCTGTATTCCGGCCGCACCATCCGCGCGGCCCTTGACGCCATCGTCGACCTCGGCAGGCCGCGGAGCGTACGGCTGGCAGTGCTGGTGGACCGCGGACATCGCGAGCTTCCCATCCGGGCCGACCATGTGGGAAAGAATCTTCCCACTTCATCGGCGGAGAAGGTCCGCGTGCGCATCAGCGAGGTTGATTCGGTGGATGAAGTAGTGATCGAAGGGCCCGCATGAAACACCTTCTGTCCACCGAAGACCTCAGCCTGTCCGACGCCGTCAGGATCCTCGATACCGCGGAGGAGATGGCAGCCGTCGGCGAACGCGAGGTGAAGAAGCTCCCGGCCCTTCGCGGGCGCACGGTAGTCAACCTCTTTTTTGAGGACTCAACCCGTACCCGCATCTCCTTTGAAGCAGCGGCGAAGCGGCTGTCGGCGGACGTCATCAACTTCGCAGCTAAGGGATCGTCCGTCTCAAAGGGCGAGTCGCTGAAGGACACCGCGCAGACGCTGGAGGCCATGAGCGCCGATGCCGTGGTGATCCGCCACTGGGCCTCCGGCGCGCCCGCTCGTCTGGCCGCCTCGGGCTGGATTGATGCTGCGGTGATCAACGCGGGCGATGGAACCCATGAGCACCCGACCCAGGCACTGCTCGACGCCTTCACGCTCCGCCGGCACGTCTGCGCACTGGCCGGTCGGCCATCAACCGGCCAGGACCTGCGTGGCCTTCGGATCGTCATCGTGGGCGATGTCCTGCACTCGCGTGTCGCCCGCTCCAACCTCTGGCTGCTGAACACCCTGGGAGCCGAGGTTACGCTCGTCGCGCCGCCCACCCTCTTTCCCGTGGGAATTCAGGGCTGGCCGTGCAGGGTCAGCTTCGACCTCGACGAGGCATTGGCGGACAATCCGCACGCGATCATGATGCTCCGGGTCCAGGGGGAGCGCATGAACGCTGCCTTCTTCCCCTCCGCACGCGAATATTCCCGGACCTGGGGGTTCGATGATGACCGGCTCGCTGCGTTGGAGGCAACCGCCGGGAAAGACACCATCATCATGCACCCCGGGCCGATGAACCGTGGTCTGGAAATTTCCTCCGCCGCCGCGGATTCGCCCCGATCCACCATCCTCGCCCAGGTGCGCAACGGGGTCTCCGTTCGCATGGCTGCCCTGTACCTGCTGCTGTCCGGAGAGGACACAGCGACCACCACGCCTGCCCAGGAGGCAACTGTATGAGTGACCGCTACCTGATCAAGGGTGCAACCATGCCCTCCGGCGAGAGGGGCGTAGACATCCTGCTTGAGCGGGGACGGATCGTGGAGCGGGGGCGTGCGCTCGACGCGACGGGCGCCGTCGTCGTCGACGCCGATGGCCTCATCCTGCTGCCGGGGATGGTGGACATCCACACCCACCTCCGCGAGCCCGGCAGGGAAGACGCCGAGACTGTGGAAACCGGGACCAGGGCTGCCGCCCTCGGCGGGTACACGGCCGTCCATGCGATGGCCAACAGTTCTCCCGTGGCGGACACAGCCGGCGTGGTAGAACAGGTCCACGCCCTGGGCCGCCGTGCCGGTTGGGTTGACGTGCGTCCTGTTGGCGCCGTCACCGTCGGCCTGGCAGGGGAGCGGCTGGCGGAACTCGGAGCGATGGCGCAGTCCAGCGCCGGCGTACGGGTCTTTTCCGACGACGGTATCTGCGTTTGGGACCCGGTGCTGATGCGTCGTGCCCTGGAGTACGTGAAGGCGTTCGACGGCGTCGTCGCCCAACATGCACAGGAGCCCCGCCTGACCGAGGGCGCGCAAATGAACGAGGGCGCAGTCTCAGCTGTCCTGGGCCTGGCCGGCTGGCCCGCCGTGGCCGAGGAGAGCATCATTGCGCGTGACGTGCTGCTGGCGCAGCACGTCGGCTCGCGCCTGCACGTGTGCCATGTCTCGACGGCGGGGTCAGTGGAGATCATCCGCTGGGCGAAGCAGCGCGGAATCAACGTGACCGCTGAAGTTACACCGCATCACCTGTTGCTCACCGACGACCTCGTGCGTTCCTGGGATCCCGTCTACAAGGTGAACCCGCCGCTGCGGACCACGGAGGACGTCGAGGCACTCCGTAATGCACTTGCCGACGGCACGATCGACGTCGTCGGCACGGACCACGCACCGCACCCGTCCGAACACAAGGAGTGCGAGTGGGCGCAGGCCGCCATGGGCATGACCGGGCTCGAAACCGCGCTGTCCGTGGTCCAGCACAGCATGATCGAGACCGGGCTGATGGGCTGGGAGCGGTTCGCCGAGGCCACGTCGATCCTCCCCTCGCGAATCGGGCGGGTCGGGGGCCAGGGCAGGCCGCTGGAGGTGGGCGAAATGGCGAATGTCACACTCGTCGATCCGGCAGCCCGGTGGACGGTCGATCCCCATAAAATGGCTACCAAGGGCCGCAACAGCCCGTTCGCAGGACTGGAACTGCCCGGTGCCGTTGTCGCCACCTTCTTTGCCGGCCACCCCACAGTGCTCGACGGTGCATTGAACTCACCACATCCGTCCCGAGACGAGGTTCCCGCATGGACGTAGCAACCACCGCTGTCGTCGTTTCCCTCATCGCGATCGTCGTTCTGCTTGGTCTCATGGCTCTCGGCTGGCGGAACCGGCTGCGCAGGCAGCAGCACATCCAGCCTCCGTCGGCAGCTCCGGAGGACCGGGGAGCCCCGCTTTACGCAGCCGTCGGGCAATACGTCGTCACAACATCTGGTGGTGACTGGTTGGACCGAGTCAGCGCGCATGGACTCGGCAACAAGGCGACGGCAACGGCTGCTGTCTACTCCCACGGGCTCCTGTTCGACCGTTCGGGTGAGCGCGAGATTTACATCGCGCGGGACAGCCTGGTCGGAGTCCGGTTGGAGCGCGGTATGGCCGGGAAGTTCGTCGAAAAGGACGGACTGCTCGTGGTGACCTGGGCTCTCGGAGATGAAACCTATGACACAGGGTTCCGGACTAGGTATGCGGCGGACAAGCCGCAGCTCCTGGCTGCGGTGACCGCGCTGATCGGGGAACCGGACTCCTCAACAAACCCAACAAGCCCAAACAGCAAGGAAATACAGTGACAACACACGCGGAGGTAACGCGGGCGGGCACCGCAGCGGTTCTGGTGCTGGAAGATGGACGGACGTTCCGGGGGAGCGGCTATGGCGCTCAGGGAACGGCGCTTGGCGAAGCGGTATTTGCCACCGGCATGACGGGCTACCAGGAAACCATCACTGATCCTTCCTATGCGCGCCAGCTCGTGGTGCAGACAGCCCCTCACATCGGGAACACCGGCGTGAACCGGGACGACGCCGAATCGCGCCGAATCTGGGTGTCTGGTTACATCGTGCGCGACGCCGCCCGGCGGCCTTCAAACTGGAGATCCGAGAAATCTCTCGACCAGGAGCTCATCGAACAGGGTGTCGTGGGAATCCAGGGCGTGGACACGCGCGCCATTACCCGGCACCTGCGGGAGCGCGGCGCTATGAAGGCGGGCATCTTCTCGGGTCCGGACGCCGCACGCAGCGACGTCGAGCTGCTCGCGGAGGTAACCGCGCAGCGCAGCATGGAAGGATCGCGCCTTGCCGAAGAGGTGAGTATCGACTCAAGCTACGCCGTCGAGCCCTCCGATCATGGCTGGGAAGGGGATCCGCGCTTCACCGTGGCGGCTTTGGACCTCGGTATCAAGGCGATGACGCCCAAGCACTTCGCACAGCGGGGCGTGCGCACGGTAGTGCTGCCTGCCGACGCCTCCTACGAGGATGTTGTTGCCGCGGGAGCTGACGGCGTGTTCATATCCAACGGCCCAGGAGACCCGTCCACCGCGGACGCGCAGGTTGCGCTCCTGCGGCGTGTCCTGGACGCACGCGTGCCGTTCTTCGGGATTTGTTTCGGCAACCAGATACTTGGCCGGGCACTCGGCTTCGGAACCTACAAGCTCCGCTACGGCCATCGGGGCATCAACCAGCCCGTGCTCGACCGTCGCACCGGCAAGGTTGAAATCACGAGCCAGAACCACGGTTTCGCAGTCGACGCGCCGCTGGATGGGCCGGTGACCGCTCCCGAGGAGCGGTTCGGCCGGGTGGAGGTCAGCCACGTCAGCCTGAACGACGACGTCGTGGAGGGCCTTGCGTGCCTCGACCTCCCCGCCTTCTCGGTCCAGTACCATCCGGAAGCGGCTGCCGGCCCCCATGACTCTGCATACCTGTTCGACCGGTTCATCGATCTCATGACCGATGCTGCCAATGCCTACCGGAATGGCTCGGATGCCCCTGATGCCTCCGACGTCTCAAAAGCTCCCACCCCCGCGCAGGAAGAAAACTAGATGCCCCGCAGAACCGATCTTTCGTCCGTACTGGTCATCGGATCCGGTCCGATCGTCATCGGCCAGGCCGCCGAGTTCGATTACTCGGGCACCCAGGCACTGCGCGTCCTGAAGGAAGAGGGACTGCGTGTCATCCTCGTGAACTCGAATCCGGCCACGATCATGACCGACCCGGAGTTCGCTGACGCGACCTACGTTGAACCGATCACACCCGAGGTGGTCGAGAAGATCATCGAAAAGGAACGTCCCGACGCCATCCTCCCGACCCTGGGTGGGCAGACGGCACTTAACACTGCGATTGCGCTCGACAAGAACGGCGTTCTCGAAAAGTACGGCGTGGAGCTGATCGGCGCCAATATCGCGGCGATCGAACTCGGTGAGGACCGCGAGAAGTTCAAGGGAGTGGTTGAACGCTGCGGCGCCGAGTCCGCCAGGTCGCGCATCATCAACACGATCGACGGCGCCCTGGATGCGGCCGGCGATCTCGGTTACCCGATGGTTGTTCGTCCGTCCTTCACAATGGGCGGACTGGGATCCGGTCTCGCCTACAACGAGGACGACCTGCGCCGCATCGTGGGCCAGGGCCTGCAGTACAGCCCTACCAGCGAGGTGCTCCTCGAGGAGAGCATCCTCGGCTGGAAGGAGTACGAACTTGAGATGATGCGGGACAAGAAGGACAACGTTGTTGTCGTTTGCTCCATCGAGAACTTCGATCCCGTAGGAGTCCATACCGGCGACTCGATCACAGTTGCTCCTGCGCTGACCCTGACCGACCGCGAGTACCAGCGCCTGCGGGATATCTCGATCGCCGTCATCCGCGAGGTAGGGGTGGACACGGGCGGTTGCAACATCCAGTTCGCGGTGGAACCGGACACCGGTCGGGTAGTGGTTATCGAGATGAATCCGCGTGTCTCGCGTTCCTCGGCGCTGGCCTCGAAGGCAACAGGCTTTGCCATCGCGAAGATCGCCACCAAGCTCTCACTCGGCTACACGCTCGACGAGATCCCGAACGACATCACACGCCAGACACCGGCCTCATTCGAGCCGACCCTGGACTACGTCGTAGTGAAGGTTCCGCGCTTCGCGTTCGAGAAATTCCCGGCGGCGGATCCCACCCTCACCACCACCATGAAGTCCGTGGGTGAAGCGATGGCCATGGGTCGTAACTTCACTGAAGCACTGCAGAAGGCGCTGCGATCGCTCGAACAGAAGGGCTCACAGCTGACGTTCGACTCAATCAACGATTTCGAGGTGCCAGACCTTATCGAGGCGGCCAAGCGTCCCACGACCGAGCGGCTTTCGCAGGTCCAGCGTGCGCTGCTGGGCGGAGCCACCGTGGAGGACCTTTATGCCGCGACGGGCATCGACCCATGGTTCCTGGACCAGCTTGTCCTGCTGAACGAGGTGGCCGCCACCGTGCGGAAGGAAGGTATCAACCCCGGATCCCTGCGCCTGGCGAAGCGCCACGGGTTCTCCGATGAACAGATCGGACTCCTCACGCATACCCCCGAGGCCGTTGTGCGCGGGGTCCGCCACGCGCTGGATATCCGCCCGGTCTTCAAGACCGTGGACACGTGCGCGGCCGAGTTCGCGGCATACACGCCGTACCACTACTCCTCCTATGACGAAGAAGACGAAGTCGGGCTGCATGCCAAGCCGTCCATCATCATTTTAGGATCCGGGCCGAACCGGATCGGGCAGGGGATTGAGTTCGACTACTCCTGCGTGCACGCGACTATGGCGCTGCGCAAGGCCGGATACGAGACCGTCATGGTCAACTGCAACCCCGAAACCGTCTCCACCGACTATGACGTTTCCACCCGGCTTTACTTCGAGCCCCTCACGCTCGAGGACGTGCTCGAGGTCATCGCCGCGGAGGAGCGCACGGGCGGAGTTATGGGTGTTTTCGTGCAGCTCGGCGGCCAGACGCCGCTGAAGCTGGCGAAGGAACTGGCCGACGCCGGTATCCCCATTCTCGGGACCTCTCCGGAGGCGATTGACCTGGCGGAGCACCGCGGCGAGTTTGCGCGGGTGCTGGATGAGGCGGGGCTCATCGCGCCGAAGAACGGCACCGCGGTGTCCTTCGAGGACGCGCGGGGCATCGCTAACGAGATCGGCTATCCGGTCCTGGTGCGCCCATCGTATGTACTCGGCGGGCGCGGCATGGAAATTGTGTATGACGAAGCGAACCTGTCCCGCTACATCGCCAACGCCACCGAGATTACCCCGGACCATCCCGTCCTGATCGACCGGTTCCTTGAGGACGCGGTGGAGATCGACGTTGACGCCCTCTACGACGGCAAGGACCTGTACCTCGGCGGCATCATGGAACACATCGAGGAAGCCGGCATCCACTCCGGTGACTCGGCATGCGTCCTGCCACCAATCACCCTGGGTGCAAACGTGCTTGAGCGGGTTCGCACGGCAACCCACGCCATCGCGGAAGGCGTGGGAGTCCGCGGCCTGATCAACATTCAGTTCGCGCTGGCATCGGATGTGCTCTACGTCCTTGAAGCTAACCCGCGCGCCTCGCGGACGGTGCCCTTTGTTTCGAAGGCGACCGGCGTGCAGATGGCGAAAGCCGCCGCACTCATCGGCACCGGCGTGACCATCCACCAGCTTCGCACCGCTTACAAGATGCTGCCGGAAACCGGAGACGGCGGGGGTCTTCCGCTGGACGCACCGGTTTCCGTGAAGGAGGCAGTCTTGCCGTTCAGCCGCTTCCGTACTCCCGAGGGGAAAGTTGTGGACTCCCTCCTTGGTCCGGAGATGCGTTCGACGGGTGAGGTAATGGGCATCGACAAGCACTTCGACACAGCGTTTGCCAAGAGCCAGGCGGCGGCGAACAACGCCCTGCCCACCTCTGGAAAGGTGTTTGTATCCGTTGCAAACCGCGACAAGCGCTCCGTGATCATGGGCGTGAAGCGTTTGTCCGACCTGGGGTTCGAGATTATCTCCACCGGCGGGACCGCCGATGTCCTGAGGCGCAATGGAATTCAGGCCACACCGGTCCGCAAGGTTGCCGAAGGCAGCAGTGCCGAAGGTGAAGGCACTATTGCGGACCTCGTCGTCGCTGGGGACATTGACATGGTCTTCAACACCCCCTCCGGCGGTGAGGCTCGAAGCGACGGTTATGAGCTCCGCGCAGCCGCAACGTCCATCGGTATCCCGTGCATCACGACGGTTGCCGAGTTCAATGCCGCAGTTCAGGCGATCGAAGCGCTGCGCACTTATCAGTGGTCGGTCACCAGTCTCCAGGATCACGCCCGCGCCATCCGCGGGGAAACCGTAGTGGCAAATGCCTGAGCCGAAGGCGACCTTCGGCGCGCGCCTTGCCTCCGCCGTCGAACAGTGGGGGAGTCTGTGCGTTGGCGTGGACCCTCACGCATCGCTTCTGGAGGCCTGGGGACTCGAAGACACGCCGGAGGGCCTGCGGCGTTTCTCCCATACAGTCCTGGACGCGGTCTCCGGTCGGGTAGCTGTCATCAAACCGCAGGTGGCACTGTTTGAAAGGCACGGGTCGCGCGGGTTGGCCGTCCTTGAGGACCTCCTGGTGCGGAGTGCGGCCAACGGTTTGCTGACGATCGCGGACGCCAAGCGCGGGGACATCGGATCCACCATGGCCGGTTACGCCGACGCGTGGCTCAAGGACGGCTCGGCACTGGCTGCCGATGCCGTTACCCTCAGTCCGTACCTCGGATTCGAATCCCTCCGTCCGGCATTGACGGCAGCGCGGGAGTCAGGGCGCGGCGTCTTCGTCCTGGCGCTGACCTCCAACCCGGAGGGGGCATCGGTACAGCACGTGGGCGGTGAGAATTCGGTGGCGCAGAGAATAGTTCGCGCTGCTGCCCAGGAGAACCTGGCGGACGGTCCGGGATCGGTGGGCCTGGTGATCGGCGCGACGGCGGGAAAGGCCGTGCGGGAGCTTCGCCTGGAGCTGGGGTCGCTAAACGGCCCCATCCTGGCCCCAGGGGTCGGAGCGCAGGGGGCCGGTCGGACGGAACTGGATACGACGTTTGCAGGTGCAACAGGCGTGGTCCTGCCCAACTCGAGCAGGGAGATCCTGCGAGCCGGACCGGAAGTGTCTGCGCTCAGGGAAGCGGTCCAAGCAACCCAGAACGCTCTGAGGACGACGGCGGATGCGGCATCCGGAACGGATTGATTTTCTGCCGTCCGAGCGGATAGGTTCAGTGCAAGCCCAAACTACAGATCCGTGACTGCCGGTGCTTCAGCCGACGGTTCCAACTGCTTAGGGAGCACGAGTGAGTTTGAAGCCCCTCACCGACAGCGAACGAACATTGGCGCGGGAGAAAGCCACCGCGGCGCGGGCGGTGAGGGCCGAGCTGAAGTCCCGGCTCAAATCGGGAGACATCACCGTTGGCGAGGTCATCAACGGCCACTCGAGTGAGGAAGCGATCGGAAGGCTTCGTGTCCTCGACCTGCTCAAGGCGCTTCCGGGCGTCGGTGAGAAACGGGCGGCAGGGATCATGGATGCCGTCGGGATAGCTTCCACCCGCCGTGTACGCGGACTGGGCGTCCACCAACGGCGTGCGCTGATCGAGCATCTGAGGCATCATTCGGCGAATAGCCGCCCCTAGAGAGAAGGAAGCATCTTGTGAATCAGCCGCGGCTGACCGTGCTCGCGGGCCCAACGGCTGTGGGTAAAGGCACGGTATCCACCTACATACGCGACAACTATCCGGAGGTCGCGCTCTCTGTTTCGGCTACCACGCGCCCGCCGCGTCCGGGCGAAGTGGAGGGCGTGCACTACCACTTCGTTTCGTCCGAAGAGTTCGATGCCCTCGTTGAATCCGGCCAGATGCTCGAATGGGCGCATGTGCACGGAAGGAACCGGTACGGAACGCTGCGCCGGACCGTGATCGACGCGATGGCCGATGGGAAATCGGTGCTTCTGGAGATCGATCTGCAGGGCGCGCGTCAGGTCAAGGAGACCATGCCGGAGGCGAATTTCGTGTTCCTCGCGCCACCCAGCTGGGAAGAAATGGTCCGCCGATTGGTGGGTCGGGGCACTGAAACCGCCGAGGAGCAGCAGCAGCGGCTCGAAACCGCTAAACTGGAACTAGCTGCAGAACCGGAATTTGACCACACGGTGGTCAATGACAACGTCCAGCGTGCAGCAGATGAGCTTGTTTCACTGATGGGCCTGACCGCGCACGCACACTAAAGAGCGAGCGCGGCGACTGAACGGCCCAGCGAATATTGGAGATTTTGTGTCAACTCAGCCCGAAGGCATCATCAACCCGCCGATCGACTCCCTGCTGGAGGCGTCGGACTCAAAGTACGCGCTCGTGATCTACGGGGCCAAGCGTGCGCGCCAGATCAATGCCTACTACTCGCAGCTGCATGAGGGCCTGTTCGAGTATGTCGGCCCGCTCGTGGATACCCGGCTGAACGAGAAGCCGCTGTCCATCGCCCTTCGCGAGATCAACGAGGGCATGCTTGTCTCCTCGCCGGAGGTATCGGAGTAGGTCAACAGATACTCTGCTGAACGAATGCGCATCGTACTGGGTGTAGGAGGAGGGATCGCTGCCTATAAGGTGGCGTCCCTCCTTCGTTTGTTCACCGAGGCCGGACACGGGGTGACCGTCATCCCCACGGAGGCCGCCCAACGGTTCGTGGGGACTGCCACCTGGGAAGCGCTCTCCGGAAATCCGGTCAGCAACAACGTGTTCGACGCCGTCGACCAGGTTCGCCACGTCCGTCTTGGTCAGGAAGCGGACCTGGTGGTCATTGCGCCGGCTACAGCGGATTTACTGGCGCGCGCCGCCGCGGGTATGGCTGATGATCTGCTGACGGGTACGCTCCTGGTCACCCGGGCACCGGTCCTGTTCGCACCGGCCATGCATACCGAGATGTGGCAGCACCCCGCAACGGTTGCCAACGTCGCCACCCTCAGGGGACGCGGCGCCGTCGTGCTCGACCCGGCGGTTGGCAGGCTAACCGGCACCGACACCGGTCCTGGGCGCCTACCGGAGCCGGCGGAGATCTTCCACGCAGCCCTGAATCTCTCCTCGGCGCCGGCGAACGGAACGCTCGCCGGGCGGACCGTCACCATCACGGCCGGCGGGACGCGGGAACCTCTTGACCCAGTCAGGTTCCTGGGCAATCGCTCGTCGGGCAAGCAGGGCGTAGCGCTGGCCCAGGCGGCGCTGGCCGCGGGCGCAACCGTGCGATTCATCGCCGCCCACATGGAAGTCACTCCGCCACCGGGAGTGGAGCTCACCGTCGTCGAAACTGCCGAGGAGCTGCGGAAAGCCACGCTGGAGCTCGCGCAGACCTCGGACGCGCTCATCATGGCCGCGGCAGTCGCGGATTTCCGTCCCGAGTCAGTGTCGGAGACGAAAGTCAAGAAGCGCGACGACGGCGAGGACCCGGTGATCACCCTGATCCGCAACCCGGACATCCTCAAGGAGGCCGTCCAGCAGCGCGATGCCGCACTCACGCCGCAACTGATCATCGGATTCGCAGCCGAGACGGGGGATGAGAGCGGCGACCCACTGGCGCACGGCCTGCAGAAGCTCAAGCGCAAGGGGTGCGACCTGCTGATCCTCAACACCGTCGGCCGTTCGCTCGTTTTCGGGCAGGACTCCACCGAGGTAACCATCCTTGATGCACACGGCGCCGAACCGGAAACCGTGAGCGGAAGCAAGAGCGAGGTGGCCGGAGCAATTCTTGCGAGGGTCGCCGCGGCCCTCCCTGCGGGCGGCTGACCGACCTTTGGCATCGGAGGCCGCCGTAGTAACCGGTCACACAACCCGTCCGAGCCGTAGCCGAACCAAGTAGAGTGATCACGTGAATTCACCCCATATGCCCAACTCCATGACGCCTTCTTCGTTGCGACTGTTCACCTCGGAATCGGTGACCGAGGGTCATCCCGACAAGATCTGCGACCAGATCAGCGACGGCATCCTCGATGCGTTGCTGGCCGCTGATCCCCACTCCCGGGTGGCCGTGGAAACCCTGGTCACAACCGGTCTGGTCCATGTCGCGGGCGAAGTCACCACCGATGCGTATGTCGAGATTCCCGAGATTGTCCGCGAAACCATCCTCGGCATCGGCTATGACTCGTCCGCCAACGGCTTCGACGGCGCCCGGTGCGGTGTGTCCGTCTCGATCGGGCAGCAGTCCCCGGAGATCGCATCCGGAGTTTTCAACTCCCTGGAGAGCCGGCAGGGGACCGGCTCGGACGCTTATGACGCCCAGGGCGCCGGAGACCAGGGCATCATGTTCGGTTACGCCAGCGACGAGACGCCCGTCCTGATGCCCACCCCCATCTGGCTGGCGCATCGTTTGTCGGAGCGGTTGACGGAGGTCCGCAAGGACGGCACCCTTTCGTACCTGCGGCCCGACGGCAAGACACAGGTGACCGTCGGGTACGACGGCGACATCCCGGTGAGCGTTGACTCGATCGTCATTTCGTCGCAGCATGCGCAGGACGTGAGTCTCGATACGCTGCGTGGTGACCTGGTGGAGCACGTCATCAACCCGGTGCTTGCCACGTCCCCCCTGGACGTCTCGAACGTCCGCCATATCCTCAATCCGGGCGGCGAGTTTGTGATCGGCGGCCCGGTGGGTGACGCCGGTCTGACCGGACGCAAGATCATTGTCGACACCTACGGTGGAATGGCCCGCCACGGCGGCGGTGCCTTCAGCGGAAAGGACCCCTCGAAGGTTGACCGGTCCGCCGCGTACGCGATGCGCTGGGTTGCGAAGAACGTGGTTGCGGCCGGCCTGGCCCGCCGCGCCGAGATCCAGATCGCCTATGCGATCGGCATGGCCCAGCCGGTGGGCATCTACGTGGAGACGTTCGGGACCGAGCAGGTTGATCCGGCGGCGATCGGTTCGGCCATTCGTGAGATCTTCGACCTCCGTCCGCTGGCCATCATCAACTCGCTGGACCTGCTGCGTCCGATCTACCAGAAAACTGCGGCGCACGGCCACTTCGGCCGCGAGGGCGAGGGCTTCAACTGGGAGCTCACAGACCGTGTCGACAACCTCAAGAGCCACTTCAACGCGTAGGAGCTTTCCCTAGCGCATGAGTTCCGACACTTTCGGATCCGGCGGCGGAGCGCAGCTCTCCCTGCTGCAGGGATTCACGGCGCCCGCCGTGCCGCGCGGAAAGTCCGCTACGGCCGCCCGGCTGCCGGTGGCCCGTGTGGTACTTGACTCGCCCCTGCCGCATTTGGACCGTCCGTTCGATTACCTCGTCCCCGCGGAGTACGACGACGACGCCGTCCCGGGTGCGAGGGCGAAGGTGCGGTTCGCCGGTCGTGAGCACGCAGCGTTCATCGTTGAGAGGCGCGAGTTCTCTGACAGTCCCGCACGCCTTCTGCCCCTCTCCCGTGTGGTCTCGGCACAGCCCGTTGTCGCACCGGAAATCTTCTCGCTTGCCGCAGCAGTCGCGGCCCGTTACGCCGGTTCCACCAGCGATGTCCTGCGCTCGGCAGTACCGCCGCGCGTGGCGCGGGTGGAGAAGGAATTCGGGGCCGAGGGCCCGGCGACGTCACCCGGACCGGACACCGGCGACGCCCCGGAAACCGGTGGTGTCACAGGCGGCCGCAGCCTGTTCGCCAGGTACTCCCAGGGCGATTCCTTCCTGATGCGCCTCGCCGCCGGGCAGAGCCCCAAGGCCATACTCACCAGCCTGGGAGGGTACGGTGCGGCCGGCTGGCCCGCAGAATTAGCTGAGGCGGTGGCAACTGTCTGGGCAATGGGACGCGGCGCCGTCGTCGTTGTTCCGGACCAACGGGACCTGGCACGGGTGCAGGCGGCGCTCACCGAGAGTATCGGCGGAGACCAGTTCGTACGCCTCACCGCCGAGGACGGCCCGACGCCGCGGTACCGAAGCTTCCTGAAGCTGCTGCATGGGCAGGTCCGGGTGGCAGTTGGAACCCGCTCGGCGGCCTATGCGCCGGTGCACGATCTCGGGCTGGTGTGCCTCTGGGACGACGGCGACGATCTCCACAGCGAACCGCGCGCACCCTACCAGCATGTCCGCGACGTCCTGCTCCTACGCAGCGAGCAGCAGGACTGCGCCCTGCTCTTCGGCTCTCTCTCCAGGAGCGTGGAATCCCAGCGCCTGGTCGAGAGCGGTTGGGCCCAGTCCATCCAGGCCGACCGCCCCACCATCCGGCGGTTCACACCGCGCATCCTTCACTCTGCAGACACCTTTCACACTGATCGTGAACCTTTGACCCACCGCGTACGTATTCCGCCTGTCGCCTGGCGCGCGGCGCGGGAGGGGCTGGAGCGCGGCCCCGTGCTGATCCAGGTTGCGCGCACCGGGTTTTCCCCGGCTCTCGCGTGCGAGGACTGCCGCGAGCCCGCCCGCTGCCGGCACTGCGCGGGTCCGCTTGCGCAGTCCGGGCGTGCGGCCGTCATCGCCTGCAGATGGTGCGGGCGGCCGGAGAGCGTCTGGCGTTGCCCGAACTGCAGCAGCCCGCGTCTCAGGTCTACTGTCAGCGGCGCAGCACGCACTGCGGAGGAGCTCGGACGCGCGTTCCCGGGTACCGCCGTCGTCTCTTCCTCGGGTGACCACGTCCTCGACGTCGTCGATGACAAACCCCGGGTTGTCGTTGCTACACCCGGCGCCGAACCGGTGGCGCCGACGGGCTATGCGGCGGTCCTGCTCCTTGACGGCAACGCGCTGCTCGGACGGGAGTCCCTCCGCGCGCTCGAAGCGACCCTGCAGCGCTGGTTCAGCGCTGCAGCGCTGGCACGCCCGGCGACGTCGGGCGGGGTGGTGGTTGTGACAGCCGACGACGACGCCGCTGCCGGTCACCTCGTCCGTTGGGATCCGTCCGGGGCAGCGGGGAGGGAACTCGCGGGCCGAACCGAGCTGGGACTTCCTCCAGCTCTCCGGTATGCAGCCCTCACCGGCACGCTCGTTGCGATCGCCGCCTTTCTTGACGGTCTCGCACTCCCGCCGTCGTGCAGGGTTGTGGGACCGACCGTCGTCTCCGGCGCAGCGAACTGGCCGAGTGGTCCGGGAGCCGCCGAGAAACCCGGACAGCAGTCCGCGGCAGGCACGCACCGTTCGCTGCTGTTCTTCAGCTACCGGGATGCGGCGGCCGTGGTCTCGTCACTTCGCGCCCGCAAGGTTTCCCGCTCCGCAAAGCGGACAAGCGAACCTGTCCATGTCCGGATCGACCCCTTCGACCTCCTGTAGCAGGCTAGGACGCAGACGCCCTATTTCGCACGCGGTTCCCGGCATGGAATTCCCTGGCCTCGACGAGCGCAGAAAGGAGTGAGTTCGCGGAAGAATCCCAGGAGTATTCGGCCGCCTGGGCAAGGCCTGCTACGGATATTGACCCCCACCGGCCCGGCTCGGAGAGGGTGCGCACCGCGCCGGTGAAGGCAGCCGGCACATCGGGGTCGACATAGAGGGCTGCCGTGCCGCCCACCTCACGGAAAATCGGTGTATCGGCAGCGATGACCGGCGTTCCGAGTGCCATGGCTTCGATTACGGGCAGCCCATATCCTTCGGCACGGGAAAGCGTGACCAGTGCCGTCGATCCCAGCAGTAGCTCCTCGTACTCCTCGTCGGTGACGCCGTCGTGGAAGACGACGCTCGCTCCTGCCGGAATGAGCGCCTCCAGCTCCAGACGCCGTTCCGGTGTAATTCGGCTCAGCAGGTGAAGCGTATAGTCGTCCAGGCCCGCCATACCGGCCAGCAGGGTCTCGACGTTCTTGTACGGCATGAACGAACCCATGTAGAGCAGGGACTTTTGCGGCACAGGCCTTCGTGGCACCCCTCCTGGCCTCTCCTGCGGCGCGTTCCCGACAATTCGGATGGGCCGACGGGTGAGCCGGTGCTGAGTCATCAGCGCCCGGGTGGTCTGCGAAATGGTGGCGACGACGTCGGCGCGGTTGAGGAGCAGCCGCTGCGGCCAGTACGCCAGATGGTAGAGCCGCCACAGCGCACGCACAGGAAGCGGGAGGAAACCGGGCGGGGTGGGGTTTTGGTAGTAAATCAGGTCATGGAGCGTCAGAACGAGCGGATAACGCCGCCCGAATGACCCCATGGTCTGCATCGGGCAGAAGACGACGTCGGGCTGCAGCCGGTTGATCCGCCGGGCAACAAACAACTCTGCCGGTGACAGCGGGCTGTTCACGAGCACGTGGGGCACATCAGGAAGAAGGGCAAGTTGGCGGCGATCGTGAATGAGCATGGTCACCTCTGCCTTGCGGGAGAGCGCCTCGATGAGGCTGGCGCCATAACGGCTGATGCCGTCATGGTGGTCCAGCCGGGTGAACCTCGCATCTATCAGCACCTTCACGTTGCAATGTCCTCCAGGAATTCGGTGATCGTACGGGCAGCAATGTCGGGTGTCTCGTAATGAATTAGATGGCCAACGTCCTCAATAACGGCAAGCTTCGAGTCAGGGATCAGTCCCGCGAGGGCCTGCTGTGTCGCAATGGAACCCAGATCATCCTTCTCGGCGGCGATCAGGAGAACCGGCAGCAATAGATGCGGTGCGGAGTCCCGGACCGTTCCGCTGATCGAAGCAGTGAAAGCCTGCAGGACCACATCCCGTGAAGCGAAGGCACTGAAGTATGCCCGGTGTTGCCCGTGGATCCAGCGGCGGAGGTCCCGGTTCCGGGTCTTGGCCATCAGCTCGCTCATGGCGCGGACAATGGCCCTGTTCCGCAGCAACTGTTGCCCTGCGCTTTCAGGAAGAACGGACCCCAGCCGGTAGTACAGCTCGGCGAGGCGCGTGGCGATTCGGCTGGAGCCTTCCAGGGCAGGAGCGCTGATGGGGTTGATGAGCACCAGCGCGCTGAAGGTTCCGGAGGCGTCCGCAGCAGCGTGGGCGGCGATGATGGACCCGAAGGAATGCCCAACGAGCACCGTGTCCGGGCCCAGGCCGAGCGCACCGACGCTGGAGAGCACGAACTCGGCGTACGCCGTGACGTCGTGGGTTCCGGGCAGCGGCTCGGACTGCCCGAAACCGGGGAGATCGGGAGTGATAACCCGGTGCCCGGGCAGCGCCTCGACGATCCGCAGCAGCCCGTGGTGGTCTCCGCGGAATCCATGCACCATGAACAACGGGGGACGGACGGGTGCGCTGCCGTCCGGCTCGAAATCCCAGTAACGCTGAATGGTTCCGCGGTAGCGCAGCGTGCGCGCCGTGGCGGTGCGGTGGAGTTCTATCACGTCAGTTGACCAAATCCGGGTGCGAGCCGAAGCGGGTGTCGGCGTTCAATTGACCGATCGCCGTCATGTCGACCGCGTCCAGTTCGAAGTCGGCGATGTCCAGGTTGCTGGTGATGCGTTCGCGGCTGCTCGCTTTGGCGACTGCCGTAACGCCGGTCTGCAGGTGCCATCGAAGGATCACCTGGGCGGGCGAGCGGTGGTGCTTGGCCGCTATATGGGTGATGGTCGGGTTGTCTAGCACCCTGCCGCGGCCAAGGGGGCTCCAGGACTGGGTGATGATGCCATGCTCCGCGTTGAACTCGCGGAGACTGTGCTGCTGGAGGAGGGGATGGAGCTCGACCTGGTTCAGTGCCGGTACCACTTCGGTTTCCGACAGCAGCCGCTCCAGATGGTGGCGTTGGAAGTTGGAAACGCCGATCGCGCGCACACGCCCGGTGTGGTAGAGCTCCTCCAGCGCCCGCCAGGAATCGATGTACAGGTCAGTGCCCGGACACGGCCAATGAATGAGGTACAGATCCAGGTACTCCAGACCCAGCCTCGCAAGCGATTCGTCGAACGCTTCGCGCGTACTGCGGTAACCGTGACGGTCATTCCAGACTTTCGAGGTCACGAAGATGTCGCCCCGTTCGAGATGACCGTCGCTCACCGCGTCGCGCACCGCCTGGCCGACCCCTTCCTCGTTTCCGTAGAGCGCTGCGGTGTCCAGCAACCGGTAGCCCGCTTCCAGCGCGAGGGTGCAGAGACCGTGGGCATCCCCGGAAGGGACCTTGTAGAGGCCATAGCCCAGCCGGTCCATGAGGACCCCATTGGAGAAGGACACCGTGTCCGGTTTATGCATACACCGACTCTACCGAGCGCCGCGTGCGATGGTGTGCCGGTGTCCGCTGTGTCCGGGGCGGCTGTCAGCTTTGCTGCACCAGGGTGCGCGCGGATCGCTCGTCCAGGATGAGGTCGGTGGCCAGCCCGGCCGCGAGCGCACCGCGAAGGCCATTGATCTTGGTCTCTCCCGAGACCACGCAGATACGCCGGCTTACCTGTGCCAGCAGCTCAAGTTCGGGACCGGTGCTTCGTTCGTTGAGCACGATGTCGCTGTGTGTGCCGTCGGCCCGGAAGAAGACAGTCGCGACGTCGCCCACTACCCGGCTCTCGCTCAGGATGCGCATGTCATCCTCGTCCAGGTAGCCGCCGGAGTACACGTGGCTCGGTATTCCGGCCCCCACCGAACCCACGCCGAAGATCGCCATGGTCATCCGGTGCTGCAGATCCAGGATCCGTTTGACGCTGCGCTCGGCCCACATGGCTGTCTTGGTTTCCGCGTGGTCGAAGAACGCGGGCACCGGAAACTGCTCCACCCGCGCTCCATACGCCGCTCCGAAGCGACGAAGGATCTCACTCGCGTAAGTGATACCCGTCGTTTGTGTATTGCCTGCACCGTTGAGCTGCACAATCGTGCTGTCGTGGGTGACCTTGCGGGTCAGATGGTGGCTGACGGCGCTGATCGTCGAACCCCAGGCGACGCCGATGATCGCGTTCGAGTCGACCAGCGGCCCCAACGTCCGTGCAGCCTGAATGGCAACGCGGTCCAGCACGTCGGAGTCGCTTACCAGGTCCGTCACAGGCACTACATGCGCTTCGACCCCGTACCGGTACCGGATTTCACGTTCCAGCGCGGGCGCGCGGTCAAGCGGATTGTTGATCTGGATCTGCACCAGCCCGGTTTCCCGTGCCATGGACAGCAACCGGGAGACGGTGGACCGCGACGTGCGGAGTTCGCGGGCAATGGCGTTCATGGTGAGGTCCTGCAAGTAGTACATCTGCGCAGCCCTCAGGGCGTCACGGCTCCGCGGCGTTCCCGGCTCAGCCGAGCGCTTGCCGGTGCGGTCCGGCGACGAGCCCATCATCGTGTTCACAGTTTCTCCCGGCCTCGTCTGCACGTTTGTGCATTGCCATTGACGACTATTCCCAACCCTTCGAAGAATAGGGGGCAGATTCTGTTTTCGCCACCAAGCAGGGGAGCAAGTCAACTCGTGAGGAACAGCACCGACCCGTCGTCGTCATCACTGCCGGAGTCCGCACAAAAAGCGTTCGCGCATCATGATGAGGTCCGGAAGTCCGTACGGCAATTGGAGGATTCGCCGAGAACCTCCGTTCTTGTCATCGGCGGAGGGATAAACGGGGTTGGAACATTCCGTGACCTGGCGCTTCAGGGCGTCGACGTCACCCTGGTGGAACGCGGCGACTACTGCCAGGGCGCGTCCGGAGCGTCCTCGCATATGATCCACGGAGGTATCCGGTACCTCGAGAATGGCGAGTTCCGGCTCGTCCGGGAGTCCGTGGTTGAACGGAACGCGCTGTTGCGGCTCGCACCCCACTACGTCAAGCCGCTCCAGACGACGATCCCGATCTTCAGCACCTTCTCCGGAATCCTCAGCGCACCGCTAAGGTTCCTCACCCATCGCCAGGGTGCGCCGGGGGAGCGCGGCGCGATCCTCATCAAGATGGGCCTCACGCTCTACGATGCATTCTCCCGGGCGGGTGGAACGGTTCCCCGGCACAGGTTCGCTGGACGCTCCGCCTCCCTTTCACAGCTGCCGAAGCTTCGGCCGGACGTGAAGTACACGGCTACCTACTTCGATGCCTCCGTGCACAACCCGGAGCGGCTGACACTCGATCTCCTTCGCGACGGCCTTGCCGCGAATCCCGCAGCACGTGCGCTCAACTATGTGAGCGCGGTGGGAAGCAACGACGACGGCGTCATCCTCCGTGACGAACTCACCGGCCGCACCTTTCAAGTGGCCGCCGATGTCGTCGTCAACGCCACCGGCGCCTGGGTGGACGGAACCAATACCGCGCTCGGGCAGCGGAGCAGCTTCATGGGCGGCACCAAAGGATCCCACATCGTGCTGGACCACCCCGAGCTGCTCGCCGCCTGTGCCGGACGTGAGATCTTCTTCGAGCACTCTGACGGAAGGATAGTTCTCATCTACCCGATGGGGGAGCGTGTGCTGGTAGGAACCACGGATATTGAGACCGACCTGGGCTCTGGGGCAGTGTGCACCGATGACGAGATGGAGTACTTCTTCGACCTCATTGCGCACGTGTTCCCATCGATCACCGTTGGACGCCAGAATGTTGTCTACTCCTTCTCCGGTGTACGGCCCCTGCCGCGCCATGACGATACCCAGCCCGGCTTCGTTTCCCGGGACTACAGGATTGAACACGGCAGCACCGGCGGGACCCCACTTCTGAGCCTCGTCGGTGGAAAATGGACGACGTTCCGTGCACTGTCCGAGCACCTGACCAACGAGGTGCTCTCCCTGCTTCAGCGGAGCAGAACGGTAACGACCGCGAAGCTCGCGATCGGTGGCGGAAGGGACTTCCCGCAGAGTCCGAACGAAGCAGCGGACTGGATTGACGCGAACGGCGCAGGACTGCCTGCCGACCGCATGAAAAACCTGCTTGGCCGTTACGGCACCCGCGCTGCAGATGTCGCGGCGTTCCTCACCTCCGGTGAAGACAGGCCGCTGCGTTCAAGCCACGAACTTTCCGTCCGGGAACTCGCCTACATGGTCGAACACGAGCAGGTCCAGCACATCGACGATGTCCTGATCCGTCGAACTTCGCTGGCCTTCAACGGCCTGATCGGCGAGGAGCTGATCGAGGAGGTGGCCGGAGTCCTCAGCGATCTCCTCGGATGGTCCACCACGCAGCGCGAACAGGAGCTCGCCCACGTCCGCCGGGTGCTGGCGCAACAGCACCGGGTGGACGTCCATAGTCTGGTCGCGTAAGCATTCGCGACCAGCAGCTGTCCTCTCGGACAGCTGCTACCAACGGCAGCAGTTGCCGGGGGGAGTAACACGGTACCGCGACCCTCACGGTACCGGGGCTCAACAGCCCACAGGTGAATAGGTAGAGGAGTCAAAGATGTCTCTGGAAGTATTCGTCGCCGAAATGTTCGGCACGTTCATGCTGCTGCTACTGGGCACCGGAGTCGTGGCGAACGTCGCGCTTGCCGGGACAAAGGGCAATAACGGCGGGTTCCTGATGGTCAACTTCGGATGGGGGCTCGCAGTCTTCGCCGGTGTTTATGTCGCCGCCCTATCAGGCGCCCACTTGAATTTCGCTGTGACGGTCGGTCTGTGGGCAAACGGGGATACCGCCGAGTTCGCTCCCGGCGTCGATAAGAACTTCGTGAACGCGCTCGGCTATCTTGCAGCCCAAATGATCGGGTCGATTCTGGGCGCAGTAGGCTGCTGGCTCGCCTACAAACAGCACTTCGACGATGAGCCGGATCCCGCGAACAAGCTCGGCGTCTTCTCAACCGGTCCCGCGATCCGTTCCAGCGCGTGGAATCTTATCACCGAGATCATCGGCACGTTTGTCCTGGTCTTCGTAATCATCTCCTTCGCTGGAACGCCGACGCAGATCGGGCCATTGGCCGTCGCACTTCTCGTCGTCGGTATCGGCGCCTCACTCGGTGGCCCAACCGGCTACGCCATCAACCCCAACCGCGACCTCGGTCCGCGCATCGCGCACGCCTTCCTGCCGATCAAGGGCAAAGGCAGCAGCGACTGGAGCTACGCCTGGGTTCCGGTAGTCGGACCAATCGCCGGTGGCCTTCTCGGCGGACTGGCTGCCATGCTCATCACCTTCCCGACGCCCGCCTGATAAGCGCAAGCGTCCACCAACCCAATTCCAACAACTCAACGAGGAGCAGCAATGCCGCAGTACGTCATAGCCATCGACCAGGGAACCACGTCGAGCCGCGCCATCGTGTTCGACCATCAGGGAAATATCGTCTCCTCCGGACAGAAGGAGCACGAACAGATCTTCCCCAAGGCAGGCTGGGTGGAGCACAACCCCATTGAGATCTGGGACAACACCCGAGAGGTCATCGGCAACGCCCTGTCGAAAGCCAACCTCACCCGCCACGACATCGCCGCTGTAGGCATCACCAACCAGCGGGAGACCGCGGTCGTCTGGGACAAGAACACCGGACAGCCCGTCTACAACGCCATTGTCTGGCAGGACACACGCACCCAGCCCATCGTCGATGAACTCGCGGCGGACGGCGGCGTCGAACGGTTCAAGCAGCAGGTCGGGCTGCCGTTGGCCACCTACTTCTCCGGAACCAAGATCAAATGGATCCTCGACAATGTGGACGGCGCGCGGCAGAAAGCCGAATCCGGTGATCTGCTCTTCGGCAACACCGACTCGTGGGTTACCTGGAACCTCACCGGCGGCACCGACGGCGGAGTACACATCACCGACGTCACGAACGCCTCAAGAACGCTGTTCATGGACCTGGAAACGCTCAGCTGGGACGCTTCCATCCTCGAGACCTTCGGCGTACCGGAATCGATGATGCCGGCCATCAAATCCTCGTCAGAGGTTTATGGCAACGTCCACAGCTCGCAGCTGCTCCGCGAGGTTCCCGTCGCAGGTATCCTCGGTGACCAGCAGGCAGCTACCTTCGGCCAGGCCGCCTTCGACAAGGGCGGCGCGAAGAACACCTACGGCACCGGCAACTTCATGATCGTGAACACCGGAGAAGAGATGGTGCACTCCACCAACGGACTCCTCACCACCGTCTGCTACAAGCTCGGAGACGCCAAACCGGTGTACGCCCTCGAAGGATCCATTGCCGTCACCGGTTCACTTGTGCAGTGGCTCCGGGACAATCTGGGCATCATCAAATCCGCACCCGAGGTCGAACAGCTCGCCGACACAGTGGAAGACAACGGCGGCGTCTACATCGTTCCGGCCTTCTCCGGCCTCTTCGCCCCCTACTGGCGCTCCGACGCCCGAGGCGCGATTGTCGGCCTCACCCGGTTCGTCAACAAGGGACACATCGCCCGGGCCGCCCTGGAAGCCACAGCCTTCCAGACACGGGAAGTCCTTGACGCTGCAAACGCGGACGCCGGCGTCAACATGGAGGATCTGAGAGTGGACGGCGGAATGGTCGCCAATGACGCCCTGATGCAGTTCCAGGCCGACATCCTCGGCATCCCCGTCATCCGCCCCAAAGTCACCGAGACCACAGCGCTCGGCGCAGCCTACGCCGCCGGCCTCGCCGTCGACTTCTGGAAGGACACCGACGAACTCGCCGCCAACTGGTCCGAAGACAAGCGCTGGACTCCGGCGCTCGACGACGCAGAAAGGGAACGGCAGTTGCGGAATTGGAAGAAGGCCGTCACGAAGACCTTCGACTGGGTGGACGAGGACGTTAGGTAGGGCTCGCTTATTGGGTCTTCCTTCTGCTGCTTACGTCGCCTCCGCGCGTGGACGGCCACCGCGGGCCCTGCCCGCTCCGCGATGCCCACCACACCGGGGCATCGCGGTGGCCGACCACACGCTCGAAGGGGACCTCAAGTGCCACTTGGACGGGCAGGCTTACATAATGAAGTCACGGACGCCTGCGTTGCTCAGGCGTCCGTGACTCGGTGGATGGAGGGTTGGGGGGAGGGGTTAGCGGAGGACCTCTCCTGAGACGTTGTCCGGGTTCCCGAAACGGTGCGCCGTAATCGTTATTGCCTGCTCGTGCAGGAACGGCAGAAGCTCCAGGCGCCCAGCCTCGGTGACAGGACCGGCGTAGATCGCCACATCCGGGTCACCGTCCGTCGCCCCACACAGCTCGGTGTACCCGCCACCGATCAGGCGGACCCTGCCCAGCTTCGCACCCGGAGCAGCAGCCAGCCATGCGGCGTCGTCCTCCACCCGGTGCGCAACACCGCGTGCTGAAAGAACTGCCGTCAGTGCGGGCGACAGGGGCTCAGGTGTCGAAACCTGCATGGTCGAACCGGCACGGAGTCCCGCGCCGACAACGCGCACGAAATCGCTCGAATCGCCGGCCTCGTTCAGCCGGACAGTCACAGGTACCGGAAGGTACCGGAACTCGTTCCGTTCGACCCCCAACCCTGAGACGTCCTCGTGCGTGGCGAAAGTACGGACCCAGTGGCGCTGATCGTCAGCTGCCGAGCGGGCAAGGAAACCCTTGTGGGCGTCCTGAACCTGCGCTGCGTGCAGGAGTTGACGAACCGACTCGCACAGGGGCGCGTGCACATTACCCGGATGCAACTCCTCCCGCTCCCAGCTGCCGAGGTGGATCAGATAGTTCGGGCCACCCGCCTTCGCACCGGGTCCAACAGACGAGCGCTTCCACCCGCCGAAAGGCTGACGTCGAACAATTGCGCCGGTAATCCCGCGGTTCACATAAAGGTTGCCTGCCTCGACTGACTCCAGCCACTGCGTGACCTCGTCGGGATTCAGGGTATGGATACCGCCGGTCAGCCCGTAGGCACTGGCGTTTTGCCATTCGATGGCCTGCTCCAGGGTATCGGCGTGCATCACGCCGAGGACCGGTCCGAAAAACTCAGTGAGGTGGAAGTAGCTGCCGGGTTTGACGCCCACGCGTACGCCGGGACTCCATAGCCGGCCCGTATCGTCCAGCTGACGCGGCTCAACAAGCCAGGACTCGCCCTCACCGAGCGTCGTGAGCGCATCCCGAAGCTTGCCCTCGGCAGGCTCAACGATCGGGCCCATTTCGGTCTCAGGGTCCTGAGGGTAACCGACCTTGAGGGACGCGGCAGCGTCAATGAGTTGATTGCGGAAACGTGCGGACGACGCCGCGGAACCCACCAGGATCGCCAGTGACGCCGCTGAACACTTCTGTCCCGCGTGTCCGAACGCCGACTTCACGACGTCAGCGGCAGCCAGGTCCAGATCCGAACTGGGGGTGACGATGAGCGAGTTCTTGCCGCTGGTCTCGGCCAGCAGCGGAAGGTCCGTCCGCCAGGACCGGAACAGCTTCGCGGTATCGTAGGCGCCGGTCAGGATCACGCGGTCCACGTCGGGATGGGAGATGAGGTGCTGACCGACTGGCCCCTCGGTGACGTCGGCAAAGATCAGGACATCCCTCGGTACGCCCGCCTCCCACAGTGCCTCCACCATCACGGCGCTACAACGCTTCGCCTGGGGAGCCGGCTTCAGGACGACGGCGCTGCCTGCTGCCAAGGGAGCCAGGGCGGAACCAGCAGCTATGGCCACCGGGAAGTTCCACGGGGGTGTGGCTACGGTGAGCTTCGCGGGTACAAACCGTGCGCCCTCGACTGCATCGAGTTCTTCGGCGAGCAGTGCATAGTAGTTCGCGAAGTCGATTGCCTCTGAAATTTCCGGGTCCGATTCGGCGATGGTTTTGCCGGTTTCGCTCGCGGAGACCTCCACCAGCTCCCCCCGCTTCGCCGCGAGTATCGCCGCCGCCTCGCGCAGTACCTTCGCGCGCTCGGCGCCCGTGAGGGACCCCCAGTCCTGCTGGGCGGAGCGGGCGCGCGCGATGGCCGCATCGACGTCGTCGTTCGTTTCAAGTCTCGAGGACTCGACCAGAGCCACCCCGAGGGTGGAGCCGGGCACGCGGCTCAGCACGTCATTCGCCCATTCGCGGATCGCCGGCAGCGAAGGATCAGAATCCGGCTGGTTGTGGAATTCGCCCTCGGCCGTTTCCGTGAAGCGGTCCGGCGTTTGCTGGCGATTCGGCGCGGGAACCACATCGTCAAGTTCCTTGAGCGAAGCCAGGAATCGGTTCGTCTCGCGCTCGAAGAGTTCCTCGTTTCGTGTGAGCTCGAAAACCGCGCTCATGAAGTTCTCCTGGCTTGCATTCTCCTCGAGCCGCCGGATCAGGTAGCTGATCGCAACATCGAACTGCTCGGGGTGCACCACGGGTGTGTAGAGGAGGAGCGAGCCGACGTCCTTACGGACCTCCGCGGCCTGCTCTTCGGCCATACCGAGGAGCATCTCGAACTCGATCCGGTCCTCTACACCACGCGCCACTGACAGGTTGCGCGCAAGTGCGACGTCGAACAGGTTATGTCCGGCGATCCCGAGCCGGACGGCGTCGGCGTTCTCCGGACGCAGCGCCCAATCGAGACAGCGCTTGTAGTTGGTGTCGGTTGCCTGTTTGCTGGGAAGGGTCGCGGGCTCCCAGTGGTGGAGGGCGGCGTCCACGAGCTCCATGGCGAGGTTGGCGCCCTTCACCAGCCGGACCTTGATCGCCGAACCACCCTCAGTACGGCGCGCCTGCGCCCACTGCGTCAGGTCCTGCAGCGCGCCAAGGGCGTCCGGAAGGTAAGCCTGGAGCACTATGCCCGACTCAAGGTTTTTCAGCGCAGGAGTCTCCAAAATCCGCTTGAAGACCGCAACGGTGAGGTCGAGATCGTGATACTCCTCCATGTCCAGGTTGATGAACTTCGGCGCCGGCGAGGACGCGGCAAGCGTGTACAGCGGGATCAGGCGCTCAGTCACACGTTCCACCGTGCCCTCGAAGTCCCACAGGTTCAGGGTGCTGACTACTGAGGAGACCTTGATCGAGACGTAGTCGACGTCGTCCCTTGCCAGGAGTTCGCGGGTGCCCGCAAGCCGCGCATCGGCTTCCTTATGCCCGAGAACAGCCTCACCCAGGAGATTGATGTTCAGCCGGATGCCTTCGCCGCGCAGCGATGCAATGGCCTTGCCCAGGCGCGCGGGCCGGGCATCCACGATGAGGTGTCCCACCATTTCACGCAGAACCCGTTGCGCCACGGGGACCACGACCCTGGGCAGCGCCGGGGCCATGACGCCGCCCAGCCGGACCGCGCCTTTCATATACCAGGGAAGGAACGACGGCGTCTTCCGCGCCAACTGGGCCAGGTTACGGGCCGCGACGGCGGGATCTTCCGGCCGGATCACGCGGTCAACGAACCCGATCGTGAAGTCGAGTCCGTCCTGGTCTTTCAGGACTTCGGCGAGGAGTTGCGCGGACTTCGAGCCGCGGGATGGAGTGGCCGGCGGCACGTACGTGGGGTCATCCAGGTGCAACCATCGACGGACAAGTGCGACTGAGTCGTCGCCGAGGGTCTGGGGCGCCGGATCTGCGGGAGGGAAGGTGTGTGTCATTATCTCGTCTACCTAACGACGACGGGCCAGCGGATGCCTGGAGATCCTCCGGAGGAGAGACTGGCCGATCAGCCGCGGGCGCATTCCGCCTCGGCATCTTATGGGCGCGATAACAGCTATCTTGCTCAATGGGAAATATGGTAACTCCTCCTGAGGGACCGCCCTTACCAAAGTGCGCTAAGGTGTAGCTATGTGCGCGCAACTGCTTCTTACCTAGCCGCGCTGACACGCGCGGCAGCCCCTCCTACGTCGAGGGGCTTTTGTGTGTCTGGGGCCCTGTTTGCCGCTGGTACACAGGATTGACGGCAGTTACAGCACCACGAACGACGGTCACCAGTGATCAAGAGACAGGGCGAAAACAGTGAGCAGCAATTCCACGGCCGAAGAGTCGGACGCCGGTACCTACAGCTTCGCGGACATTGAGGCGAAGTGGCAACCCGTGTGGGAGCGGCTCAACACCTTCGCCCCCGCTGACGACGGCACGAGGGAACGGCGCTACGTCCTCGACATGTTCCCTTACCCCTCCGGCGACCTGCACATGGGCCACGCCGAGGCTTTCGCGATGGGCGACGTCGTCGCGCGCTACTGGCGTCAGCTGGGCCATGACGTTCTGCACCCGATCGGTTGGGACTCCTTCGGCCTGCCTGCGGAGAATGCGGCGATCAAGCGCAACGCCCACCCCAGCGAGTGGACCTACGCGAACATCGACACCCAGGCTGCGTCCTTCAAGCGTTACGCGATCAGCGCCGACTGGTCACGGAGGGTGCACACCTCGGACCCCGAGTATTACCGCTGGACGCAGTGGCTGTTCCTGCGGTTCTTCGAGAAGGGTCTGGCCTACCGCAAGGACCATCCCGTCAACTGGTGCCCGAAGGACCAGACGGTCCTGGCGAATGAACAGGTGATCAACGGGGCCTGTGAACGCTGCGGCAGCCCGGTGACGAAGAAGAGCCTGAACCAGTGGTACTTCCGCATCACCGAGTATGCGGACCGGCTGCTCGAGGACATGGAGCCGCTCGCCGGCCACTGGCCCGAGCGCGTGCTGGCGATGCAGCGCAATTGGATCGGCCGCTCGGAAGGCGCACACGTCACCTTCACCATCGAAGCCGACGGCGATTCCCCAACCACGGACGTCACGGTATTCACGACCCGGCCGGACACGCTGCACGGTGCTACCTTCTTCGTCGTCGCTGCCGATGCCCAGTTGGCGCTGGACCTGGTGACTGAAGAGCACGCCACAGCCCTGGCCGAATACCGCGAACAGGTCAACGCGCTCAGCGACATCGAACGCCAGTCCACAGAACGTGAGAAGACCGGCGTCTTCACCGGCCGCTACGCGATCAACCCGCTCAATGGCGAGAGGCTGCCGGTGTGGGCAGCTGACTATGTGCTGGCGGACTACGGAACCGGCGCGATCATGGCAGTACCTGCCCACGACCAGCGCGACCTTGATTTCGCGCGCGCGTTCGACCTGCCTGTCCGCATGGTGGTTGACACCGGGGAAGATGATCCCGCGGTCACCGGGAAGGCGACGGCCGGCGAGGGAACCCTCGTGAACTCGGATGAGCTGAATGGGCTGCCGAAGGAGGCCGCAATTGCGCGCGCCATCGAGCTCGTCACTGCGCAGGGAACGGGGGAGCGGACCGTCAACTACCGGTTGAGGGACTGGCTGCTGTCCCGCCAGCGGTTCTGGGGCACGCCGATTCCCATCATCCACTGTCCCGATTGCGGTGAAATGGCCGTGCCGGACGAGCAGTTGCCGGTCCGGCTGCCCAGCAACCTGCGCGGGGAGGACCTGGCACCCAAGGGAACCTCGCCCCTCGCCGCGGCATCGGACTGGGTCAACGTACAGTGCCCGCAGTGCTCCGGCCCGGCCAAACGGGACACCGACACGATGGATACCTTCGTTGATTCTTCCTGGTACTACCTCCGGTTCGTGAATCCGCAGCTCACAGACGCCCCGTTCGACACCGAGAAGGTGAACGAATGGCTGCCGGTCGGACAGTACGTCGGCGGCGTTGAACACGCCATCCTGCACCTGCTGTACAGCCGGTTCTTCACCAAGGTGCTCTTCGACCTGGGCCTGGTTAATTTCACGGAGCCGTTTTCGGCGCTGCTGAACCAGGGGCAGGTGCTCAACGGCGGAAAGGCCATGAGTAAATCCTTGGGCAACGGAGTGGACCTGAGCGAGCAGCTCGATCGTTACGGCGTGGATGCTGTGCGGCTCACCATGGTCTTTGCATCACCGCCCGAAGATGACGTCGACTGGGCCGATGTCTCTCCGTCGGGTTCGGCGAAGTTCCTGGCGCGGGCCTGGCGGCTCGGCGCGGATGTTTCCTCCGAGCCTGGAACCCCAACAGACGGCGGCGACAGGGCATTGCGGGCCATAACGCACCGCACCGTTGCCGACGCAACCGAGCTGTTGGGAAACAACAAGTTCAATGTGGTCATCGCCAAGGTGATGGAGCTGGTGAACGCTACCCGCAAGGCGATCGACTCCGGCCCAGGCGGCGGTGACCCGGCTGTTCGCGAAGCGGCCGAGGCCACGGCCATCATCCTGAGCCTGTTTGCCCCATATACCGCGGAGGACCTCTGGGAGCGGCTCGGCCATCCGGCCTCGGTCGCCGCTGCCGGTTGGCCCGTCGTTGATGAGTCGCTGCTCGTGCAGGACACAGTCACCGCGGTAGTTCAGGTGCAGGGAAAGGTCCGCGACCGCCTGGAGGTGTCCGCCGACATTTCGGAGGACGAACTCAGGGAGTTGGCACTTGCCACCGAACAGGTGCAGCGAACCCTCGCGGGCAGGGACATCCGAACGGTGATTGTGCGTGCTCCCAAACTGGTGAATATCGTCCCCGCCTGATCGGACACCCGACAAGGAGCGCTGAACCATGAGATGGTTCGAACGGCGTCCCGGGCCATGGTGGGTCACCAGGGATCCGGAGGCAGGACCGGGAACGACGACGGCGGTCGTCACCGATTCTGCCGCGGCGCTTCCGAATGAGTGGGTAACCGGGGACGGCTCCGCTGTGGGAGTCACCATCGTGCCAATGCCGGTGATCATCTCGGGCCGCCACTATGGGGAGGGCAGCGACAACCTGATCGAACCCTTGTCGGTTGCGTTGGCGGAGGGTGCCGACGTGCGCACATCCCGGCCGGCGCCAGGACAGTTCCAAAGCGTTTACCGGCGGCTGGAAGCTGAGGGCGCGGAGGAGATCGTCTCCATCCACCTGTCAGGCAAACTGTCCGGCACAGTGGACGCGGCCCGCTGGGCCGCGCACTCGGTGTCCATTCCTGTGCACGTGGTGGACAGCGGCACGGTCGCCATGGCGCAGGGTGCAGGTGTTGCGGCTGCCTGCCTGGCACTCCGGAATGGTGCAAATGCACAGGAGGCGGTGAAGCTGGCTGCAGAGACCTGCTCCCGCACGAGACTCCTCTTCTACGTGCCCAGTCTGGACCAGTTGCGCCGGGGCGGCCGCATCGGGCCCGCGGCGGGAATGATCGGGACCTTGCTCTCCGTGAAGCCGATCCTGACGGTGAAGGACGGGGCCATTGAGCCCTTGGAACGCATTCGCACGGCTGCGCGCGCCAAACAACGCCTCGATGAACTGGTAGTGACGGAGCTGCGGGACAGGCCGGAGGGGAGCATCGCCGCTTTCCACTACTTCGGGAATCGCGCCCAGGCCGAAGCGGCAGCGGCCCGCATCCCGCGCGACGCTGAGGCAGTGTTGACCCGCTTGCCTGCCGTGTTGGCTGCTCACACCGGTCTTGGCGTCCTTGCGGTCGCTGTCTGCGACCCACTTCGTCGGTTCGGCGGATAATCTTCCGCGGCCACGCGACGCGCTTTCGTTCCCGGCCACCCCCACTTTCGCAAGCTCGCGCGGGTCCCCTGGCCGCTCTCGTTCCCGGCCACCCCCACGCTCGCAAGCTCGCGCGGGTCCCCTGGCCGCTCTCTTACTCCACATCGGACGCTGTTTGGGCGGCTTATCCACATAGCGCCTACGGGACGGATAATCCCGGGGTGTGCCACCATACGCTCGTGCCATGGCAAGGCACCGCTGGGCGACGGGCACGTCCAACCGCAGTCCTGACCGGTTGGACCGAATACTCGCAGGTGCGGTTTCATTCGATCGCGAACCAGGTTCCGAAGGAAGCGCAGCCATCTCTCCGCAAGAACCCGGAGTCGACACAGAGCACATTGACCGGGTTTGTGAAGGGGATTTTGGGGGTGAGGATCCGTCCCGTGGGGAAACCTCCGCGGGACCGGGCAGGCGCTGGGTGGCAACCCGTCGCGCCGCCCTCGTCGCAGCGGGGTGCGCGCTCGCAGTGGGGGTGTGGGCGTTCACCTCGATCGACCGTAACCAGGGGGAGGTGATACCCATTCAAACTTCACCGGCTGATTCGTCAGTGCCACCGACATCCGATCAGGGCACGACCAGTGAGGTGTCCGCCGAAGCTAAGGACGGCCAGCCGGCAGCGGATGCAGCGGGCGCGGGCGTCGCCACGAAGGATTCGGCTGGCCAGCCGGGTGAGACAGGCCGCGTGGTCGTGCATGTCGCCGGAGCTGTCCTCTCACCGGGAGTCGTCGAGGCTCTTCCCGGCTCCCGGGTCTTTGAGGTTCTGGAATCGGCCGGCGGCGCCCTTCCTGAGGCTGATTTGTCCGCCGTAAACCTTGCTGCTGTCGTGGTGGACGGACAGCAGGTTGTAATCCCCACGGTGGGTGAAGCCATTCCGCCCGCCGCCGCGAACGCCGACCAGGGAGCAACCGGTCCGGCTCCGGACTCAGTGCCGCTCGTAAACCTGAATACCGCGGAGGTCGCAGAGCTGGAGGAGTTGCCCAAGGTGGGCCCGGTCCTCGCCGAACGGATAGTTCAGTGGCGCACGGAACATGGGGCCTTCACCCGCGCCGAGGAGCTCGACGCAATTCCAGGCACTGGTCCCGCGATGCTGGAAGCACTTCTACCTCTGGTTACTCTCTGATGTCCGGAAGGCGGGCCCGCTGGGACCGATTCCTCGTTTCAGCTGCTGGACAGAGCCCGGTGCGGGCTGGTTCGCATGGCCGCCCAACGCGCAATAATGCGCCAATAACGGCCAGCCGGGACCGGCGTATCGCCACGCAGTTGGCGCAGAAGCTGTGGTGGCTGAAGGTGCGAAGCCGCGAGGAACGCACCGTGGAGCCTGATGAGTCCGGGAGACCAATCCGGGACCTGCGCCTGCTGCCGGCGGCAGCCGCAGCGTGGACCGCTGCGACAGTGGCCGTGCGCCTCGATGCACCGGCGGCGCTCATGCTGGGACTTGTTCTCGCAACCGTTGCGTTGGGGTGCATGGCGCTCGTCGCGTATCGAAAGAAGCACTGCCGCATTCTGCAGGTCATTCTCGTAGCAACGGGGGCCGCAGCGATGGTTTGTTTGCCCACAGCGGCCCGGATCGACCAGCAGGGATCTGAGCCCATGGAAGCTGCTACCGCGTCCGAAGGCCACATAACCGCGAAATTGCGCGCCACGGGGGATGCCACGCGGGCTTCCGCGCCGGATATGGATGGAAGCCCCCGCTGGATTCTCGAGGCGACGCTGCTCGAAGGTACCTTCGGCGGTGAGCGCTTCACCGCGAGCATCCCGCTGGTGGTGCTGGGCGGGGACGACTGGAGTGCAGTGAAAGACGGAGACATAGTCCGTTCGGCGGGGAAGGTTACCGCCACTGATCCCGGGGAGCGTGCCCGGGCGCTGATGATCGCGTCAACCGTGCCCGACAGGCTGGAGCACGAGACTGAAACCGGACCAATGGAGCAGGTCCGGGAGCAGTTCCTGACGCTGGCGGGTAGCACAGGCGCACCGGATGACGGGCTCATGGCGGGAATGGTGATCGGAGCCCGTTCGGCGGTGGACGAGAACCTTGTCCTGAGGATGCAGTCCACGGGCCTGACTCACTTGACTGCCGTCTCCGGGGCGAATTGCAGCTACGTACTGGCGTTCGTCTTCCTCTCCTGCAGAGCATTCCGGCTCCCACGATGGGCGGCGGCCCTAGGCGGCATAATTTCCCTCGGAGCCTTTGTTCTCCTCGTACGACCTGAACCAAGCGTGCTGCGGGCGGCAGTCATGGGGTCAATAGGTGTGCTCGCTGTGCTCACCGGGCGGGGCAGGCTGTCCATGACTCTGCTTTTCCTCTCCATCGCCGCCCTGCTGGCAGTCGATCCTTGGCTCAGCGGGGAGTACGCCTTCATTCTTTCGGTCGCGGCCACCTCAGGTCTGGTGCTTGCGGGCCCCCTTCTTGTACAACGTTTCGAGACGCTGCTGCCACACTGGATCGCCCAACTCCTGGCCGTGCCGCTCGCTGCGCAGCTCTTCTGCACGCCTATCCTCATTCTGATCCAACCTGCGATTCCGACTTACTCCCTACTGGCAAACATCGCAGCGGCGCCGGTAGTACCCTTCATCACCATCGCCGGGATGCTCGCGGTAATGCTCGTCTCCCTGCTGCCACTTGCAGCACTACCATTCGCCGTTGCCGCAGGTTGGGGCGCATCGTGGGTGGCCGGCGTCGCGGGCTTCTTCGCATCAGCTCCGCTTGCCGTCATTCCGTGGCCCTCGGGGGCTGGAGGCGCCGCTCTCAGTGCGCTTGTCAGCCTGGCGGTACTTGCCGCGGCGGTGTGGTGGCAACCGCTGCACGCAGTCGTCAGATCAGCGGCTGTGATGGTGCGGTCAGCAGTCAGGGACATGCGCATCACCTCGCTGAAGTGGGTGGCCGCAGGTTTTGCGCTCGGTTCTGCAGGTCTTTGGACTGCAACAGGGGTGGTGCACGAGCAACCCGAGTGGACGATCGCCGGCTGCGATGTGGGACAGGGCGACGGGTTTGTTGTCAGGACGGGAGAGCACAGCGCCATGGTGTTTGACGCGGGCCCGGACCCTGCAATGATCGACCGCTGCCTGGACGCACTGAGGGTTGAGACCGTAGACCTCCTGGTCATCACACACCTGCACCAGGATCACTACGGCGGGACTGAGGGGGTCTTCTCCGGTCGTTCGGTAGGGCGATTGCTCTACTCGACGTCCGAAGCTGCACTGCCGGATGAAGTGATCGAAGCAACAACGGACGCCGGTCTTGTTCCGGAACCAATTGTCGCTGGAGCTACAGGCGTTCTCGGAAGGATCACCTGGACGGCACTTTGGCCCTTTCCAGACGCCACCGTCGCGTCCGAGAACGATGCCTCCGCTGTTGTCCTCGTCACCATCGGTGGCACTGACGGCCGATCAGCTGTCGATGTGCTGTTCACCGGTGATATCGAGGAGGAAGCGGCCGACGAGATGCTGGTCGCCCACCGCGATCTCGCACTCTCCGGTGTCGATATCCTCAAGGTTGCTCATCACGGCGCCCGCAACGGCGGACATCGCCTGATCCAGGCAACGTCGCCCTCCGTAGCGCTCATCTCTGCGGGAAGGCACAACGACTACGGCCACCCACATCCAGCCACCCTCGAGGCACTGGACGCTGCCGGAGTACATGCCGCACGCACGGACCAGCGAGGCTCGTTCTTGCTGTTCGCTGATGGTGGTACTTTCCGGATTCAATCCCTCTGAGAAGCCTTTGGCCTGCGACCGGCACCCATGGCAAAGTTGACCCAGCCACATCACCTTCCGAACAAGGAGCCCGAAACTACGTGAGCCCATCAGCGTCGAGCGCCACCAGCTGGCGTGAGGTAGCCCCCGCGCCGGTGATCCTGCTGTCGGGGCCCGAAGAGTATCTCGCAATGCGCAGCTTCGAGGCGGTGCGGAAGCGGATGCGCGAGCTTGAACCCAACGTCGACACCGTCCGGCTGGATGCCGCGCAGTATGAGGCCGGGGCACTCATCGTCCTGGGCAGCCCTTCACTGTTCGGAGGAACGAAGGTCATCGAGGCAACGGGGCTCGCACAGATGAATGATGCCTTTCTGCAGGACGCGCTGGCATATCTCACCGACCCCGCACCCGACGTTGTCCTGGTGTTGCACCACAGCGGCGGAACTCGCGGCAAGAAGCTTCTTGACCAGCTGAAGACTGGGAAGGCGACAGTCGTTGATTGCCAGCCGCTGAAGAAGGATTCGGAGAAGATCGACTTTGTCTCCGCCGAGTTCCGTTCCGCCAGGCGACGCATTGACGCTGACGCGGTGCGGGCACTCGTCGCCGCCGTCGGCTCAAACCTCTCGGAATTGGCGGCCGCCTGCCAGCAGTTGATTTCGGACACCGAAGGCGTGCTCGGCGCGGAAACGGTGGAGAAATACTTCGGCGGAAGAATCGAAGCCACAGGTTTCAAAGTTGCTGACGCCGCACTGGCTGGCCGCGGGGGCCAGGCACTGGCCATGCTGCGGCACGCGCTGTCCACGGGCGCCGACCCCGTGCCGCTTGTGGCTGCTCTGGCCATGAAGCTGCGTGTAGTCGCTAAGGTCTATGGCGTGCGCGGCGGCTCGGCCCAGCTCGCCAAGGACTTGGGAATGGCTCCGTGGCAGGTGGACCAGGCACGCAGGGAAGCGCAGCGATGGACTCCGGAGGGGCTGAACTACTGCATCCAGGTCCTCGCGGAGGCCGATGCGCAGGTCAAGGGAGAGGCTAGGGATCCCGTGTACGCGGTGGAGCGTGCTGTTGCCGCTATTTCGCGCGGCGGCATCCGTTGACTGCAGATTGAACAAAAAAGTGGCCGACCCTATGAGGGGCCGGCCACTTCAGTTTCAGCGCAATTAGCCGAGCGCGTTTACGCGCTTCGCGATACCCGACTTGCGGTTCGCAGCGTTGTTCTTATGCAGAACGCCCTTGCTCACGGCCTTATCCAGCTTGCGGCTGGCAACGGCAAGTGCGGCCGCAGCGGCGTCCTTGTCGGTGGACTCCACTGCGGTGTTGACGGCGCGGATCGCAGTCTTCAACTCGGACTTGACCGAATTATTGCGCTGACGAGCCTTCTCATTGGTGAGAATGCGCTTTTTCTGGGACTTGATATTTGCCACGTATAAGACTCTCTTTGTATTGCGGACTGGTCGGTGAGGGATTTTCGGTGCGGCCATTGACTGAGCGGCGTGGGGATGCCGTGGCGGCCGAGCCAAAGTGCCCGTCGACCTGCGCGGACACACAGCTATACAGGCTACCAGAAAGTGGGCACAATCTCCGGCCGGAACGACGACGGCGGCGGTTCGCGACACCGTCCGGCCGAAGCGCTACCGCCCCGCGCGCCTTTCCAATCCGTCGATCACCTTCTCGAACCGGGAGCGATGAAGCGCGGAGCCAATGCGGCGCACAGCCGGGGGGTCGATCCGAAGCACGCGATCCAGGTAAACCTCACTGTCCCTCCCCTTTCTATCCCACGGCCCGGAGCCAATATCGATGTAGCCTTCGTCGCGGCTGGACTCGTTGTTGCGGTCCCGGGACGTGAGCATGAGACCGAGCAGCACGCTTGCCTCGGTTCCGATGATCAGGACGGGTCGGTCCTTGCCCTGAGAAGGGTCATCCTCGTAGGGAACCCACGTCCACACGATCTCGCCCGGGTCGGCCGTGTGGCCGGGGGAGGGCCCATAGCCTCGTCGCGCGCCTCCAGCTTTGGGACGCGGCTTGGGGGCATCGGGGCGAGGACCGTCCCTTGTGTGTTTGCGGGACGGTCCTCGCTGTGTGATTTCCTTCAGGGCCGCTCCGGCTTTTCGGATCACGGCGCTTATTCGTGAAGCCATGCCGTCAGAGTACCTGCAGACGGATGGACGGAATCCCGTCCAGATTCAAAGGTCTGCCGGTGGGCGTGGGAGAATAAGGAAACGCATGAGTCCGCGCCCGCGGTGCGCCGCCGGCGTCGTCCGCGGTGACTGGAACGGAAGCATCCATCAACTGCCCCAAGAAGCAAGAGGTATCGAGTGTCTCCCATGGCCCGCACCGCCCCGGTGCCCGCTGCCACGGATCCGGCGATCATCAGGAACTTCTGCATCATCGCCCATATCGACCACGGCAAGTCCACCCTTGCGGACCGGATGCTCCAGCTCACGGGTGTCGTCGAGCAGCGGGACATGAAGGCGCAGTACCTGGACCGGATGGATATCGAACGTGAGCGGGGCATCACCATCAAGTCCCAGGCAGTCAGGCTCCCCTGGGAGCTTGATGGCGTGAGCTACGCGCTCAACATGATCGACACTCCAGGGCACGTTGACTTCACCTATGAGGTGTCGAGGTCCCTGGCAGCCTGTGAAGGTGCAATTCTTCTTGTCGACGCGGCTCAGGGCATCGAAGCCCAAACCCTCGCGAACCTGTACCTCGCTATGGAAAACGATCTGACGATCATCCCGGTCCTGAACAAGATCGACCTCCCGGCTGCACAGCCTGAGAAGTATGCGGCCGAACTAGCAAACCTGATCGGCGGCAAACCTGAGGAAGTTCTGCTCGTTTCGGGAAAGACCGGCGCGGGCGTCGAGGCTCTTCTCGACAAGATCGTGAAGGATCTGCCGGCTCCGGTGGGAAACGCAAATGCTCCAGCGCGGGCGATGATCTTCGACTCGGTCTATGACACCTATCGCGGCGTTGTGACGTACGTCCGCGTGGTCGACGGGCACTTGAGCCCGCGCGAACGCATCCAGATGATGTCCACGCGCGCCAGCCATGAACTTCTCGAGATCGGTGTCAGCTCGCCCGAGCCCACGCCGTCCAAAGGGTTGGGCGTTGGAGAGGTGGGCTATCTCATCACCGGCGTCAAGGATGTGCGTCAATCCAAGGTGGGCGATACCGTCACCAATCTCGCAAAACCCGCCTCGGCGTCGTTGAGCGGCTATGCGGACGCAAAGCCAATGGTCTTCTCGGGGCTGTACCCCCTCGAAGGCGCCGACTATCCGGTGCTTCGTGATGCGCTGGAGAAGCTGATGCTCAACGATGCTGCGCTGGTGTATGAGCCTGAGACATCCGCCGCGCTCGGATTCGGCTTCCGCGTTGGGTTCCTCGGTCTGCTGCACCTCGAAATCACCCGAGAACGCCTCGAACGCGAGTACAACCTGAGCTTGATTTCCACTGCTCCGAACGTCGAGTACGAAGTGACGCTTGAGGACAAAAGCGTGGTCCATGTGACCAACCCCAGCGAGTATCCCGTGGGCAAAATCGCTGAAGTCCGTGAGCCGATGGTTTCGGCGACCATCCTGGCTCCCAACGAGTTCGTCGGTACCATCATGGAACTGTGTCAAAGCCGGCGCGGCGTCATGGGCGGAATGGATTATCTTTCCGAGGATCGTGTGGAGATCCGCTATCGGCTTCCGCTGGCTGAGATTGTCTTCGACTTCTTCGACATGCTCAAATCCAGAACCCGAGGGTACGCATCGCTGGACTGGAAGGCCGACGGAGACCAGGTTGCCGATCTGGTCAAGGTGGACATCATGCTCCAGGGGGAGCAGGTGGACGCCTTCTCCGCAATCACCCACCGCGACAAGGCCTACGCCTACGGGGTCATGATGACCGGCAAGCTTCGCGAACTCATTCCGAGGCAGCAGTTCGAGGTGCCCATTCAGGCCGCCATCGGCGCACGCATTATCGCTAGGGAAAACATCCGGGCCATTCGGAAGGACGTGCTTGCCAAGTGCTATGGCGGTGACATCACGCGCAAGCGCAAGCTGCTGGAAAAGCAGAAGGAAGGCAAGAAGCGCATGAAGATGGTGGGTCGCGTAGAGGTTCCCCAGGAAGCGTTCATCGCCGCGCTGTCCTCGGACGAGTCGAAGGACAAAGCCAAGAAGTGACGTGCGTCCCAGTCGTTGGACCTCCAAGTGCCTAGCGTCCTGCCTCTCGGCGATCCAGCCCCGTCAGATGGGATGTTGCCGGCATCGGCAGCGGCCGGGTCCCGGGACCGCCGGTTCGGGCTATATGTGCACATCCCTTTCTGCGCGGTGCGGTGCGGCTACTGTGACTTCAACACCTACACAGCCGCCGAACTAGGCGGTGGTGCTTCGCAGGCGAATTACGCCCAGACGGTTAGCCGAGAATTGGATTTCGGGGCGGGTGTGCTGGAAGCGTCAGGCGTCGCCGTACGTCGGCTGGACACGGTGTTTTTCGGAGGCGGTACACCAACCCTCCTGCCTGCGGCGGATCTTGTCGGCGTGCTTCGCGCGGCGAGGGATATCTGGGGGCTGGAGTCAACGGCCGAGATAACTACCGAGGCGAACCCAGATTCGGTTACCCCTGAGTCATTGGCGGCCCTCGCGGAGGCCGGATTCACGCGGATCTCCTTCGGAATGCAGTCGGCGGTCCCGCACGTTCTTGCGGTGCTGGATCGCACCCACCTACCGGAACGAGTGCCTCTGGCTGTCCGGTGGGCGCGCGAGGCAGGGCTCAAAGTCAGTCTCGACCTGATTTACGGCACACCAGGGGAGGGGATCGAAGACTGGGCCTCATCGGTCGATGCGGCGCTTTCGCTGGAACCCGATCATGTGTCCGCCTACGCACTCATCATCGAAGAGGGGACCCGGTTGGCCGCGCGGATCCGGCGCGGCGAGATGCCTGGAATCGACGACGATGACCACGCCGAAAAGTACGAACTGGCCGACTCCATGCTCAGCTCCGCAGGAATGTCATGGTACGAAGTGAGTAACTGGGCGCGAACCGAACAGGACGGATGCCGCCACAATCTTGCCTATTGGAAGGGCGAGGATTGGTGGGGTGCCGGTCCGGGCGCACACTCGCACATCGGTGGTGTCCGCTGGTGGAATGTCAAGCACCCGACAGCCTATGCACACAGGGTTGAGGCGGATTCTTCCCCTGCCGCGGGGCGGGAAACGCTCGACGCCAATGCCCGTTACGTCGAGGATGTTCTCCTTCGCGTCAGACTCGCGGAAGGTTTCCCGACTGCGAGTCTGCGGCCCGAGGGTCGCCTGGCAGTTGCAGGGCTCATTGCCGATGAGCTCGTTGAGCCCGCTGCGGCGTTCCGCGGTGTTCTCATCCTGAGCGGACGCGGCCGCCTGCTGGCTGACGCCGTCGTCCGTCGTCTACTGCCGGCCTGAGGATACACCGGGCGTAGAACTCGGCAGGAGTTTCAGCGAAGCGAGATTCAGTGAAAGGTGCGCAGGTTGAAGGGATACCGGTAGGGTCGTCCACGATTGACGTGAATCCCCGCGGCGACCGAGAAGGCGGCGAGCGTGACCCAGATCACGGCATTCAGTACCGCGAAGATGCCGCCGACAACGGGAAGCAGCGAAAGCAGCAAGGAAATCGCAGCGAGGATGCTGGGCGGGAAAGTGAAGTTGAAGGCTTCCTTCGATTCCTGCGCCGTGAACGGACCGCGATCACGGAAGATTAGGAAGATGATCAGGGAGGGCACGAACCCAAGAATGCCGAGGAAGTGTGCGAGGGTTGCCCACTGCCGGTCTTCGGAAGGTGTCAGCGGCAGGGCATCTGAACTTGAGCCTTGGAACGCGTCGTCGCCGCCCCGGGAGACAGGACGTGACCGTGGTTCACGGTGCTGGTCTGCGTTGTTGGACAACGATATATCCTTCGGGGATCGGAGCACACCGCGGGCCTCACCGCGGAACTTACCTCCTAAGGGTACTGGCTACTTCCCCAAAGCGCAGGTTGCACCCGGTCAACCGGCACGCACGCGGTTAGTCCCCGGGACCTGGTGCGGTGAGGAAGTCGATGACTTCCTCGACCCGTCCGAGGAGCGACGGTTCGAGGTCCGCATAGGTACTGACACCCCCGAGAATGCGCTTCCAGCCATTGGCGATGTCCGCTTGGGAACGATTCGACCAGCCCAGTCGGCCCAGTATTCCGGTTTTCCAGTCTTCGCCGCGGGGGATTTCGGGCCAGGTATCAAGGCCCAACGCCCTCGGCTTGACGGCTTGCCAGACGTCTACGTAGGGATGTCCAACGATCAGCACATTTCCCGCCGCTCCGGGAATCCGCATCGCTTCGGCGGCGATGCGGGCTTCCTTGGTGCCGGGCAGGAGGTGGTCCACGAGAATCCCAAGGCGGCGCGTCGGCCCCGGCTGAAATGCCCGGACAACAGCGGCGAGGTCGTCGACGCCGTGCAGAGGTTCGACGACGATCCCCTCCACCCGCAAATCATCTCCCCAGACCTTTTCCACCAGTTCCGCGTCGTGCTTACCCTCGACCCAGATCCTGCCGGCGCGTGCGACCCGTGCCCGTTGGTTCGATACCCGGACAGACCCGGAGGCGGTGCGCTGCGGGCGGGTGTCCCGGACACCGAGAGGTGCGATGACTTCGACCGGAGCGCCGTCGATATGAAACCCGAAACCAAGAGGAAACGTGCGTCGCTTGCCGCGGCGGTCCTCGAGCACCATGACGTGTAGCCCGCCGGACTTCTCTGTGCTGAGGATCTCTCCGACGAACCCAGTCTGAACGTCCTCCAGAACGACGCCGGGTCGGGCCTCCACCTTCTCAAGAGGGGACGATCGTGGCACTGAGAGATCCTGGGATCCCCACGGATGATGTGACATATAAAGAAGCTCGCCTCCGGAATCCGCGTCTTTCGCGGGACCGCCCCAATGCTAACAATCGGTCCGAGCGTATTAGACTTGGCACTTAGGCGTGTTGAGTGCTAATTCGTTGATAGGTGCGGCTGAGGACATCGGAGGTGAACATGAGCGAGCCCAGAAGGCTTGAGGTGCTGCGTGCCATCGTCGAGGATTATGTGCATTCGCGGGAGCCCGTGGGATCCAAGGCCCTCGTCGAGCGTCACCGGCTTGGTGTGTCCTCAGCCACCATCAGGAACGACATGGCCCTCCTCGAAGAGGAGGGACTGATCACCGCTCCGCACACGAGTTCGGGGCGGATCCCGACTGACAAAGGGTACCGGCTTTTCGTCGACCGGATCGCCGAGGTGAAGCCGCTATCCAGTCCTGAAAAGAAGGCGATCCAATCTCTGCTTGAGAGCGCCGACGACCTCGACGACGTACTCGACCGGACTGTGAGACTGCTGGCACAGCTGACCAACCAGGTTGCGGTGGTGCAATATCCGCACCTCGGCGGCGCTGCGGTCCGTCACATTGAGTTTGTATTGCTCGCTCCCGGACGTGTACTAGTCGTGTTGATCTCCACCAACGGCGCTGTGCAGCAACGGGTCGTGGTGGTTCCTACGGAAACAAAGGAATCCGAACTGGCGGATCTGCGCCAGCGCTTCCTTGAGAAGGTAGCAGGCGTTCGTCTCGCCACCGTCCCCCAGGAGCTTGCCGCGTGTATAGCTGCGCTCCCGCAGCCGCTGCAGGACATCGCACAATCGCTGGGGCAGAGTCTTGAGCAACTCTCCGCGTCCAATAGGGAAGACAGAATCGTTCTGGCGGGTACGGCGAACCTTGCACGTTCCACGCTCGACTTCCCCTTGACCATCGGGCCCGTCCTCGAAGCGTTGGAGGAGCAGGTCGTGATGCTGCATCTCTTGTCCGAAATGAAGCAGGACGCACTCGGCGTCTCCGTCCGCATCGGCCGCGAGAACCCTCATGGAGGCCTGTCCGAAGCGTCGGTGATTGCGACCGGTTACGGACCGGATGCGTTGGCGAAGGTGGGAGTGCTCGGCCCCACGAGAATGGACTACCCCACAACCATGGCCGCTGTGCGAGCGGTCGCTCGATATCTTTCCCGCATCCTCGATGAGTCGTGACCGGATGGCGGGGCCAACAATCCACAACCGTTTGCGCGGTAAGAACCATAGGAAGTGATGTGCAGGAGTGAGTAATCACTACGAAGTCCTCGGCGTCGCACGCGATGCCAGCGGAGAAGAAATCAAGAAGGCTTACCGGAAGCTCGCCCGAAAGCTCCATCCGGATGTGAACCAGGGGCCGGAGGCCGCCGACCAATTCAAATTGGTGACCCGCGCGTACGAGGTTCTTTCGGACGCGCAAAAGCGCCGCGTATACGACACCACCGGCAATGAGAATGGTACTGATAACGGCTTCGGGAGCGGATATTCAGGATCCGGGTTCGCCTTCCAGGACATTTTCGAGACGTTCTTCGGCGGGGGCGGACCGAGCGGCCCGCCATCCCGTACGCAGCGCGGGCAGGATGCCTTGATCAATGTGCGTATCGACCTGAAAGACGCGGTTTTCGGCACCAACAAGAAGATTGACGTCGACACCGCCGCCGTCTGTTCTACCTGTGACGGATCCTGCACCCAGCCGGGTACGTCCCCGAGAACCTGTGACATTTGCGGCGGTTCCGGACAGGTTCAGCGTGCGGTGCGGTCGATCCTCGGGCAGGTCATGACCACCGCCACGTGCGGAACGTGCCAGGGCTTCGGCACGGTCATTCCCCATCCCTGCTCAGAGTGCAACGGCGACGGCCGCGTACGTAGCCGCCGCAGCTTGACCATCAAGGTGCCTGCCGGTGTATCAACGGGAACACGCATCCAGTTGGCCGGGCAGGGGGAGGCCGGGACCGCCGGGGGGCCGCAGGGCGACCTTTATGTCGAGATCCGGGTCAACAGCGACCCAACCTTCCTGCGTGAGGCTGATGACCTCCACGCCACGCTGAGCGTGCCGATGACTGCTGCTGCCCTGGGAACAACCGTGAAGATGTCGAGCTTCGACGGAGATCAGGAAATCACCATTAAGCCGGGAACACAGTCTGGTGAGGTGATCGCTCTGCGCGAGCTCGGAGTCACCCACCTTCGTGGCTACGGACGCGGGGACCTGCTGGTGCATCTCAGCGTCGAGACTCCCCGGAACATAGACGCTGCCCAGGAAGAGCTGCTCAGGCGCCTGGCGGAGTTGCGCGGCGAGCAGTTTGCCGAAGGCCAGCTTGCGAGCACTGGATCAGGCGTCTTTGCCCGTTTGCGCGAACGCCTCGGCAACTTCTAGCGGCGTCGCGAACGCATGACCAACCAGGCTTTCTTCGGCGAACCGGCTGAAATTGCGTCAGCCGTAGTAGGCGCGCGTTTCACCCTGACAGGCCCAGAGGCGCATCACGCTGCCAGAGTCAAGAGGGTTGCAGCCGGTGAATCGGTGGACATACTGGACGGCGAGGGCTGCCGATTGACCGGCACAGTCACTGCTGCGTCCGCCCAAGCGGTGACGCTGACTGTGGATTCCATCGGCCGGGATCCGCATCCCAAACACCGGATAGTGCTTGTTCAGGCGCTCGCAAAAGGGGACCGCGCAGAACTCGCGGTTGAGGCTGCAACGGAACTCGGTGTTGACGCCGTTGTCCCATGGCAGGCAGACCGAAGCATTGTTCGGTGGCGTGCCGAGAAGGTTCTGAAGGGCAAAACGAAGTGGGAGTTCCTGGTCCGTGCTGCTTCGAAGCAGTCCAGGCGTACGCGGGTCCCCGACGTTCTCGATGTGCTGGACAGCCGCGCTCTCGCACGCTGGTTGGGCGGTGTTGAACAAGCCGTTGTCCTGCATGAAGACGCAGCGCAATCGCTTGCTGACCACTGGTCGCTGAGCGGAACAACAACCTCGGGTACCCTCGCCGTCATCGTCGGGCCGGAAGGCGGAGTCAGTCCGGAGGAAGTTGAATTGTTCACTGCCCACGGCGCAGTTGCGGTCAGTCTTGGCGCTAACATCCTGCGAACCTCAACAGCCGGGCCCGCCGCGATCTCCGTCCTCAATCACCTGGCTGGGCGATGGTAGGACGCCTCCTCAGCGAATGCTGAACAGCTTGTTGTCGGCGTTACCTGATTCAGCCGGCTCGCCCTCTGTCGGCACATAGACCTCGACGATGTACGTGCCAGGATCAAGTGAGGCACTGAACTCGTACTGCCCGGTTGACCCCGCGTCGGCGTCCACAGCGACGGTCCCACTGAGCACTTCTTCTGCAGGCGAACCACCCCCATCCACACGTCGTATAAGCCAGCCGAGTTCGGATCCGGTCTGCGTGGTACTGCCCTGAACGATGATTGTCGGGTCGTTGCGGATGGAACTGTCCTGTGGATTGATGATCCACACAGGAGCCATCGCCTCGACATCCCGCCGCAACTCCGTGCCGAGTTCGACCCCGCCGAAAGCCTCGTATCCGGCCTTACCGTCGACCAGTAAACGCACGCTGCTGGGGCTGCCACTTGCGATGAGTCCTGCGTTGGCGGCAGCTGCCGTGGCGGTATACACCAACTGCTGGATCGCGTTCGATGCGACCTCCGGCTCGAGGTCGCTTCCGAAGGCATCTGACGTTATGTCGACGGTGATGACGTTGTCCGGGGAAATTGATGTATTCACAGCGGTTGCCGTCTGCCAGGGACTGTAGTAATCGTCATCCAGCGGCTCTGTGCTGGTCATCGCCCAGATCGCCGCGGCAATCGGATCGCCCGTCGATTCGCCGGGCAGGAACTCCCGATAGAGCAATTGGTCCTGTTCCCCCAGCCAGTACACCGGGATAAGCGGTGCGCTTTCGGCTGGTGCGGTACTGGGCAGCTCAACGTCCGGCAGGCGGCTGGTGGCGGACTCGAGGAGGACATCGGATTCGCTGGCGGCTTGGGGGGCAGAGGCCGGCTCTTCATCCACTGTGCAGGCCTGAAGCGATACCAAAACGGCAAGGAAGGTTGCAACCCTCCAGGAGGGGGAACGCCGCCTTCGCGATGGGGGCAAAGGAGCAGGCTTCACTGGCGTTTCCTCTCCTTCCAGTCGCGATGAGTGCAGGTTCGGGGTAACAAGCTGCACAGGTCTGACGGGCGCAGAGCCGGCGGCTTGCGCAAGACCTCAGAATCCAGCTTCGCACAGGCCGCTAGTCTCCTTGCGCGCTTTCATAGAATCGGCGCACGACTGAGACGTGATTGATATCCGCTTGTTGCGGAGTTGAGACTTATGAAGCAGTCGGGGGATCGCCGGATCCTTCTGGGTTGCTCGCGTTGCGCGCCGCGCGCAGCCTCCGGCGGTACCCTAGAGAGGTGCTGTCAGCGCGGCACCCAAACGTCTTGGAACCAGCCCGGACGGCTGAGAGCCAGGCAACTGATTGCGATATAAGGAGAGATGGAAGGCCACGGGCCGCTACTATGACGGATTCTGCAGTGGGTATGGGTGCAGCGGGCCTGGACAGCCGGGTCATACACTTTGATTCGGCCGACCAGATGGTGCAGGCACTTGGTGCGAATGATGAAGCCCTGGCCCTGATCGAGGGGGCGTTTCCGGGCATCAGTCTCCATGTGCGCGGCGATGAATTGTCCATCACCGGACCGGCGACGGATGTGGGACGGACGGCGAGCCTTATCGCCGAGGTACGGACCCTGGCAGTAAACCGGACCCCTGTGACCCCCCAGGTTCTAGAGCAACTGCTGTTTATGCTCAAGACACAGGGCGCTGCGAAGCCGGCCGAGGTCCTGTCGATGAACATCCTGTCCTCGAGAGGACGGACCATCCGACCCAAGACAGTGAACCAGAAGAGCTACGTCGAGGCCATCGACTCCCACACCATCGTTTTCGGTATCGGCCCGGCCGGCACCGGCAAAACCTACCTGGCGATGGCCAAGGCCGTTCAGGCTCTGCAGCACAAGGAAGTCAACAGGATCATCCTTACCCGTCCCGCGGTTGAAGCAGGGGAGCGACTTGGCTTCCTGCCCGGGACCCTGAATGACAAGATCGATCCGTATCTGCGTCCGCTCTATGATGCTCTGCACGACATGATGGACCCTGATTCGATCCCACGGCTGATGGCTGCCGGCACGATCGAAGTGGCGCCGCTTGCCTACATGCGGGGAAGAACGCTGAATGACGCCTTCATCATTCTCGACGAAGCCCAAAACACCACCCCGGAGCAGATGAAAATGTTCCTGACGCGTCTCGGATTCGGCTCGCGGATGGTAGTCACCGGCGACGTTACCCAGGTTGATCTCCCCGGAGGAACCAGTTCGGGTCTACGAGTGGTGAGCGAGATCCTTCAAGGCGTCGAGGATGTTGCCTTCTCCCGGTTGGAAGCGACTGACGTCGTCCGGCACCGTCTGGTGGGCGATATCGTCTCCGCATACAGCAGATGGGACGAGTCGCAGCGCGCATCACCCGATGGCCGCAGGCTCTCAGGAAAGGGCCCGCGCCGTGAGCATTGAGGTCAACAACGAATCAGGCGTAGAGGTAGAGGACGAATCCCTGGTGCGTGTGGGCCGTCATGTGCTCGAACGCCTCTATGTTCATCCGGAATCGGATGTGTCGATCATCCTGGTGGATGCCGAAGCCATGGAAAAGCTGCACATCGAGTGGATGGATGAGCCTGGGCCCACCGACGTCCTTTCCTTCCCCATGGACGAACTTCGTCCCGGCACCGCGGCGCGACCTACAGCCTCCGGCATCCTGGGCGATATTGTCCTGTGCCCTGAGGTGGCTCGAACGCAAGCCGCTAACGCAGGGCACGGTATGGCGGAAGAACTTCTGCTCCTGACGGTGCACGGCATGTTGCATCTGCTCGGGTTCGATCACGCGGAGCCTGAGGAGGAGAAGGAAATGTTCGCACTGCAAAGGCAGCTCCTTGCCGACTTCCTGGGCCGTGAGGCACCTCGGGAGACTACCCAGTGAAGAAACTCCTCTGATCCATGGCCGTCATTCTCCTGGCCCTGATGGCCATCGTATTCGTCCTGATCGCAGCGCTTGTGACCGCCGCCGAAGCGGCGTTCAGCTTCTTGCCGCGCCAGGATGCCGAAGTGCAACTGCAGGGGCCCAGGGGCGGATCGATCCGGCATATTCTGGATTCCCCGGTCGCCCACATGCATGCGTTGAGGTTCTGGCGGGTGTGGTTCGAGATGGCTGCCGCTGTGGCAGTAGCCCTACTGTTCTTTGACCTGTTGGGCAATATTTGGACTGCCGGGCTCCTTGCGACTGTCACTATGGCCGGTCTCGGTTTCGTGCTCGTAGGAGTCTCACCGCGTCAGTTGGGCCGCACCCACGCGAACACCCTCGTTCCGCTGACCGCACGTCTGGTCCGCGTGTTGCGTTCAGTTCTTGGACCGGTTCCGCGCTGGCTCGTGGGTCTCGGCAGTGCGCTGACCCCCGGTGCGGCCCGCGCGGAAGCAGCCTTCTTCACGGAGGAGGAATTCCGTGAACTGCTCTCGCGTGCCAGCGAAGCCGAGATGATTGAGGACAGTGAAGCCGAGCTGATCCACTCTGTATTTGAACTCGGCGACACCAAGGTCCGATCCGTGATGGTCCCGAGAACGGACATGGTGTCCATTGAGGCAGGATCCACACTCAAACAGGCTATGTCCCTTTTCCTGCGCTCGGGTTACTCGCGGGTCCCGGTTATCGGGGACAGCGCGGACGATGTACGCGGCATCCTCTACCTCAAGGACGTGGTAGCGGTCCTGAACGGCAGAGCTCAGGGCGAACATGATCCCGTGGACGGCGTGTGCCGGGATGTGCGTTACGTTCCGGAGTCGAAGCCCGTGGGTGACTTCCTGCAGGAACTGCAGCGGGAATCGACGCACGTTGCGATCGTCATCGACGAATACGGCGGCACAGCGGGCCTGGTCACCCTTGAGGACCTGATCGAGGAAATCGTCGGTGAGATAGTAGATGAATACGACTCTGAGATGCCCGAGATGGAGCACCTTCCCGAGGGCGGCTTCCGTGTCAGCGCTCGGATGAGCATCGATGACCTGGGGGAGCTTTTCAATTTGAACCTCGAGGATGACGAGGTGGACACAGTCGGCGGGCTACTCGCCAAGACGCTGGGCCGCGTGCCGATTGTAGGGAGCGAAGTCCAGGTTGGAGGGATCGCCCTGAGGGCGGAGCGACTCGAAGGCCGGCGCAACCGCGTCTCACACATTCTTGCCTGGAAGATTCAGGATTCAGGCCACGGCGACCCGGGGCACGCCGGCGAGAGCCACGAAGGCACAAAGGAAACGGTGGAGAACCTATGAGTATGGAACAGTACCGGGCGGGTTTCATTTCACTCGTCGGTCGGCCAAATGCAGGCAAGTCGACCCTGACCAACGCGTTGGTGGGCCAGAAGATTGCCATCACTTCCGCCAAGCCGCAAACAACCAGGCATACCATCCGGGGCATCGTGCACAGGGAAGATGCCCAACTCATACTCGTTGACACCCCGGGGCTGCACCGCCCACGGACGCTGCTGGGGCAGCGCCTCAACGATCTCGTGGCAGACACCCTCGCCGAAGTGGACGCTATCGGTTTCTGCCTTCCTGCCAACGAAAAGGTCGGGCCCGGGGACCGCTACATCGCGTCGCAGCTCAGTCAGCTGAGAGGCAAGCCGGTGATCGCCGTGGTGACGAAGGCGGACCTCGTAAGCCGGGAGTTGCTGGCGAAGCAACTTCTGGACGTGACCGCCCTCGGGGTCGAGGTCCTCGGTGAAGAGGGTTGGGCCGACATCGTTCCCGTCTCCGCGGTGGATGGATTTCAGGTAGCGACGGTTGCCGATGTCTTCGCCTCCCACATGCCCGAGTCGCCGCCGCTCTACCCCGACGGTGAGTTGACGGATGAGCCGGAGGCCGTCATGGTCGCCGAGCTGGTACGAGAAGCCGCGCTGGAAGGGGTTCGTGATGAACTTCCGCACTCGCTCGCTGTCGTCGTCGAGGAGATCGTGCCGCGGGAGGGCAGGCCGGAGGGCAAGCCACTACTCGATGTGAGGGTCAACCTCTACGTCGAACGGCCCTCACAGAAGGCAATCATCATCGGGAAGGGCGGTGCGCGCCTGCGCGAGGTGGGTACTGCCGCCAGGAAGAGCATCGAAGCCCTGCTGGGAACCAGGGTTTACCTTGACCTGCATGTCAAGATCGCCAAGGACTGGCAGCGCGATCCAAAGCAGCTTGTCCGTCTCGGCTTCTAGACCCGGGCACTTCGGGCGCGCGTCGCTCGTTGTGCCAAAGATGCCCGGTGTTAGGGCAATGCCAAATACTATTTCCTGCGAAAGGTCCAAAGCGTCATGACTCGATCCGGCGACGAGCCGGCCGCACCCCCGGAGGGCATCCGCGTGGGAACCGGCGGCCGCCATCTAGGCCGGCGTACCAGACCGCGTGCCCTCGCGGTCGTAGCGCTCGCCCTTGTGGCAGTGCTGGTCGGCGGTGCCGGATTCGCTGCGGTCTCGGTATTGCGGCTGAAGTCAAACGTTGAAACCCAACCGTTGAATCTCTCAACCGATGGTGAAGAGCAGCTTCCTGTAGATCTGAGCAGGGATCCCGTCCAGATCCTGATCATCGGAAGCGACACACGGGCCGGGCAGGCAGGTACAACCGAACCGGTTACAGAAGAAGGCAAGGCGGACGTCATGATGCTCATGACGATGTCCGGCGACCGCAGCAACGTCACCATGGTGAGTTTCCCACGCGATCTCCTGGTACCCCTACCGGCCTGTGTAGACCCCGAGACAGGGGAAGCGAGCGAGCCGATGGCCCTAGGCCAGTTGAACGAGTCTCTGTCCAACGGCGGACCGGGATGCACCGTTGCGGCGATCAACGAACTGACCGGACTGCAGATTGACCACTTCATGATGGCGGATTTCAACGCGGTCACCGAGCTGTCCGAGGCAGTCGGCGGCGTCGAAGTATGCGTGAACCAACCGGTCGACGACGAGTATTCGGGCCTGCAGCTCCCTGCGGGAACCAGCGAGGTCGAAGGAGAGCAGGCCCTAGCCTTCCTGCGGACCCGCCACTCGTTCGGTACCGGCGGCGATGAGGGCCGCATCCGGGCGCAACAGTCCTTCATGGCATCGCTCGCGCGGAAGATCAAGGAAGAGGGCACTCTCAGCAATATCCCACGGCTCTACTCCATTGCCGAAGCCGTAACTCAGAACCTCACCGTTGACGACGGTCTGGCCGAGATTCCGGAACTGCTGAAACTTGCCGGCCGCCTCCAGGAGGTGGATCTCGGTAACGTCGCATTCGTCACCGTTCCGGTCGTGCCGTATGAACCGGATATTAACCGGCTGGTGCTCGACGATCAGATGGCAGGTGAGCTGTTCGCGGATCTTCGAGCGGACCGCGATATCACTGAGGGAGACCCCGGCGCGGAGTCGTCCGCGTCGGCGAGTGCCAGCCCATCAGTCTCAGCTGAACCAACCGCCGCCCCCTCTGAGGCAGCGACAGCGGAAACGCTGGGCTTCGACCCCGCACTGGTACCAATCTCTGTGCTCAACGCATCGGGTGAGACCGGCAGGGGAGGGGAGCTTCAGGAGATCCTGCTCAACGAAGGCTACTCGCAGGCTTCCGTCTCGGAGACGGCTGACCGCCCCGCCACACAACTGTTCGTGGGACCGGGCTATGAGGGAATCGCGCCGGCGATCGCGGAGCTCTTCGGTCTGAGCGACGTGCAGCTGATTCCGAGCGCAACCACCGTTGGACTTGAGCTGTCCGTCGGCGGCGATTTCACGGACGGCGACTCCATGGATACCCAGGGCGTGACGGGAGACCTGAGCGGCCAGACCGCCGCCCAGGTCACCTGCCAGTCCTGAGCAGGTCTACCAGATCCGGACCCTGCCTGCGGGGGCAAGCCATAGCCCGTCGCTCTCCGCTACATCGAACGCGGTGTGGAACTCGTCCAGGTTGCGCACCACCTGATTACACCGGAACTCGTTCGGTGCGTGCGGGTCGATGGCAATGCGGCGCGCGGCTTCCTCAGGACGCATGTTCTGCCGCCAGCACTCCGCCCACGAGAAGAAGAAGCGCTGAATGCCGCTCAGTCCGTCGACGACGGGCGGGTCCTCTCCATCGAGGCTGATCAGGTACGCGGCAAGGCTGATACCGAGCCCGCCGAGGTCCCCGATGTTCTCGCCGAGGGTGAGCTTGCCGTTGACTGTTTGCTCGGGCGCTTCAGTTGGCGCGAGGTCGGCATACTGGTCAACAAGCCGCTGCGTCAGCGACTCGAACGCGGTCCTGTCCGCTTCGGTCCACCAGTCGTTCAAAGCACCGGTACCGTCAAACTGTGAGCCCTGGTCGTCGAAGCCATGGCCGATCTCGTGACCGATAACCGCGCCAATGGCCCCATAGTTCGCGGCAGGGTCCGCCGCCGCGTCAAAGAACGGCGGCTGCAGGATCGCGGCGGGGAAAACGATCTCGTTCATCGTTGGCATGTAGTAGGCATTCACAGTTTGCGGCGTGAGGTGCCACTCACGACGGTCGATGGGGCCTCCCAGCTTATTGAGCTGGCGCTTCGTTTCGAACGCTGTCGCGCGACGAACGTTTCCATACAAGTCACCGGGAACGAGCTCAAGCCCGGAATAGTCGATCCATTGATCCGGGTAACCGATCTTCGTGGTGAACAGGCTGAGCTTCTCGAGAGCCCGTTCTCGGGTTCCGGCGCTCATCCACTCGAGGGTATTGATCCGCTCGTGATAGGCGGCGATCACGTTATCCACGAGCTGGCGCATGATCGCCTTGTGGGACTCGGGGAAGTGACGCGCAACGTACTCGCGGCCGACGGCTTCACCGAGAGCACTTTCGACGACGGCGACACCCCGCTTCCAGCGCTCCTTCAGTTGCGGTGTACCGCTGAGATGCGTTCCGTAAAAGTCGAAATGCGCACTGACGAAGTTCTCGCTCAGGTAGGGTGCGGCCTGCAGGAGCACTCTTGCCACAAGCCAGTGCTTCCATACCGAGAGGGGAGCCTCGCCCAGTGAGGCCGCAAGGGCGAACAGGTACGAGGGTTGGTTGACTATCACCTCGGAGGGAAGACCGGTGCCAATGGTCAGTTCCTTGAGCCATTCTGCAACAAACGGGGTGTCGGCCGTCAGGTCCCTGACTGCCCTCAGGTTGTACGTGGCCTGCGGGTTCCTGCGGGTGACCGAATCCATGTGCGACGACGCGAGCCTCGACTCGAGGTCGAGAACGGATGCCGCCGCAGCGCGTGCATCGTTGCGCCCGGCCAGTTCGAAAAGCCGCTCCAGCAGTGCTGCGTACTCGGTTCGGGTGAGAGCGAACTTATCTTCCCGGTAGTACGATTCGTCAGGAAGGCCGAGGCCGGACTGGTACAGGTGCAATAGGTATCGCTCCGGATTCCCCGCGTCGTTGCTCACATATGGCAGGAGCAGGCCTGCCGCCCCCGTGCTGGTCAACTGAGCATCGAGCCGCACGAGCTCGTCAACGGATGCGACGGCGTCGATGGTGCTGAGCAGCGACCGTACGGGAGTGCTTCCTTCGCTGTTCAACCGGTCTGTGTCCATGAAGTCCGCGAAAAGGGTGCCGATGCGGAACATGTCGCCGTCGTCGTCGTGGTTCAGCGCTGCTTCCTCGATTATCCCCCGGACAAAGCCTTCCGCGGCGTCGGCAAGCTGCGAAAAGGACCCTTCCCGCGCTCGGTCGTCCGGAATGGGCGTGGATTTGAGCCAGCCGCCGTTGACGTGGCGAAAGAGATCGTCCTGTGGGCGAACGGTTGGATCGACGTTGGCAAGGTTGATGCCGGCTGCGCTCATGTGGGCTCCTTTATTGGTGCGTCTTCTCATCCTAGGGGCCGTGTTAGGGTGGGATCGTGCGCGCAGAGCTGCTCCTTCTTAGCTGCCGTGGCGGGGCCCAACCGACTATCTAGTCACCAACTGACTTCTGTCGCAGGCCGAATCCCCGCCGCGGAGTCTGTGTTGCCGGCCACCATTTCGCAAAGCCAGTGCTTGAGACAAGCTTGAAAAGGGAAAGGCCACCATCGCCATGCGCAACGCACAGACATCCTCCGGAATGCCGTTCAACAAATACGTCCCGTTCCAGAATCAGATCACGGTGGACCTGCCGGACCGCACCTGGCCGGACCGGGTGATCTCGAAGGCGCCTCGGTGGTGCGCGGTGGACCTGCGCGACGGAAACCAGGCGCTCATCGATCCCATGAGCCCTGAGCGCAAGCACAAGATGTTCGACCTCCTGGTCAAGATGGGATACAAGGAGATCGAGGTCGGGTTTCCCTCAGCTTCCCAGACCGATTTCGACTTCGTCCGGCAGTTAGTCGAGGGCGACCGCATCCCGGATGACGTCACCATCCAAGTCCTGACGCAGGCGCGCGAACACCTCATTGAGCGGACCTATGAGTCCCTCGAGGGAGCCGACCGCGCGATCGTCCACCTCTACAACTCGACGTCGGTCCTTCAGCGACGCGTTGTGTTCAACCAGGATATGGACGGCATCGTGGACATCGCGCTGACCGGAGCACGGTTATGCCGCAAGTTCGAAGAGAATATGGGCGACACCCAGATCACCTACGAGTACTCGCCGGAGTCCTTCACGGGAACTGAGCTTGAGTTCGCGGCGCGCATCTCGAATGAGGTTGCGGCCGTATTCGAGGCCTCCTCCGACCGGCAAATGATCCTGAATCTGCCGGCGACGGTCGAAATGGCAACTCCGAACGTCTATGCCGATTCCATCGAGTGGATGTGCCGCAACCTGGACAACCGGGACAACATCATTCTTTCGCTGCATCCCCATAATGACCGCGGAACCGGTGTTGCGGCCGCAGAGCTGGGATACCTTGCAGGCGCTGACCGCATCGAAGGCTGCCTGTTCGGCAATGGGGAGCGGACCGGGAACGTTGACCTGGTAACCCTTGGCATGAATCTGTACGGGCAGGGTATCGATCCGCAGATTGACTTCTCCGACATGGACCACATCCGTCGCACCGCGGAGTACTGCAACCAATTGAGCGTCCCGGAGCGTTCCCCTTACGGCGGCGATCTCGTCTTTACCGCTTTCTCCGGATCACACCAGGACGCCATCAAGAAGGGCTTTGAGCGGATGGAAGCCGACGCGGCATCCGCCGGAAAGACGGTCGAGGACATACCGTGGGCCGTCCCGTACCTGCCGATCGATCCGAAGGATATCGGACGTTCCTATGAAGCGGTCATCCGCGTCAATTCACAATCGGGTAAGGGCGGCGTTGCCTACTTGCTCAAGCACGAGCACAGCCTGGATCTTCCCCGCCGCGCGCAAATCGAGTTCTCAGGGGTCGTCCAGCGCCGCACCGAGACCGTGGGCGGTGAAGTCAGCGGTACGCAGCTGTGGGAGGTTTTCCAGGACGAGTACCTTCCTTCGAGGGCAGGAGCTTCCCCCGCGTGGGGCCACTATGCGCTGACGTCCACCAACACCGACACCGCCGAGGACGGGCGGTTCAAGCTGACTGCGACCCTCATGGTGGACGGTATCCAACAGCGGCGTACTGCGCAGGGCAACGGGCCCATTGATGCGCTGGTGGCAATCCTCGGGCAGGACGGAGTGGATGTCCGGGTCCTTGACTACACCGAGCATGCGCTCTCTTCCGGCGGTAATGCCCGAGCCGCGGCGTACGTGGAGTGTGCCGTGGGCGAACGGGTCCTGTGGGGCGTGGGCATCGACTCCAACTCGACCATGGCATCGCTGAAGGCCGTGATTTCCGCAGTCAACCGCGCTATCCGGGACCGCGGCTGATCCTTCCTGGTCCCCGAAGCTCGTTGGCGCGGCTTTGGTCCGATCGGGTTCATCGAGTGGGAAAATAGACTGTGGCCAGATCGTTCGCATCCCGTACCTACCGGGCAGAGGGCGTTGTACTGCGTACCTACAAGCTCGGGGAGGCGGACCGGATCATCGTACTGCTGACGCGCGAGCACGGGCAGGTGCGGGCTGTGGCCAAAGGTGTCCGCCGTACCAGCAGCAAGTTCGGTGCGCGGCTTGAGCCGTTCATGACAGTTGACCTGCAACTCGTCTCCGGGCGAACACTCGATGTCGTCACACAGGCTCAAACCCGCGGCGCCTACGGTCAGGGGATTGCTGCGGACTATTCCCGCTACACTGCCGCTGCGGCGATCGCTGAGACGGCGGAGAAGCTCACCGACGCTGACGGCGAATCTGCGGGAGCCCACTATGCGTTGGTGATTGGCGCGCTCTCCGCATTGAGCCGCGGGCTCCATGCAGCGGAGCTGATTCTGGACTCTTATCTGCTGCGTGCCCTCGCCACTGCAGGCTGGGCACCGAGCTTCACGGACTGTGCCCGTTGCGGTGCGGCAGGTCCGCACTCCGCTTTCTCAGCGGCGCTCGGAGGAGCGGTGTGTGCGGCTTGCCGCCCTCCCGGCTCCGCCTCGCCGTCGTCGGAAACGATGGCGCTCCTTGGGGCACTCCTTTCGGGGAACTGGGAGGTGGCTGACGCGTCCGATGACCTCGCGCGGCGGGAGAGTGCCGGCCTTGTCGCGGCCTACCTGCAGTGGCATCTGGAACGAGCAATCAAATCCCTCAAACATGTGGAGCGTGTGTGAGCAAGCCCAAGAGTAGGCCGACCATACCCTGGCCCCATCCAAGCGGAGCCTTGCCGCCCGCGCTACCGCCGGAACTGGTTCCTGCACACGTCGCAATCGTGATGGACGGCAACGGCCGGTGGGCCAACCAGCGGGGACTGCCGCGGACCGAGGGCCACCGTGCGGGTGAGGCCGCACTTCTTGACGTGCTGGCAGGGGCTATTGACATCGGCGTGCGCTATGTTTCCGTCTACGCTTTCTCCACCGAGAACTGGAAAAGATCTCCCGACGAAGTGCGGTTCCTGATGGGATTCAGCCGCGATGTGCTGCGCCGCCAACGGGACCAGCTGAATGAATGGGGCGTGCGCATACGCTGGGCAGGACGGCGTCCACGCCTGTGGAGCTCAGTTATCAAGGAACTTGAGATCGCCGAGGATCACACCAGGACCAACTCCACCTGCACGCTCACCATGTGCGTGAACTATGGGGGACGGGCCGAGATTGCTGACGCAGCCCGCGCAATCGCTGAAGACGTGGCTGCGGGGCGGCTGAAGGCGTCATCCGTTTCGGAGAAAACCGTCCAACGCTATCTGGATGAACCGGATCTGCCCGACGTCGACCTGTTCCTCCGCACCTCCGGGGAGCAGCGGACCTCCAACTTCATGCTGTGGCAGTCCGCCTATGCGGAAATGGTTTTCCTGGATGTGCTCTGGCCCGATGTCGACAGGCGCACCCTCTGGAGGGCCGTGGAGGAGTACGCTTCGCGGGACCGACGCTACGGCGGCGCCGTGGACCGGGCTCAATCCGGCTGATTCGGCCTGCTGTAGCAGTTGATCCACCGCGCCAGCTCCGCGTAGACCTGTTGCCGGACCGGGGGAGGGGAGAGCAAGGTGTCGTGGAGGGCGCCGTCGAACCTGCACACGGTGACGTGCGAACCGAGCTGTATGGCGCGCTGCGTCATCACGCTGACGTCCAGGACGCTGTCAGAGGAGAGCATCGCGTCATTCCAGACCGGGCTGACCATCGACCTGGACGAGGCGAGGACGAGCACCGGCACGTCAATAGCCAGCCCCCGGCGGACCTGTGCGTGTCCTGCCAGCACTGCCGTGAGCCAGCCGGCCCGAATCGGGAACCCGAACTGGGGCCGCCACTGCGGATTCAGTTCCCACTCACCGTCGGCCTGATTGCTGATACTCCGCCAGTAGAATCCGAACTCCGGCAGCTTGAGGCGTGCTTTCGGCCTGAACCGGGTGATGGGTTCCAGAAGCCCCTGCGTGGTTGTCCGCAGGATCGCGCTGCCCTGTGTGTCCAACCACGGGCTGTTCAGAACCAGGCTGTCCACCCGCCCCGGGAACCGGTGCGCCCAGAGGGCCGCCACGAGCGCGCCAGCAGAGTGCGCCATCAAGGTCACGTTCGCCGGCTGGAGCCCGGTCCTGACGAGAATATCCGTACTGAGCGCATCGAGCGCTGCGGTGATGTCGTCGTCGTACTCTGACAGGTCCGTGACATAACCGGGCGTCTGCCAGTCCCGCAGGCTCCGCCCGTACTTGCGCAGGTCGAGTGCATAGAAGGCTACATCGCGGTCCGCGAAGAAATGCGCGAGCTCGTACTGGAAGAAATAGTCGCTCCAGCCGTGGACATAGAGGACAGTTGAAACAGGCTTTTTCGCCGAAGGCTCGAGCCGTATCCACCTTCGAAGGGTCGAACGCCAATCAGTTGCCGCGGGCCGGGGCGGCGGCGCGTACGAGACAAGGGTCGCGACACACGGACCCTCTTCGTCAGGATCAAGCTCCAGCTCAGCGAGGGCAAAGCCGTCCCCCAGGTGATCCGGCCGCCATTCGATTCCCATTGACCGAGAATATCCGTGTCGCTCACCAAGTTGGTTAAGGGGCTGCGGCCGTGGCAACTTTGGATCATGCGAATTTATCCCGCCTTCTTCCGCGTCGTCTTCAGTGGTATGGACGCTGAGCGGGCGCACCGCATCGGCTTCCGTTTGATCCGGTGGACGGGAAAGACGCCGGTACGGGCCGTGCTTCGCAAGCTCACCCAACCTTCGAAGGAACTGCAGACAACGGCTTTCGGACTGTCCTTCCCGTCGCCGTTCGGATTGGCAGCGGGCTTCGATAAGGAGGGCCACGGCATTGGTGCGCTATCGGATCTGGGCTTCGGCCATATCGAAGTCGGAACGATCACCGGGCAGGCTCAGCCCGGCAACCCGAAACCGCGCCTCTTCCGTCTGGTCAAGGACCGCGCCGTCATCAACCGGATGGGATTCAATAACGACGGCGCCGCCGCTGTGGCGCCCCGAATCGCCGCCGCCCGGCGGACTCTCGAACGCCGATACCTGGGACAGGGCCCGGTCATCGGCGTGAACATCGGCAAGACCAAGTCGGTGGACCTTTCCGATGCCGTGGAGGATTATCGTGTCTCTGCCCGGGCGTTGGCTCCGGTTGCCGATTACCTGGTGGTGAACGTCAGCTCGCCGAACACGCCGGGCTTGCGACTCCTGCAGAGCGTGCGATCCCTGAGACCACTGCTCACGGCTGTGCGGAAGGCTGCCGATGAAAGCGCCGGCCGCCATGTGCCGCTTCTGGTCAAGATTGCGCCTGACCTCACGGACGAGGACATCGACGAGGTTGCGTCGCTCGCGAACGAGCTGAAGCTGGATGGAATCATCGCGACAAACACAACGATCACGCGTGCCGGACTGGCGACCGACCCCGAGGCCGTCCTCGCCTGCGGTGTCGGCGGACTCAGCGGCGCCCCGCTGAAGCACCGTTCGCTTGAAGTGCTGACGCGGCTACGGCAGGCCGCAGGCTCACACTTGGCCTTGATTTCAGTCGGAGGAGTGGAGACAGCGGAGGACGTCGTTTGTCGGCTCGACGCCGGCGCCACCCTGGTGCAGGGCTACACTGCATTCCTGTATGAGGGGCCGTTCTGGGCTGCTCGCATCAACAGGGCGTTGCGGCAGCGCAATTCCAGTAAGCCTTGAGGGCCGGAGTACCTGTTTTGAGGGTCCGGGTTCCCTAGACTGGATATTCGCCGCGCTTGACCTGCGGCTTCGGAAGCCGCAGCCTCCGGATCTGCATGGCACGGGTGATCCCGTACCAGAGGTCTCCGCGGGCTGGGGTATCAAACTTCTCGGTGAGCCGCTTCTTGAGCTTTCCGCGCAGGATCAAGCAATCGATGATGACCGCGACAATGACCACCCAGAACGTCATCATGACGTAACCCTGCACGGTCAGGTTCGGTATGAAGCTCATGAAGACAAAGACCAGTGCGGCAAACATCAGGAACTCCGCAATATTCCAGCGGGCATCGACATAGTCCCTGACGTAACGGCGGGCCGGCCCCTTGTCGCGAAGCGGAAGGTAACGCTCATCTCCGGTGTCCAGTGCCTTCCGCATACGGAGCTGTTCCTCACGGCGCGCGGTCCGGTTAGCCTCGCGGGCGGCTTTGCGGTCATTGGGAACCAGTGGACGCTTACGTGCCGCAACCTGCACGTTGCGCTTGGGCGTTGGAGCACCCTTACCCACCGTCTTTACAGCCTGCTCCCCGGCGTCGGGAGTGGCAGGGGCATCGGCAACGGCAGCATCTCTTTTTCGTCCAAACACTCTTCAAGGATACCCGCCGCCTGCCCGCCGGGCTCACCGGATTTGAACCACCCCCGGGCGCTTGCGCGAACGTACGCCGCAGCGCGCGCGTGTGTAGTCTCGGACGTATGAAGAACCTATCTACTGACCCACTGCCGGAGGCCACCGTCACCGCACTGCGGGCCAGCGTCGAATCATCCTTCGGGCAGACAATCACGGACCTGAAGTCGCTTGTAGCCATATCGGGTATCGCATGGGAGGCATTCGATCCGGCCGAACTCGACCGGAGCGCCGAAGCTGTCGCCGTCCTCATCCGCTCAACCGGCATTGACGACGTGCGCATTCTTCGCGTCGACAACGACGGGCAGCCGGGAGGCCCCGCCGTCGTCGCCCGCCGACCCGCAGTTGCGGGTAAGCCGACCATCCTGCTGTACGCCCATCACGATGTACAGCCCCCCGGCGCGCGTGAACTTTGGCAGAGCGAGCCTTTCGTCGCCGAGGAACGGAACGGCCGGCTATACGGCAGGGGAGCGGCAGACGACAAGGCGGGAATCCTGGCCCACATCGGCGCTTTCCGGGCCGTCCAGGAAGTACTCGGGGATGAATTCGGGGTCGGCGTAACGCTTTTCATCGAGGGTGAGGAGGAGGCTGGTTCGCCAACCTTCCGCCGGTTCCTTGAGACGCACCGCGACCTGCTGAGGTCAGACGTCATAGTCGTCGCCGACTCGAGCAACTGGAAGGTCGGAGTACCCGCGCTGACCACAAGCCTGAGGGGCCTCGTGGACGGCGCCATCGAGGTGCAGGTCCTTGAGCACGCTGTGCACTCCGGAATGTTCGGCGGACCGGTGCTCGATGCGCCGACACTTTTGGCCCGTCTTATCGCCACCCTGCATGATGACGACGGAAACGTAGCGATCGAGGGGCTTGTCGCCGAGGACACGGCTGAGGTTGAGTACCCCGAAGCAGACTACCGGGCGGACGCGTCGGTCCTCGATGGCGTCCAGCTCGCAGGAACTGGTTCAATCGCCTCCCGCCTCTGGACCAAGCCGGCCCTGTCCATCATCGGGATAGACGTGCCGAGCGTTGCCCTCTCATCCAACACACTGCTGCCGTCGGCGCGGGCGAAATTCAGCATGCGACTGGCACCCGGGCAGGATCCACAGGCTGCAATGGCTGCCGTCGAGCGGCACGTGCTGGACCACGCTCCCTTCGGCGCCCGGGTGAGCTTCACCCCCGGCGAATCCGGCAACCCCTTCTCGACCGACACCTCGCAGGCTGCGGCGCAGCTTGCGCTATGGTCCCTCCAACAGGCGTGGGGGACCGAAGCGGTGGAAGCGGGTATCGGTGGTTCCATTCCCTTCATCGCCGACCTGACGGAGGTCTATCCCGAAGCCCAGATCCTGGTTACCGGCGTCGAGGATCCGGACTCCCGCGCACACAGTGCCAACGAATCTCTGCACCTTGAGGAGTTCAGCCGTGCAGTACTTGCGGAGGCGCTCCTGCTGGCCGGGCTAAACACCGAAACCCGTTAGCTGCCCGGGGCGGAAGCGGCGTCGAGGAATTCTTGCGGCGTATGGTTCGTTACATAGCTGGGCACTGCGCAAGTACCGGACGTACCATGGATAGTGGCCGGCGCCGCAAGGCACTGGAGGCCATCTGCTGCTTGAGCCCGCACACCTGATCGGGTATGAGCCGAAGCGGTCGGCACGAAGCTAAGGAGAACGCACAACTTATGAGCACATCAACCAGCGAACCGACCACCGAAACGGTTGCAGAGAATGAGCTGCCGATTCACGAGGTAGCACTGTCGGATGTCGCCGCGAACAAGGTCCGAAGCCTCCTTGAGCAGGAGGGGCGTACCGACCTCCGGCTCCGGGTGGCCGTGCAGCCCGGGGGATGTTCAGGCCTGATTTACCAGCTTTATTTCGACGAGCGGGTCCTCGACGGCGATGCAGTGCGCGAGTTCGACGGCGTGGAAGTCATCGTCGACCGGATGAGCGTGCCCTACCTGGCGGGGGCCTCGATCGACTTCGAGGACACCATTTCCAAGCAGGGTTTCACCATCGATAATCCCAACGCCGGCGGGTCTTGCGCCTGCGGTGATTCGTTCCACTAGAGTTTCAACTCCGAAGCCTCCGTAGGGTCCCGAAACGGGTCCCTACGGAGGCTTTGTTGTCACATGATGGCTGCCGTTGCGGGTAAGCTCTACAGTGAGTAGTAAAACTGAAAGTGCACCGCGATTCTCGATCGCAGATTGTGTAATGGGTGTGCACGGGAGATGCTGTCACCGTCGGTGACACCGCACGTAAGAAAAGGAAGGGCCGTCTGTGAGTTCGCAGGACCGAACCGGCAGCCGACGCGCAAAGATTTTCAAAGTCTCAAGCCTCGTAGTAGTGGCTGCGCTGTTCTTGTCTGGTTGTTCATCGGAAGTCCAAAAGGGTTGGTTGCCTGCTGAACGCGACAACACCAACCACACCGGCCGGATCATTGACCTCTGGGTCAATTCCTGGATCGCCGCGTTGATTGTCGGCGTTATCACCTGGGGTCTGATCATCTGGTGCATCGTTGCCTACCGTCGTCGTCGTAACGAGACAGGGTATCCCCGCCAGATCAGCTATAACCTTCCGCTGGAAGTGTTCTACCTGACCATTCCGCTCTTCATGGTGTTGGTGTTCTTCTACTTCACCGACCGCGACCAGCAGGCCATTGATGCCCGTGTGGAAAATCCGGACGTCATCATTGATGTCAGGGGAAAGCAGTGGTCCTGGGACTTCAACTATGTGCTGGAGGACAAGTACGACGCCGGAGTCCAGGCACAGCTCGACGGCGAGCCGGGCGTACCGGCAACGCTGCCGACGCTGTACCTGCCCGTTAACCAGACCGTTGAGTTCCGCCTCAATGCACGCGATGTACTGCACTCCTTCTGGATCCCTGCGTTCCTCCAGAAACGGGACATGATTCCCGAGCGGGAAAACTACATCACGTTGACCCCCACCCGTGAGGGTGTGTTCGAAGGCAAGTGCGCAGAACTTTGCGGCGAGTACCACTCCGAGATGCTGTTCAACGTAGCTGTCGTTTCCGAAGAGGAGTACGAAGCGCATCTAGAAACCCTTGAGGACGGGCAGCTCGGCGAAGAGTACGACCGCAACCCGCAAGGTGTGGAAGAAGGCGAAAGCCCGAGCAGTGTCAACGATCAAATTGGGCAGGATTAGTTAGATGTCTACTTACGAATACACCGCAGAGGAAGCCGGCACCACCGTCGCGCCGCGCGTTGTGCCCCGGTCCAAGGGTCGGATCGTCGTCAACTGGATCACCTCGACCGACCACAAGACCATCGGGTACATGTATCTGATCGCCTCCTTCGTCTTTTTCTGCCTCGCCGGCGTGATGGCGTTGGTCATCCGCGCCGAACTGTTTGAGCCGGGTATGCAGATCCTGCAGACGAAGGAGCAGTACAACCAGCTCTTCACCATGCACGGCACGGTGATGCTGTTGATGTTCGCTACCCCGCTGTTTGCCGGCTTCACAAACGTCATCATGCCGTTGCAGATCGGCGCACCGGACGTCGCTTTCCCACGGCTGAACGCACTGGCCTTCTGGTTCTTCCTGTTCGGCAGCACCATCGCCGTGTCGGGCTTCATCACACCGCAGGGTGCAGCCTCATTCGGCTGGTTCGCGTATGCTCCGCTCTCGAATACTACGTTCTCGCCCGGTGTCGGCGGTGACCTCTGGGTCTTCGGACTTGCGCTATCGGGCTTCGGAACGATCCTTGGCGCGGTGAACTTCATCACCACCATCATCTGCATGCGTGCCCCTGGCATGACTATGTGGCGTATGCCGATCTTCACGTGGAACGCTTTGGTCACGTCGATTCTTGTCCTAATGGCATTCCCGCCGCTGGCAGCAGCCCTCTTTGCACTCGGTGCTGACAGACGGTTCGGAGCACACATCTTCGATCCGGACAACGGCGGAGCCATTCTCTGGCAGCACCTTTTCTGGTTCTTCGGTCATCCGGAGGTGTACATCATTGCCCTGCCGTTCTTCGGCATCGTCTCGGAGATTTTCCCGGTCTTCAGCCGCAAGCCGATCTTCGGTTACAAGGGTCTGGTTTACGCCACCATCGCGATCGCTGCGTTGTCCGTCACCGTCTGGGCGCACCACATGTACGTCACCGGAGCGGTTCTGCTACCGTTCTTCGCGTTTATGACAATGCTCATCGCTGTACCTACCGGCGTTAAGTTCTTCAACTGGATAGGTACCATGTGGCGGGGTTCGATCACTTTCGAAACCCCGATGCTCTGGAGCCTCGGCTTCCTCGTGACCTTCCTCTTCGGCGGCCTGACTGGAATCATCCTCGCGTCTCCGCCGCTGGACTTCCACGTCTCCGACACTTACTTCGTCGTGGCGCACTTCCACTACGTGGTCTTCGGAACCGTTGTCTTCGCGATGTTCGCCGGCTTCTACTTCTGGTGGCCGAAGTGGACCGGGAAGATGCTCAACGAGCGCCTCGGTAAGATCCACTTCTGGATGCTTTTCCTTGGCTTCCATGGAACCTTCCTCATCCAGCACTGGCTCGGAGTCATCGGCATGCCTCGCCGGTACGCCGACTACCTCCCCGAGGACATGTTCACCGCGATGAACCAGTTCTCCACCATCGCTTCGTTCGTTCTGGGCGCATCGCTCATCCCGTTCTTCTGGAATGTTTACGTCACCTGGAGAAGCGGGACCAAGGTCGAGGTCGATGACCCGTGGGGCTTCGGAGCCTCGCTTGAGTGGGCTACCTCCTGCCCGCCGCCGCGTCATAACTTTACGTCCCTGCCTCGTATCCGCTCCGAGCGACCCGCCTTGGACCTTCACCATCCAGAGCTCGCCCAATGGCATACCCCTAATGACTCGGCTGCGGGAGCTGTCCTCGGTGCTGCCGATAGAAAGGACGCTTGATCCATGAAGGTTGAAACCGGTCTCTTCTTCTGGGGCGTTCCCTTTTTCATACCTGTCGCACTGATCTACGGCTTCCTGACGAACTGGTCCGAGTGGGTAGGTATTCTTGGCATCCTGCTCGTTGGTGGCCTTGCGGGCATGATCGGCTTCTACCTCGGATTCACCGGACGTAGGGTAGGGCTCCGGCCGGAGGATCGTCTGGACGCCGAAATTCACGAGGGCTCCGGGGAACAGGGACACTTCAGCCCGTGGAGCTGGTGGCCGCTCGTCCTTGGTATGTCGGCAGCAGGCGGATTCCTCGGACTCGCCGTCGGCTGGTGGATCCTCTACATTTCCGCTGGTCTGGCCGCTATTGCCCTCGTGGGATGGGTCTACGAGTACAGCAGGGGAGACCACGCACACTAGGCACTCGTCTTGCGTCACTGAAGAGGTTCCACACAAAGGTGTGGAACCTCTTCCTCGTTTCGCGGGGTATTGCGTAATCTCGTCGACCTAATAAGACGTCCTCGCTGTCCGCAATAGAATGGAAGCGGAAGTGCAACAACTTGGCGCTCTGTCCCCTGGAGGAACGATGGCGGACCCGCTACGCGGCATGCAGACCGCTCTTGAAGGCGACGGGGCGAAGCACGTACAACTTCGTGAAGTGCTCAGGGAATACATCCTCCAGCACGCCGAGCCGGGGACAGCTATTCCCTCCGAGCGCAAACTTACCCAGCACTTCGGTGTAGCGCGAATGACCGTGCGTCATGCAATAGACGCGCTGGTGGCAGAAGAGGTCCTGGAGAGGATCGTCGGGCTGGGAACGTTTGTCTCACACAGCAAGCTGGACCTGCAGATGAAGCTGACGTCGTACAGCGAAGAGATGCACCGCCGCGGGATGGTTCCCGATGCGAGAGTGCTGAGTTTCGAGCAGATGGCTGCCACTCCGCTTATCGCCCGTGAGCTTCAGCTCGAACAGGGTACCCCCGTGATCCGGTTTCGGCGGCAACTGCTCGCGGACAAGGAGCCGATGAGCGTAGACGAGAACTTCATTCCGGCGCACCGCGTTCCCGGCATACTCGAGGACGATCCACCGACGTCACTGTACAACGTGCTCAGCGAGCGTTTTGGGCTGGTGATGGAGTGGGGCGAGGATACTGTGGAGGCAACTGCTGCCTCGCCCTCGATCGCCCGCTTGCTGAACGTGGAAATGGGAGCTCCGTTGCTCAAGATTCAACGCCATGCCTATGTTGCGCGCGCGATGGTTGACTACTCGGTCTCCTACTACCGTGCGGACCGCTACAAGCTGTGGGTACCGCTCCAACGGCCTGGAGTGCGTACTCCGCGAACCTACACGCCAAAGCGCTTGTCTTAGGCTTTCGACCTGCCGATCAAACTTCTCGGGCAAGGGCTGCTTCGCAAAAGAGAGGAGCGGGCCGCCCGATGCCCGGGTTGCCCGCTCCTCTCTAATGAACCTCGCCAGTTAGTGGCTGGAAATCGAGGCCTTATCGTGTTCTTTCGCAAGCTCGCCGTGGTGCCCGTGCGAGTGTGCCTCTTCAAGCTCAGCGGGCGTAACGGGTGCAACCCGATCCTCGAAGAAGAACCTGGAAGCCCAGGCGCGACGCTTCTCGCCCTTCGTGATGTGCCCGTTGACGTCAGCTTGAGCCTGCAGCACCTGTGGAGAGTCGAACGTGGTCAACTTGTACCGTTTGTACTCGTCTACCGGTTCGTGAACCTCGATGAACTCACCGTGAGGCAGGCGAACGATGCGCCCCGTCTCGCGCCCGTGCAGAACAATCTCACGGTCCTTCCGCTGCAACGCCAGCGCGATGCGGCGGGCAACGATGAAGCCGATCACCGGGCCGATGAAGAACAGTGCGCGGAGCCAGTATGTGACGTCGTTCAGGGACACCATAAAGTGCGTAGCAATGAGGTCGGAACTCGCTGCCGCCCACATCACGCAATAGAACACGACGCCGGCTACTCCGACACCGGTGCGGGTCGGCGCATTGCGCGGGCGGTCCAGCAAGTGGCGTTCCCGCCGATCCTTGGTTACCCAGGCTTCAATCCACGGCCATGCGAAGAGCAAGGTGAATACGATGCCGGCGGGCACCAGAGCAGGCAATAGGACGTTCAGCGACAGTGTGTTGACACCCCATGGGAAGGGAATCTCCCATTCGAACGGGAATCCCGCGACGATACCCGGCATGAGGCGCAATGCTCCGTCAACCCACCCGATATACCAGTCCGGCTGGGTTCCCGCGGATACGGGGGAGGGGTCGTAGGGTCCGTAGTTCCAGATCGGGTTGATGGTGAAGGCCGCCGAGATAGCGGCAACCACGCCGAACACGATGAAGAAGAAGCCGCCGGCCTTGGCTGCATACACCGGGCCGACCGGAAAACCCACCACGTTGTCGTTTGTGCGGCCGGGGCCGGGGAACTGCGTGTGCTTGTGAACGACCACCAGGAAAAGGTGGATCGCGATCAACAACAGAATGAGGGCAGGAATCAAGAGGATGTGCAGGACATACAACCGCGGAATGATTTCCGTGCCTGGAAACTCGCCTCCGAAGAGGAAGAAGCTGATGTACGTGCCCACAACGGGAATGGACTTGATAACGCCGTCGATGATGCGCAGCCCGTTGCCGGAGAGCAGATCGTCAGGCAGCGAATAACCAGTGAAACCAGCCGCCATGGCCAGGATAAGCAACACACCGCCGATCACCCAGTTGAGCTCGCGGGGTTTGCGGAATGCACCCGTGAAGAACACACGGAGCATATGTACCGAGACAGCAGCCACGAAGAGCAGCGCTGACCAGTGATGCACCTGGCGCATGAAGAGGCCACCGCGGATATCAAAGGAAATATCAAGCGATGAGGAGTATGCCACTGACATTTCAATCCCACGAAGCGGCACATAGCTGCCGTCATAGTGGGTTTCCGCCATCGACGGATCGAAGAAAAAGGTCAGGAACGTACCCGAAAGCAGAAGGATCACAAACGAGTAGAGGGCAACCTCGCCGAACATGAACGTCCAGTGATCGGGAAATATCTTCCGACCGAACTCCTTGACTATGGCGGAACCACCCACGCGCGTGTCAACGAAGTTGGTGATCTTACCGACGCTTGTTTTGGGCTGGTATTCGCGCCCAGCTGCCGAGCTGCTCATCTCAGCCACGCTCCCAGTAACTTGGTCCTACGGGTTCTTGGAAGTCGCTCGTCGCCACCAGATAGCCCTCATCATCGACTGAGATAGGCAGCTGGGGGAGCGGACGGACGGCCGGGCCGAAGATGACCTTGCATTCCTGCGTGAGGTCGAAGGTCGACTGATGGCACGGACACAGCAGGTGGTGCGTCTGCTGTTCGTAAAGGGCTACCGGGCAGCCCACATGGGTACAGATCTTGGAGTAGGCAACGATGCCTTCGAATCCCCAATCTTCCCGTCCCGGCGACGGATTGAGTGACTCGGGCTTCAAGCGCATGAGGAGAACGACCGCTTTGGCCTTCTCTTCAAGCTTGTGCTCGGACTCGTTGAGCCCCTCCGGAATTACATGGAAAGCAGAGCCGATTGTTACATCGGAGGCCTTGATGGGCGTGCCGCTCGGGTCGCGGGTGAGGCGAACGCCCTCATCCCACATGGTCTGACGCAGTACGTCGCCGGGAAGCGGCCCGAGGTCCCGGAAGATGGCAATGGCTGGGAAGATCGCCAGAATGCTCGCACCGAGGAGGGTATTCCTGATCAGCGGGCGGCGCTTGATGCCCGATTCCTCGAGAATGTCCCCAACAATCTTTTCGGCGTCGGCGCGGTCGGCCTCTGGCCTGATTTCGTGACGGTCTTCCGAAATTTCGTGATCCGGCATGAGGGTCTTGGCCCAGTGCACAATTCCCACTCCGATGCCCAGCATCGCGAACGCGGTGCCGAGGCCAAGTAGCAGGTTCTGCAGACGAAGCGTCCCGATTGTCTGGTCCAGCGGGATGGCGAAATACCCGAAGAAAAAGAGGACCGTCCCGAATATCGAAACGAGGAACAGTACTCCGACCTGACGCTCTGCGCGCTTCTCCGCGCGGGGATCGGTGTCAGCCAAACGAGGCCGGTGCGGCGGGAGCCCAGGATCCTGGAACTTCTGCACGCCGCCCTGACCGGGCTTAGCTACGGTGCCCGTGTGTTCCGGGCTGCCGTGACTATGGTCGGCCATGATCCCTCTCATCCTTCTTTAGAAACTTCACTCATCAATCCTGTGTATTTAGTTCTTATGGTTTCCGCTGCCCGCGCCTATGACGAGCGCGAAGTGAGCCAGACTGTGAATGCGATGATTACGCCGAGCCCCGCGACCCAGATAAACAGCCCCTCGGAAACGGGTCCCAGCGATCCCAGGTCAGCTCCGCCGGGCGAGCCCTGTTCCTCGATGATGTTCAGGAACGCAATGATGTCCTGCTTGTCCTCGGGCGTGATGTTTGCGTCATTGAAAACCGGCATGTTCTGGGGCCCGGTAACCATGGCCTCGTAGATGTGCTTGTTGCTTACGCCTTCAAGTGACGGTGCAAACTTTCCGCGTGTTAGTGCACCGCCGGCAGCGGCCGCATTGTGGCACATGGCGCAGTTGATGCGGAATAGCTCGCCGCCGTTCGCGGGATCCACGTCCTCACCGGAAACGTCAAGCAGTTCCTCTCCGGGTATCGCAGGCCCCGCGCCAAGGGAAGCTACGTATGCGGCCATCTGGCTGATCTGCTCGTCAGTGAACTGAACTGGCTTCTCTAGTGCCTGCGGTCCCTGCATCTGAAGAGGCATCCGTCCGGTTCCAACCTGGAAGTCAACCGCTGCAGCTCCGACACCAACGAGGGAGGGGCCGTCCTCGGTGCCTGCCGCTCCCATTCCGTGACAGGTGGCGCAGTTGGCGACGAAGAGCTTTTCCCCTTCTTCGATGTCGCTTGCAGAAACGGTTGTCTGCGCTTTGGCTTCATTCGCGTTGCTCGCGATGGCATAGATGCCGCCGGTTAACAACAGCCCCATCAGCAGCAGCGCTATAGCTGCAAGGGGGTGGCGCCGCCTCTGCGAAAGTGCCTTCACGTCCTGTTTCCTGCCTTCTGTATTGCCTTTGTACGTTGCACAGTTGGTGCCAGTCCCAGTTGCGACCGCCACGCTAATTCTACCCCGGGTAGAAAAGGGTTCAAGAGAAATCTACTTCAAGAAGTAGATGATGATGAACAGGCCGATCCAGACCACGTCCACGAAGTGCCAGTAATAGGAGGTGACGATGGCTGAAGTTGCTTCAAAGTGGCCGAAACGTTTGGCGGCGTACGCGCGTCCGATGATGAAGAGAAACGCAATCAGCCCTCCGATGACGTGCAGTCCATGGAAACCGGTAGTGATGTAGAACGAGGAGCCGTAGGCATTGGAGGAGAGTGATACGCCTTCTGCAACAAGTTCGGCGTATTCGTAAGCCTGCACAGCAACAAAGACTGCTCCCATCAGAAAGGTCAGCAGGTACCACTCGACCATGCCCCACCTGGCCATGTTGAACATGCTGCCGACCCGCCGCGGCTGGAGGCGCTCGGCCGCGAAGACGCCCATCTGGCAGGTAAAGGAACTCGATACCAGGATGATGGTGTTGACCAGCGCGAACGGAACGTTCAGCTTCTCCGTCTCGGCAGCCCAAAGGTCCCCCGAAGTGGAGCGCAATGTGAAATACATGGCGAAGAGGCCGGCAAAGAACATCAGTTCACTGGAGAGCCATACAACGGTGCCGACCGAAACCATGTTCGGCCTGTTCAAAGTTGGATGCGCAGTGGAGTTTGGGGCATGGGTCGCTGTCGTCACCCTGACATTATGTCTCTAAAGATGCCCAGTTCACCAATGCGAAACCGCCTCGGCGTGGCCCGTCTGAACGCGCGATGCCCTTCCCGGCCAGTAATGGCGCGGGAGTAATAACGTCACGACTTTCTACATTTCGTAGATAACCTAGGGGAGTGACTCCGATTTCTGCCCCGGCGCCAAGTTCCACCACCTGGCCGAAGCTGATTTCCGCCCTCATCGCGGGCCGGGATCTCACGGCAGCACAGACCCGTTGGGCGATGGAATCCATCATGGCGGGCGAGGCAACTCATGCGCAGGTGGCCGGCTTCCTGGTCGGTCTGCAGAGCAAAGGGGAGTCGGTTCAGGAACTGCTTGGTCTGGTCGAAGCGATGCTGGGACGCGCACACCGGATTCAGGTTTCGGGAAGAACCCTGGACATCGTCGGCACAGGCGGTGACGGTCTCGACACACTGAATATTTCCACGATGTCTTCCCTCGTGGCTGTTGGCGCTGGTGCGCGCGTGGTTAAGCACGGGAACCGAAGTGCGTCGTCGTCGGCCGGATCCGCCGACGTGATCGAAGCGCTGGGCGTGCGCCTGGACCTGTCGATCGAGGATGTCGCACGCTCAGCGGAGGAGGCGGACATCACCTTCTGCTTCGCCCAGGTCTTTCATCCCTCGATGCGCCACGTTGCGGTCCCGCGCCGAGAACTGGGCGTTCCGACCGCCTTCAACTTTCTGGGTCCATTGAGCCACCCGGCCGGCGTCGAGGCCCAGGCGGTGGGATGCGCCAACGAACGCATGGCTCCGTTGATGGCCGGTGTACTGGCCGCACGAGGCATTCGGGCTCTCGTTTTCCGCGGGAGTGACGGCCGGGACAAATTAACGACCAGCGGATCTTCGACTATCTGGGAAGTGCGCACGGGTGAAGTTACCGAACACACGATTCATCCGGAGGAGTTCGGCATCTCTGTCGTTCCCGTCGAAGCGCTCAAAGGCTCCGATGCGCAGAACAACGCAAAGGTAGTACGCGCTGTCCTGTCGGGTGCGCGCGGACCGGTGCGGGACGCCGTCGTCCTCAACGCGGCGGCAGGGCTGGTGGCTCTTGATACCGACCATTCCGCGGCGCTTACGGATCGGATCAGCAGGCAGATGGTGCGCGCCGCTGAATCGATCGATTCGGGTGCGGCACAGGCTGCCCTTGACCGCTGGATCGCGGTCACGGGGCAGTAGCAGGTCCGCCGGCTGCTATCCCTCGAACCCGAGGGAGAAAGCGGCGTCGAGGTCGTGCTTTGAGTAGGACCTGAACGCAATCTGGGTTGTGGTCGATTCGACGCCCTCGATCTTGGAGAGGCGGTCCGCGATGACATCTGCGAGGTCCTCGTGGCGGTTGACCCTGGCGATCGCGATGAGATCCCACTCACCGGTCACCGAATACACCTCGCTGATCCCGTCGATCTCCGAAATCTCCTTGGCGCACTCGGGGATACGGGAGGCATCGGTCTGAATAAGCACAAACGCTGTGATCATGAAGCTGCTCCTTGATTCTGGGCGGGGGAGTAGTGGTCAGAAGACTGACGACGACGACGGCGCACGGCACCCAGGGTCGCCGCCGCGACCCGGGGCAAGATGAGGAATATCGCCAGAACGACGACGGCGACGATCTGGAAAGCCGGCGCTGCGCTCTCACCGAACGCGACCCGAAGCACCAGACCGCCCACGGCGGTGCCGAGCCAAATCGGCGTGCCCGTACGCAGCGGCGCCGCCGGCCGGCGCCAGGCAAGGCAGGCGAAGTAGGTCAAGGTGTACGCACCGAGGAACGGGGCAGCGGTCACTAAGGCTCCGGACAGCGATACCGAACCGTAGTGCGACGCGTGGCCAAGGAAAGCGAAGACCAGGATGAGCGCAATGTCCAGAAGCGCCCACACCAGTCGAATCTGTGCCGGTGCCCTTGTCATGGAATCAGCCTACTGGCACAGCGCTTCCGGATCCGTACCAGCCGAACCGTTTCCCCTCACCGTTTCGAGGCATACGCTTGATGCATGTGCAGGAATATCAGAACACTTCACAACTTTGAGCCCTCTGCCACCAGCGACGAAGTGCAGGCCGCAGCGCTCCAGTATGTGCGTAAGGTCAGCGGTGCCACGAAGCCTTCGAAGGCAAACCAGGACGTCTTCGACAGGGCTGTAGCGGACATCACAGCCATCACCGAACGTCTTCTGGCTGACCTCGTCACTTCGGCTCCGCCCAAGGACCGGGACGAAGAAGCAGCGAAGGCGAAGGAGCGCTCCGCGAAGCGGTTCGCGACGGCCTAGGGCAGTGCCGCCCGGCCGGCAAAAATGCTGGGCAGATCGGGCCATTTGGGGCAGTATTATCAGGTGGCGCGCCGTAGACGTGCATTCGGGCTCACCAGGCACCGGCCGCTACGCCGAGGCACCAGGAGATCAACCATGAGCGCTCGTCTGAATCCCTATCTTGGTTTCCGCGATACGGCCAAGGATGCCATGACTTATTACCAGTCAGTCTTCGGTGGTGAACTCACGCTCAGCACATTCCGCGACTTCCATGCGAGCGAGGACGAAGCCGAACTCGACAAGATCATGCACGGGATGCTCACCACCGAAAGCGGCATGGTCCTCATGGCCGCCGACACGCCGAACAGCATGGATTACAACCCGGGTAACACTTTCTCGATCTCACTCAGCGGTGAGGACGAGAATGAACTGCAGGGCTACTGGGACCGGCTCGCCGGCGACGGGGCGGTTACCGTCCCACTCGAGGTGGCTCCGTGGGGAGATCGTTTTGGTATGTGCACGGACAAGTTCGGCGTTGCCTGGCTGATCAACATCGCGGGAACATCGCCTCAGCAGTAGTGGATCCGGGCAGACAGGATATCTTCAGGAGGCGCTCTGAGACCCGCTTAGTTGACATAATGCAGATTATCGGCAATTTATACCCTGCCTACAGAAGTGCGGAGTCAAGGTAAACGCGCGAGATCCCGACGAATGTAGCGCAGGTGCGCCCATTCCTCCTCCAGGATCACACGAATGCAGTCGCCGACACTGGGACGCCAGTCGCCGCCACCCCAAGGGTTTTCGCGTTCTTCTGCGAGCGTCTCCGTCGTGGCCGTAGCCAGGAAGTCCGTAACGAGCTGCTGTCGGTCGGCGCGCACAGCGAGTATCTCATCGTAAGTCGGAATCTCCGCGCGGAAGATCGACATGTCGAAGCCCATCTGGTCGGCACCGGTGAAGATCTGACCGATCTCGTGGAACGGCTGCCTCACCCCCAGGATTCCTCCGCGGAGCCAGGCGTCCGTCGCAAGGATGAGGTGGCGCAAAGTCTGGGCCAGGGACCACTCATCCTCGACGTGGGCGTCCACCAGCTCCGCCGGCGTGTTTGCCACCGTTGCCTGCCACGCAGACTGTACCGCGACCCACCCCTCGCGCAGACGTTCGGGGGTTTGAGCCTTCTGCAGCTCGCGGCCCGGGAACTGCCGATTGAGCTCGGCGTCCACGAGCGGCACCACGTCGACCCCGTTGACGAGAAGGCTACCGAAAAACAGGTCGTGGCTGTCGACGTCGAGCCCATCTAGATCGACGCCGCGCATCGTCATACCACTGACATCGGAGAATCGCAGGGTGGCACCCTTGAAACTCGCCTTGACGAAGGTCGCGCCTTCGAACTCCTTTGAGCCGGTATAGGTCGTCATTGCTTCATCATCTCACCGCTGTCGGGGACACACCCGGACCGGCAGGATTGCGAGCCGAGCCGAGCCGAGCCGGGGCAAGGCAAGAGCTCACCAGTCTGAGGGTGCCAGCCGTTGGCTGAGCACCCTGCCTAGGATGAGACAGTGTGGACCAACAACAGCCAGAACATCAAAATTCTCGTTCAGCGGCTACTCGAACAGGACTCACCGCCCATTGTTCAGTTGGGGCATCCGGTGCTGCGGATGCCAGCTGAGGACTTCGATGGCCAACTCGATACGGAAGAACTCACTGCGCTGCTTGCCGCGATGCGCCAGGCCATGCATGATGCGCCGGGGGTCGGGCTGGCCGCTCCGCAGCTCGGCATCCCGCTTCGCTTGGCGGTCATCGAGGATGTCGGTGTTCAACCCGACGAAATTGTCCGAGTTCGCGAGCGCACCGCGGTCCCATACTTCGCCGTTGTCAATCCGCGATATGCGCCGGTCGACAACGAAACGGCCTCGTTCTTCGAGGGATGCCTGTCATTCAGCGGATGGCAGGCCGTCGTCGAACGCTATCGCCGTGTACAGCTTGATTACTTCGAGCCTGACGGGACGCGTGTAATCCGCCAGTTCAGCGGGTGGCCGTCGCGCATCGTCCAGCACGAGGCGGACCATCTCAACGGAACCATCTATATCGATAAGGCGAACCCGCGGTCACTCGTCAGCAGCGTTGAGTACGGCGAACGCTGGACGCAGCCCGGTATCGAACTGGCCCAGCGCTCGCTCGGCTTCTAGGACGCTCCGCTGCTAAGCAGGCTGGTTTTTCTTGCTCGGGAGCTTTTCTGCCCACCATCGAAGAATGTGCTCGAAGCGTTGACGGCGGTGCCAGGGCGTCCCGGAACGCGAGAGCTCGTGGGTCTCCCCCGGAAAAATTAGCATCTCGGCATCCACGCCGTTACGCTTCAGCGCCGTATAGTACCGCTGCGCCTGCTCAAGCGGGCACCGCAGATCGTCTTCCGAATGGACCACGAACGTTGGCGTCTTCACCTGGTCAGTATGCGCATAAGGACTCTGCGCCCGGACCTTATCGGGATCCGTGCCCGTGTACGCCTCCGAGAAGAACCATCCGATGTCAGATGAGCCGATGAACGATTCCGGATCCAGGAAGCCGCGCTCCACGATCGCTCCCTGGAAGCGGTGATCGTTCGCCACGAGCCAAGCCGTCAGATACCCGCCGTATGAACCGCCCATGACGCCCAACCGGTCGCCGTCGAGTTGGCCGAACTGCGCCGCCGCGCCCTCAAGGAATGCCAGCACGTCCTGCATATCGACCGTGCCCATAGCCTCCTTGATCACCCGGCCGTGGGCCTGGCCGTAGCCGGCGGCTCCCCTGGGGTTGCACATGGCGACGGCGTAACCCGCCTCGACGTAGACCTGCGCTTCATCGAAGTAGCCCCAGCCATACTGGGCGAATGGCCCACCATGAATATTCAGGAGAACAGGGTGCGGGCCCTCCCCCTCGGGTACAAGCACCCAGCCGTGAACGGGATAGCCGTCCGGTGCGTTGAACGTTGCCTCGTGCATTTCGGCCATCACCGTTTCGGCCCGCAGCCTGTCCGAGAAGTCCGTCAACCGGTTGAGGACTCCCCCGTCGATTCGCGCCACGTCGCCGGCAGTCCGGGGGTCGGTGAAGGCGACGACGATGTCGTCGCCTTCTGCTGCTGCGCCGGTCACGATGAATTCGCCGTCGATGAGCGTCCGCACCTCGCCGGCGGGCGTGACGGCAAGCAGCTGACCCGCACCCCTGGCACGGTTGAAGACAAGCACCCCGTCACGATAAGGAACAATGTCGCCTACTTCGCCGAGGTCCTGCGTTTCGGGATCCGTGAGCAGGCGGACGTCCGCCGGGTTCTCGATCGGCGCAACATACAGCGCGGTGTTTCGCGCGACGAAATCAAGGCCACTGGGAGAGAGTGGGCTTCCAAGGTAGTAAAGCCAGTTGCCGTCCGCGCTGTTGACCGGCCTGCCGCAGCCGATCAGTTCATCTGAAAGGTTGCTGAGCCGCTGCCTGTCGGAACCGTCTAGCGCGATCGAATAGATGTCCGTGCGCAGGTTCGAGTCCGATCCGGCCTCAGGAGAGGCCGCGAAGAGGATCCGTGATCCGTCGCTTGAGAAGGAGGGCGATGACGAGTCCGCATCCGCGGAAGTGAGCTGACGCGCCTCCGGGTAGAGCGAGGGACCGTCTTCGCCGGCAGCCTTTTTGGCACGTCCCACAGGTTCAACAGCCGGTTCTTCATCCACCGCCGGAACATCAATGAGGAACAACTGCGTCCGCTTGTCCGCGGTGTACCCCACACCGTTCATCTGGTACTTGAAGCCCGTGATGTGACGCGGATCTTCCTGGCCGCCGGCCACACCCTCGATGGTGCCGTACCGGCCCTCCTCAGGAACGCGTGCCGTGAAGACGAGGCGCCGGGAATCGGGCGACCATTCAAACCCGGACACGCCAAGCTTCTGGTCCGTTATCTGTCGGGGTTCCCCTCCCCCGCTCTCTGTGATGTAGATCTGTGGTTTTCCTCCCTGGCCCGCACGCAGGAATGCCAGCACGGCGCCGTCGGGCGAATATCGGGGCGAGACATCCCTGAAGCCGCGGGTCAGGCGGCGTGGTTGGGCATCATCCAATGGCACCTCCCACAGTTGACCAACGTAGGTGTCGGCGTCGTAGTCCGGTCGGGTGACCGAGACAACGCAGCGCCGGGATTGCGGGTGTAGCGAAGGTGTGCTCACGTCGTTCAGCAGATTCAGTGTGTTTGGTTTCACACTGACGAGACTATGCCCGAGGGCGGCGCCGCCCAAAGTTTCGGCAGGGCGTTGGACCTACCATGGTCCAATGGCCGCCTCCCTAGAGAAGATTCTCGCCTGCCCGGTCTGCGGGACCCCCCTCGCGCTGAAAACTGACGACGACGGCGGAATCCTGCACTGCGCCCGCGGCCATCGGTTCGATGCGGCGCGACAGGGATACTTCAACCTTCTGACCGGGAAGGGGACATCACTGCAACCGGACACCGCAGCGATGGTCCAAGCGCGCATCGATTTCCTCAGCCGCGGTCACTACAACCCCCTGGCGGAGGCCGTGTGTGCCGCGGCGCAGAAACATTCCGCTACGGATCCGGTGGTTCTGGACGCGGGAGCCGGCACCGGATTTTATCTGGCGGCGCTGCGGAACCGACTCCCTTCCTCCTCCGCCATTGCCATCGATATCTCGAAATACGCCCTCCGGAGGGCAACCGGCCTCCTGCCCCGGACTCCCTGCCTGGTCTGGGACGTGTGGCGTCGCCTACCGCTCCAGGACGGCAGCGTCGACGTCATCCTCAACATCTTCGCCCCCCGCAACCCGGGCGAGTTCCACCGCGTCCTGGGCGAGGACGGGATGCTGATCGTTGTCACGCCATTGGCAGAGCATCTCAGCGAAATTGCTGGGATCGCCGGACTTCTCGAGATTCAGCCGGACAAGCACGAGGCCGTCGCCGCCGGTCTCGCCGACACTTTCCAGGAGCTCGAGTCATCGACCGTGAAGTTTACGATGACGCTGACATCGGAGGACATCGCCGACGTGGCTGCCATGGGGCCCGCAGGCCATCATCGGCCGCGTCCCGATCCCCAGGCGCTACCGACTGTCGTGAAGGTTACCGGCGCATTTACGGTACAGGTCTTCCGGCCACTGGGAGCCGACCGGCTTCCGATCCTTCCAAACGGATAACGGTAGTCCGAACAAGCGACCAAGTGCTATATTCCCCGGCCGCGATTTGGCATGATGGAGAAAGGCAAGTGCGCCATCGGGAGATCCTGCGGGCCAGCGGCCGGAACGTGAGGGGAACACTATGTTCGATTGGCTGATACAAAACACCTGGGTTCTGTGGCTGGTTCTGCTTCTGGGGCTTGCCGCAGTCGAAACCATCACGCTCGATCTCTTCTTCATCATGCTGTCCATGGGCGCTCTCGCCGCCCTGATTGCTTCCCTCGCTGAAGCGGCTTTTTTCATCCAGGTGCTTTTGTTTTGCGTGGTTTCACTCCTGATGGTGCTGCTCGTCCGGCCAGTCGCGCTGAGACACCTCAAGCTCGGCACCAAGGATCAACGCACCAATATCGACCGGTTGGTAGGCGAAGATGCCCTCACGCTGGAACCTGTCAGCGGCTTGTCCGGCACCGTCAAAATCGGTGGCGACACGTGGACGGCCCGCACGGCGGACGGTTCGTCGCTTCCGGCAGGTGAGAGGGTTTCCGTGTCGCGCATCGATGGCGCCACTGCCGTCGTCATCGGTGTTCGTCAGCCCGATCCGGGGACCGCCACGGCCCCGTAACCACGGCTCATCCCATATCCAAAACCAATAAAGGGGAAACATGCCTACAGACGCAGGAGCAATCGGGTTGACGATTGTTCTGATCGTTCTGATCATCTTCGTTCTGATCGTTCTGGTGAAGTCTGTGCGGATCATCCCGCAGGCCCGCGCCGGAGTGGTCGAACGGCTCGGTAAGTACCAGCGGACGCTCCAGCCCGGATTGACGATCCTCATTCCATTCGTCGACCGGCTGCTCCCGCTGCTCGACTTGCGCGAACAGGTTGTGTCCTTCCCACCCCAGCCCGTCATTACTGAGGACAACCTCGTTGTATCCATAGACACAGTCGTTTACTTCCAGGTCACGGATCCGCGGGCGGCGACCTACGAGATCGCCAACTACATCCAGGCCGTCGAGCAGTTGACCACCACAACACTTCGTAACGTGGTCGGCGGGTTGAATCTTGAGGAGGCGCTGACCTCCCGTGACCAGATCAACGGTCAACTTCGCGGTGTACTTGACGACGCCACCGGCCGCTGGGGCATCCGAGTCTCACGTGTCGAGCTGAAAGCCATCGATCCACCGCTCTCCATCCAGGATTCCATGGAGAAGCAGATGCGCGCGGAACGCGACCGCCGGGCGGCCATCCTTACTGCGGAGGGGACCAAGCAGTCCCAGATTCTCACGGCCGAAGGGCAGCGCCAGGCAGCGATCCTGGCCGCTGAGGGTGATGCGAAAGCAGCCATCCTCAGGGCGGACGGTGAATCACAGGCGATCCAGAAGGTATTCGATGCCATCCACAAGGGAAACCCCACCCAAAAGCTGTTGGCCTACCAGTACCTGCAGACCCTGCCCAAGCTGGCTGAGGGCAACTCGAACAAACTGTGGATTATCCCCAGTGAGGTCGGCGAAGCACTCAAGGGTATAGGCAGCGTCCTGGGAGCCACCACGCCGGACGGCCAGGACCCATCCCCCGCTGCGCCGGGTGGCCCGGTCCGCTCCTGACGAACTACGACGACGACGGCCTCCTCCTTGGTGGGGCGGCCGTCGTCGTCGTTTCGGCGATTGTCGATTGGGCGCTGGGGCCGGTGGATGAGTATAGTTGGGTGTTTGCCGGATTACCACACCGCCGGGAACACGCCGCGTTCGCTCCGCGTTATACGTGGTGGAACGCGGAGTAGCAGCCGCTGTGTTGCGCACCAACTGAACGCGCAGCAGAGGTATCTGGAAGTCCAGGATGCCATACGTAGTAGGGAGAAATGATGAGCGACCGTAGCCTGCGGGGTATGCGCCTTGGCGCCCAGAGCATGGAAACCGAATCCGGCGTCGAGCCCGCACCCCGGCAACGTATTGAATACCGTTGCGAGGACGGAGAGCGCGTGTTCGTGACCTTTGCCGCGGAGGCCGAGATTCCTCCCGTGTGGGTTTCCAAGACAGGCAAGGAGGCGCTGCTGGTCGACGGTGAGCGTCCCGACACTTCGGGCGACAAGCCCGTACGAACCCACTGGGATATGTTGCTGGAGCGCCGTTCCATGGAGGAACTGGAGCAGATCCTCGAGGATCGGCTGAATATCCTGCGTGAACGCCGCGGAGAGCGCCGCTCCGCCTGAAAAAATCGAAAAATGCCCGGGCGCTTCAAGAGAAGCGCCCGGGCATTTCTGCAAGTTTGAAACCGCCGGAAGTCAACATCGCGCAGGGTGTGTGGAACTACGCCAGGTACCCACTGCTACTTCACGTTCGCGTTTGAGCGCCGCTGGAACGTTCGGTGAATCGCCGCGAGGCGGGCAGACACTCCCCACCGGGTCACGTTCGCCATGGCCTCGAAGACGATGTTTCCACTCATTTTGGAATCACCGTGCTCCCGCTCAACAAAGGTGATTGGGACCTCGACGATCCGCATGCCCTGGCTCGCAACACGGAAGGTCATATCCACCTGGAACCCATACCCGACGGATTCAATACTGCCAAGATCGATGCTTCGCAGCGTCTCGCTGCGGAAAGCCCGGTATCCTGCAGTGATATCACGGACATCAAGCCCCAGCATTGTGCGGGAATAAAGACTGCCCGCGCGTGAAAGAAGCTTGCGGTGCGCCGGCCAGTTCACAACTGAGCCACCTGGGACCCAGCGTGAGCCGATGACGAGATGCGCATCCTTGACCGCTTCGAGCAGGGCGGGAAGCTCTTCGGGCCGATGTGAGCCGTCAGCGTCCATCTCAACCAGGACTTCATACCCCTGTTCCAATGCCCATCGGAATCCTGCGATATAGGCGGCGCCCAATCCTTCCTTGCCCTGCCTGTGCAGCACATGTACGGCGGCGTCCTGGGCTGCGATGTCGTCTGCAAGCTTCCCGGTTCCGTCCGGACTGTTGTCATCGACCACCAGTACATCCGAATGCGGGACTGCGTCCCGCAGCCTGCCCAGCGTCAATGGGAGGGAAACACGCTCGTTGTAGGTGGGAATGATCGTGACAGTGCGCACTCAGGAGACCTTTCAGCGGATAGCGGTGCGCAAGGCGCAGCGGAGGGGCGGACCAACTACCCAGTATAGGCTGAAGCCTCCGCACGTGTAGCGCGCCATGAGCGTCGAGGGTGGCAGCGGAAAGTTCTTACAGCTCTCAGTTGGAACGCCGGCTCAACAGAGCTAGGGAATACGGGTAGGTTCGCACGCCTTCGGGCCAGCAGTGATCAATCGATCGGCGCTGTTTTCTACTGACGTGCGAACCTACCCGTTATGAGTACCGAGCCTTCGACCACGCAGAAGAACACAACGTCCATATGATTGGTCCCCCTGGCGTCGCAGTGTGCGCTGACTCGGTCAGGTCTATCCGAAGCATGGATCCCGACCCGTAGATCTAAAAGCTTACGGGTTGTGGAGGAAGTGTCAACAGCTCGCTGACCTGCACTTTTGAGTGTTTTCGCAGGTCAGAGCCATAACGGTTACGGCACAGCTATTTTTCCATCCGATGGATCAAGCCCTGTCGCCGAGGTCACCGCTGGAGAACAGTTGCCGGCCGTGGTGAACGGTCTGCAGGCAGCGCGGTTCGCGGTCTGTATCGAGCGCCGGCAGGAGTGGAGTACCGGCTCTTGGGTCGGTACTCCAGGATTGAACCCGGCTGTCGGGCGTCTGGACCATGAGCTCGTCCACCTCCCAGATGGCGTAGGACGCCGGTGCTCCGGGAACGAGTTGCCCCAGCAAAGGGTGTCCTGCTCCCGCTGCACGCCACCCTGCCCGTGTATGTGCGATGAAGGCGGCTCGGGCAGAGATTCGTTCGCCTGGACTGAAGTGACTGACGGAAGCGCGAATCGACTGCCAAGGCGACATGCGCGTTACCGGGGAATCGGAACCGAGGCAGACTGGTATGCCCCGTCCCAGCATGCTGCCCACACGGTTCATCGGACGATAACGGCCGCTGCCTAGACGCTGCTCATACAACCCCCCAGATGCACCCCATAGCGCGTCGAACCCCGGCTGCGCGCTAACTGTGATCCCGAAGTGGGCGAGGCTGCTGATTGCAGCATCGTCTGCCATTTCTACGTGTTCCAGGCGGTGGCGCGCACCTCGTACCTTTTCTATGCCATGTGTGGCCGCAGCCTTCTCGAGTCCGGCAATAACGGTATCGAGTCCTTCATCTCCGATGACATGGAAGCCGGCCTGCACCCCGGCCGACGTAGCTGCCCCAAGGTGCGCCGCGACGTCGTCGGCCTGCAAAAAAGCGGTTCCGCAGGAATCTGGGGCATCCGCATAGGGAACGCGCATACGCGCAGTATGCGAGCCAATTGATCCGTCTACGTTCAGATCGCCGCCCAGACCGAGAATACGTTCGCCGAATTCGTGGAGGATCGTCCGCAGTTCCTCCTCCGACCCGGCAGCCTGCCCCCAGTAAGCGAGGACCTCAGGGAAACCACCGTCCAGCGACAATAACGACAGGAGATCCTCCCGTGGGGCGATGTGCGGAGCCGCCATCTCAACGATCGCAACGATGCCTTCCGAAGCAGCCGCGCCGAGCGCCACACGCTGCAGGTCCTCCCTTTCGGGCAGGCTCAGTGCACGCACAGCCGTCCGCACGGCAAAGTGGGCGTCGCGGACGACGAACCCGTCATCCCAGCCGTCAAGGGCGGAGAGCGAGAGCTTATCCGCGAGCGGAGCGGATACGACGGCTGAATGCACGTCTGCCCGGACCAGGTAGACATCACGTCCCTTTGACGCATTCCCAAGCTCAAGCGCGGACGGTGGTCGACGTTCAGGCCAACGTGACTCATCCCAGCCGTTGCCCAGTATCGTTCCAGCAGAGGTCACGGCCGCACGCGCCACTGAATCGAGTAGCTGATCGAGGCTATTGACCTGGGATAGATCCAGGGAAGTGAGCGCCAGCCCCGTCTCCGTCGTGTGAACGTGGGAGTCGACGAAACCCGGCGCGATGAGGGCGCCCTGCAGATCCACTACCGACATGCTGCTGTCAGCCAGGGCGGCCGCGGCATGCTCGGAGCCGACCCACGCAACCGTATCGCCGATTACCAGCATGGCTGTTGCGAAGGGATCAGCCGCACTATAGACGGATCCATTACGGTACAAAACGGGCGTAGGGCTTGGACTCGGCACGGCTGACGCAGCTTTCAGGTAGGGAGACGGTTACTCGGTGACCGCGGAGTACGCGACAACACCGCGACGGATCAGGTCGATCGAATCAAGGCATCGGCGTCGGAAGCCAGCCGGAAGATCGGGAACCTTGGCCAGTTGATCGATCAGGTCTATCACCTGTTTGGCCCACCGCACAAAATCGCCTGCGGCCAGTTCCGTGCCCTGAAGTGCGTTCTGCAATCCCCTGCCGCGTGCCCACTTGTACATCGGCCACATCAGGCCGAAGTCAGGCTCGCTCGTGACGGCGAGGCGATGTTGTTCCTCGAGGTCGGTAAGCCGGGACCACTGGCGAGTGACGAGGTCAATCGAGGTTTCCAGCGAAACACTCGGCATCCGCGGACGAAGTCCGCGCTCCTCGCGCTTGGCCTGATAGACGAGGGCCGAGGCGAGGGCAGCGAGCTCGGCCGCCTCGAGGTCTTCGAATGCGCCGTGCTGCAGCGCTAGCGCGATCAGTAGATCTTTCTCGCCGTAGATGCGCCGGAGCCTTTGCCCTGTGGGTGTGATCGCGAGCCCCTGGTCCTCGTCCGGCTGCAGGTAGCCGTATTCGAGCAGCACCTCTGAAACCCTGTCGAAGATCTTGGCGATGGTGTTGGTGCGTCCCTGGATCTGCTGAACCAGCCGGTCGGTTTCCCGGCGCAGCTTCCACCAGCGTTCAGCCCACCGCGCATGGTTCTCCCGGTCGCTGCAGCCGTGGCATGGATGTGCCCGAAGGCGTCGCCTCAGCTCCGCGATAGCCTTTTCCTGGCGGTCGGTACCGCCAGTCGCGAATGCCTGGGGTCGGCGGATGGTCGGCGGTCGGTTCTCGTTCAGCGCATTGCGAAGTGATGAGGCGAGGTCGCGGCGGTCCTTCGGTTTGCGGGCATCAAATTGCTTCGGTATTCGGACTCGGGAGAGGACCTCCACCGGCCCGTCCAGGTCCTGAACCCCGAGGCGGCGAACGTGCTTCTCCGCAGTCAGCACCGTTGGGCGCGGTTCGCGCGAGGAATCCCCCGCCAGCACTACAGCGAAGCCCGCGATGCGGCCTGCGGGAACATCGATGACATCCCCGGGGCGAAGTGCCTCAAGCGACTCAGCGGCCGCGCTCCGCAAGCTCCGGGCGCCGGCCTTTGATGCAGCCGTTTCCAGATCCGATAGTTCACGCCGAATGCCCGAGTATTCCGAGAAATCGCCCAGATGGCAGGTCATCGACTCTGCGTAACCCTTTAAGGATTCCTCCCTGGTTCGGACCTGCCGTGCCAGGCCAACCACTGATCGGTCTGCCTGGAACTGGGCGAAGGAGGTTTCCAGGATCTCCCTCGTGCGGTACTGCCCGAACTGCGAGATGAGGTTGACACTCATGTTGTAGGTGGGCCGGAAGCTCGAGTTCAGCGGGTAGGTGCGCCGGGAGGCCAAACCGGCGACGGCGCCCGGATCTGTCCCGGGTCGCCACAGCACCACCGCGTGTCCTTCGACGTCGATTCCCCGGCGTCCGGCGCGGCCGGTGAGCTGTGTGTACTCCCCCGCCGTGATGTTCACATGGGATTCTCCGTTGAACTTATCGAGCTTCTCCAGGACGACCGAGCGTGCCGGCATGTTGACACCAAGGGCGAGTGTCTCCGTCGCGAAAACTGCCTTGACCAGCCCCTCCTCGAAGAGTTTCTCAACGACCTCCTTGAAGGTGGGCAGCATGCCGGCGTGGTGGGCAGCGAATCCGCGGATGAGACCTTCACGCCATGCCCAGTATCCGAGGATTTCAAGGTCCTCCTCGGGGATGTCCAGCGTTGCCTCGTCAATGCGTGAACTGACGATGCTCTGCTCGTACTCCGTGGTGAGCCATAGCCCTGCATCCAGGCATTGGCTGACAGCGGCTTCACAGCCGTTGCGCGAGAATATGAAGGTGATTGCAGGCAGCAGGCCCTCACGATCGAGCGCGGATATGACCTGCGGCCGGTTCGCTCTGGCCACCGCGGTGTGCGGACGCTGATGGCGATTGGGGCCTCCGCGCCCGCGTCGGCTACCAGACCCCCAGCGCGCCCGCTGGTTCAGCCGGGTCTCGCTGGTCGCGAGCTCCAGCAGCTCGGGGTTGACCGCGAACTTTTCCTCGGCTCCCGTTGTGCCGACCGGCGCAGCCTCATCGAAAGCGACTTCCCCTGCGAAAAGGTCCAGCAGTTCCTGCCCGACCATAACGTGCTGCCATAGCGGAACCGGGCGGTGCTCGGATACGACTACGTCGGTGTCCCCGCGCACCGTGTGCAGCCACGCGCCGAACTCTTCGGCGTTTGAGACTGTCGCGCTCAGCGACACGACTTTGACCTCGGTGGGCAGGTGAATGATCACTTCTTCCCACACAGCGCCGCGGAAACGGTCCGCGAGATAATGCACTTCATCCATGACCACATAGCCAAGACCGGCGAGTGTGTCCGAATCCGCGTACAGCATGTTGCGCAGGACCTCTGTTGTCATAACGACGACGGCGGCTTCCGGGTTGATGCTCGTGTCGCCGGTGAGCAGGCCCACCTGGTCCGCGCCGTGTACTGCTGCCAGTTCGGCGTATTTCTGGTTGGACAGCGCCTTGATGGGGGTCGTATAGAAGGCTTTGAGACCGTTTGAGAGCGCCATGAAAATCGCGAACTCTCCAACGACGGTCTTCCCCGCGCCCGTGGGTGCCGCGACGAGCACCCCCCGGCCGGACTCGAGCGATGTGCAGGCGTCCCGTTGGAATTCATCCAGTTCAAATCCGAGGGTTTGCTCAAACTCGTGTAGCCGGGTCTTCGCATACCGATTACGCGCCCGCGCTGCCTGATACTGCTCGGCTGGGGTGGTCATGGTCTAAGCGTATCGGCTCAGGACCCGAGGCGAGCGTCAGCGAGCCTTGGGGGGTTCGACGGGCGCTATCGGCTCAGGACCCGAGGCGAGCGTCAGCGAGCTGCGCTTGCCTCAGAGCCCTTCCAGGCTTGAGGCGCGGTCTGCGTTCGCCTCGAGATCGGCCTCACGTTCCGCGTTCTTCTTCTCGCGTCGCTTGTCGTTGAGCAGGCAGAGGGCGACGGCGATAAAGAACAGCAACAGAAGCGGGACAGCGAGGTAGAACATGCTCATGGCATCGCCGCCTGGAGCCGCCATAGCAGCGAACAGACAGACCAGGAACACTGTGATCCGCCAGGATTTGAGGATCTGCTTGCCTTTGATGATTCCCACCATGTTGAGGCCGAAGAGCACGACCGGCAGCAGAAACGCAATCCCAAAGGCCAACATCAACCGGAGCATGAAGGTGATGTACACAGGGACGGTTATGAAGTTGGCAAAACCTTCCGGGGTGAAGTCGGTAAGCACGCGAACGGCGCTCGGCAGGATCAGCCATGCCAGCGCGAGACCGGAGAGGAACAGGGGAACCGCAACGGCAATGAACCCGAGGGTTATGCGGCGTTCCTTGACCCGCAGCCCGGGCGTGATGAAAGCCCAGAGCTGGTAGAGCCATACCGGACTTGCGATGACCAGGCCCAGGAAGACCGAGATCTGAATCATCAGGTCGAACGGCGAACCAACACCATCGAAATTCAGCGCGGCGTTGCGCCCGTCAATCGTGTTGATAGTTCGGATTGGCTGCGAGAGTGCTTGAAGCACCGGGTTATAAATGAAAAAGCCAATGACCGTGCCGGCAACCAAAGCGATCGCGGATTTGAACAGTCTGTTACGGGCTTCCTTCAAGTGCTCTTTGAGCGCCATTCGCCCTTCAGGATTGGCGGCCTTGCGCCCTTTGACCCGTGGCATGCCTGTCAGGTGCTGGAGGAGGTGCTACCAGGCCCGGACGCGCGGGGCGTTCCGTGTTGGGAATCGTGCTCCTGGGTTCCGTCCGTGCGCTGCTCATTGACTACCCGACCTTCGACCGGCGACCCGTCATTGTCATTGTCATTTGGGCCGTTCTCTTCCTTCATCTGGCGGACTTCCGACTTGAAGATGCGCAGAGATTGCCCCACGCTCCGGGCAAGCCCGGGAAGTTTGGGCGCACCAAACAGGAGTATCGCAATTGCGATGATGATCAGTATGTGCCAACCCTGAATCTGCATGACGGAATTCCTCTCGATGAGTCTTCTTCAAGTCTAGGTCATAAGTGGGGCAGATCACGAAGAAGTTGGGGTTGATCGCGTAATACCCGCCGATGGACCCGCTGCTCCAGCCGTGCCCAACGACGGAGCCGGGTGTTGAGGGCGTTCTCCGCTCTCACTTCTGCGGGGGCTCGAAACACGGCCGAAACGAAGTGCCTGCCCTCCGCCGTCTCCGTGCCGGTGAATGAGGGAGTCAGCACTTCGGCGGCCCGCCCGACTTCCTCCATGAGCGCTGTGGAGCCACGGAAAAGGCGCCACGCCAAAAAACCGAAGAAAAGCAGGGAGACAGCGATGAGTGCCACCCACAGAAGAATCCATGTCCACCAGAGCATGAAACCAGCCTAACTCAGGCTTCCTCGGGCCCCCTATACACTGCCAACGCGGCTTCGAGGAAACCCACGGCCGCCCGTCTGAGGGCGTCCGGGGCGGCGACCGCACAGTCCCCGCCCAGACTTGCGACAAGGCCGGGGAGCCAGCCCGTGGAGGCCACCCTGATTTCGGCGGCCAATCGTCCATCCGGCAGTTCAGCGGTGTGCTGCGCTGCGTACCGCTGGGCGAGCCAGCGGGCGTGCGGCGCAAGAATCAGCGCTACTGTTTCGTCCGCTTCGGACGGATCGAACAGCCTGGTGGCGCAGTCGTCGTGCTGTGGGTTGATAGTGGCAGGACGGTCGGTAAGGCGGGCGTCCCCAATACGGTCAAGGCGGAAATGCCTCCGCCCCTGCGCACTGTGACACCAGGCTTCTAGATACCACACATCGTCCTGAAGGAACGTTCTCTGTGGCTCCACGAAGCGGTCTGTGACTTCATCCCGTGCCGCGACAACATACCTCAACCACAGCTGCCTCTGTTGGTCCATTGCGGTGCGGATGAGCTCCAAAGTCGCCGCAACGCTGTCCTCGGTAAGGAGGGTAGCGATGGAGCGGTCCGGCCGCCCGATTTCACCCGCGGCTTCGCGGAGCTTGTCACGCGCGGACACAACCGCCGAACGCTCAGGCAGGCCCGGGAGCGCGCTCAGGGTCTCCAGACCGACCAGGAGCGCGCACACCTCGTCGAGGCCGAACCGGATGGGCTCACTCAACACCTGCGGGTCGCTCACCTGTATACGGCCGTCCTCCAGGTGAATATCTACTAATCCATCCGGATAGTAGCGCGGCCCGCTGACGAATAACAGTTCCAGATCCCGCAGGAGCTGCGCTTCCGAAATTCTGAAGTCCCGGGCCGCTGTAGCAACGTCCACCCCGGGCTTACCCAGGAAGTAGGGGACCAGGTCGAGCAGCCTCAGGAGCCGGTCCTCCGTCGACGCAGCAGGAGACGAACCGCTGGCGGTCGGCTGGTCACTCAGGATGAACGATGGCGGTTCCTGGCTGAGCGATTCCAGGGCACCTGCCAGCCGCGCCCGGACCTCGTTCACCAACGACGCCGGCGCAATGACGCGGGCATTCGCACCAAGCGACGCAAGTTCCCCGCTCGCCGCCGCTTGGTCCGAGTAGCTGTAAGTGACTCGCTGCCACCCTTCGGAGCGTTCCGTTACAGTTGCACCTGGCCGCGCACGGAGGATCTGTGCTGTTCCCGGTCGAATATCGACGGCAGCAATCGCGGCTCCCGGGGCACTGTCCAGTGACGCCAAAGAGCGCGCCATGGAAAAGTCCGCAGGGGCTTCGTAGGTGCCGACGACAAACGTCGGTTCAGAGGTGATGCGCGTGAGCCGGAACCATCGTTCAGCCTCTCGATCGACATCGAACCCGACCAGGTACCAATGCCCGAAGCGGCTGCCCATCCCCCACGGCTGAACGGTCCGCGATCGTTCATCCCCAGTACTGGCCGCGCGGTAGCTGAACCGGACGCCGTGGCGTCCGGTGATGGCGCGCCAGAGCACGTCCCAGAATGGCTCGTTCGTCTGAATTCGCGCTGCAACCGGCAGTGCCGCAGGGCCGCCAGTGTCCACTCCCCTGCCGCGTAGCTTGCGCAGGGCGCGTGACGCTGCAGCTCCGAGGGAGGCTTCATCCCACATCCCGGCCGCCACTGTGAGGGCAGCTGATTCCGCAGGGGTGAAGCTCATCCCGGGAAGCCGGTAGTCCTCGGCGTCGATCCTGTACCGGACGTTGGCGTTGTCACTGTCGAAGAAAGGATCATCGGTAAAGGACTCCACAGGTATGCCCTGCTCGCGAAGCGTGGCCTTGTCCCGGTCGAAGAGTTTCTCCCGTGCCGCTGTTGTTGGTGCCTGGGCATACTGTTCGACCTCGCGGAACAGTTCCTCCTTGGTCCAACCCCGGCGGCCGGCAAGAAGCAGCATCACCAGAGTAAGGAGGCGTTCCGTTCGTTTCGCAGACACGGTCGCTAGGATACCCGCTCCCCTTCACCGGAACGCGCAAACAGGGCGGGCACTACACGCCGGTGTAGCACCCGCCCTGTTCATATCCCTGCTGGCGCGTTTCGGTTACCGGACACCCATCAGGTCCACCACGAATATGAGTGATTCGCCGGGTGCGATGGCGGACCCGGCGCCGCTGTCGCCGTATGCGAGGTTCGGCGGGATCTCAAGGCGGCGGCGACCACCGACCTTCATCCCGGGGATGCCCTGATCCCAGCCCTGAATGACCTGCCCCACACCGATCCTGAAATCGAGCGGCGTGCCACGGTTCCAGGAGGAATCAAACTCTTCTCCCGTCGAGAATGCGACGCCCACATAATGGGCGGAAACCGTGTCACCGACTTGTGCCTCACGGCCGCTGCCTTCGATGAGGTCCTTTACTACGAGGTCCTCGGGCAGGTCCTGCCCCGGAAAATCGACTTCTGGTTTGCTGCGGTCATACTCTCGCGCTCCAAATGACATGGGTGCTCCTTAGTCCTGGGGTACTTTTTCTAGTCCTGGGGTACTTTTTTGACGATCTCAACGTAGAAGGCAAGTGGCCCGGCGGGCTGGCCCTGCGCGGGAGTATCCCCATATGCCATTTCCGACGGAATAACCAGCAGCACCTTCGCGCCCACCTTCAAACCGGAAAGGCCCTGAGTCCATCCCGGAATGACTCCACTCAGCGGGAACTCGCTCGGCTCCCCGCGCTCGAAGCTGGAATCGAACTGCTCGCCCTGCCAGCTCCATCCGGTGTAGTTGGCCGCAATTGTGTCTGCCTCTGTGACTTCCTCGTCCGTACCCTCCTCGATCACCTTGACCACGAGGCCCGAAGGCGCTTCAACGTCGGGAAACTCGATCGAAGGCACACCGTTGTTGTCCAAAGTAACGGTGGGCAACTCCCCGGCTTCCTCAAGCGCAGCAACTTCTTCGGAGGAAAGCTTCTTCGGCGGCTCAGGAGGAGTCTCCGCGCTCAGGACCTTCAGTACCAGCAGTTGATCCGTGGGAGCCTGGGATCCCTCAGGAAGCGGGGCCGTATAGGCAATCTGCGCTCCGACGTTTGTACCAACGAGGACTTCATAAAGCTCCGGGTCAACTTCCTTCAACTGGTCATTCAGCGTAAGACTCTGCGGCTGACCGTCCTCGTAGGAACTCTGAAGAACGCTCCCATCCTCCGCATTGAGGAAGACGAGATGGAATGTGAGGTCCTGTCCGGCTTCAATGACCTCTCCGTCACCTTCGGTGACCGCACGAACGGCCGTCTCAGTGATGTCGAGGGGCGCGTCGAACTCGACTTCCGGCGCTGTGTCGGTTCCCGCGTCAGTGACCCTGACGGATTCGAGTGTCTCGACCGCTCCGGCGGACTTGCCGTCCTCGAAGTCTGCGGGCGTGCTGGCTCCGCCGCATGCACTGAGGAATAGCATTGCGGGCAGCAGGATAGCTAGTACTTTTCGCACGGTAGTTCTTTCGGGTGGGATGGAGAGAAGGATTCGCGATCGTGTCGGCCACCCTTACGGCGGCGGACTTACCTACCCTAACGGGTTGGGTGCGAAATTTTCTCCCGGGATTGCGGCGTAAAAATTAGAGATGTTCCAGCAACGCACTGACGCGCTCGTCCTCGGATGCGAAGGGATCCTTGCAGAGAATGGTCTGCTGAGCCCTGTCATTCAGCTTCAGATGGACCCAGTCCACGGTGAAGTCGCGGTTCGCTTCCTTAGCGCGCCGGACAAATTCTCCACGCAGCTTGGCACGCGTCGTCTGGGGCGGGATGTCGACTGCTGCCTTGATGTCGACATCGTCAACCACGCGCTCGGTCTCGCCACGGGCCTGCAGCATGAAGAACAGCCCGCGCCCCGGCGAGATGTCATGGTAGGTCAGGTCGAGCTGGGCGACGCGGGCCGACTCGAGGTCCAGGCCGTTCCGATCCATATAGCGATCAAGGAGCTTTTTCTTGATCGCCCAGTCGATCTCGCGTTCAACCAGAGAATGATTGTCTGTTTCGACCGCAGTGAGCGTGCGTTCCCATAACTCCAGCACCCGCTCGAGGTGTGGCGTGTGGGCCCCCTCCGTTTCGACGAATGACCGGGCTCGACCAAGATATTCGCGCTGGATATCGAGCGCCGAAACACGCCGTCCGTTAGCGAGCTTCAGCGGCAGACGGCCCGTCAGGTCGTGGGATATCTCCCGGATGCTCCTGATCGGGTTCTCCAACCGGAAGTCCCGCATGATCACTCCGGCCTCGATCATGCGCAGGATGAGATCCACTGAGGCTATCTTCAGCAGAGTGGTGGTCTCGGACATGTTGGAATCACCGGCGATCACATGCAGGCGGCGATAGTATTCGGCATCCGCGTGCGGTTCATCGCGGGTGTTGATGATTGGCCTGGAGCGTGTGGTGGCGGAAGATACACCCTCCCAGATGTGGTCCGCTCGTTGGGAGAAGGCATAAATAGACCCCGACTGAGTTTTCAACACCTTCCCCGCGCCGACCAGCAACTGCCGCGTAACGAGGAACGGAATGAGGATATCCGAGAGGCGGGAAAACTCCAGCTTTCGCGGGATCAGATAGTTCTCGTGGGAGCCGTAGGAGTTACCGGCGGAGTCCGTGTTGTTCTTGAAGAGGTAGACCCGACCGTCATAACCCTCCTGTCCAAGCTTTCGCTGAGCCTCGGTAATGAGGTCTTCCAGAATGAGCTCACCGGCGCGGTCATGCGCGATCAGTTGCGCGACGTCGTCGCACTCGGCCGTTGCGTACTCGGGGTGGGACCCGACGTCGAGATAGAGACGGGATCCGTTCGTGAGAAAGACGTTCGAGGACCGCCCCCAGCTCACCACCTTGCGGAACAGGTAGCGGGCCACTTCCTCGGGTGATAAGGGGCGCGAGTTGGGGCCGGAGTACGCGATCCCGAACTCCGTCTCGATGCCGTAAATGCGTCTGTCCATTATGAGGATGCCCTGTCCGTTGCGAGTACGGCATCGACTTCTGCTGCAGGCAGGCGCCGGAAGGCACGTGCGCTTCCACGGGCAGCCAGGGGATCACGGTCCAGAACGGCGACCTCGAGGGTCGCTGAATCCAGACGAGCCCGCGGCTCCCCGGAAGTCCCGGCGTCGTACCTGAGGGAATCCACGGCCGCGCGAACCACCTGCGCGAAATCGAGCTCGGCCTCCCAGCGTCCGGACAAGGCTTCAACGACAGCATCTGCCTGACCGCCCATCACAATGAAACCGGTCTCGTCCGCAATGGAACCGTCGAAGGTCAACCGGTAGATGTGGTCCTGGCCCGGGTGTAGACCGACCTCAGCGACCGCGAGCTCAACTTCGAATGGCTTGCTCTCCGCAGTGAACACCGCCCCGAGGCTTTGCGCGTACACGCTGGCAAGGCCCCTCGCAGTCACGTCCTCCCGGTCGTAGGAGTATCCGCGAACGTCGGCGTAGCGGACGCCCGCCTGGCGCAGGCTCTCGAATTCGTTGTACTTGCCGACGGCCGCGAAGGCGATTCGGTCGTAGATCTCACCGAGCTTGTGTAGTGAAGGAGAGGGGTTCTCAGCCACGAGCGCCATACCCTCCCGACAACTGAGAACCACTACTGATCGTCCCCGCGCGATCCCCTTGCGGGCGAAATCCGCGCGGTCCTTCATCAGCTGTTCCGGCGATACATAGAACTGTTGTGTCATGGTTAAGCCTCCCGGCCGGATACCGAACGGGAGGCGATAATCTCCTCAGCCGCCTGGGCCAGACTGCGCTCCGGGATGCGCCTGTTCCCGGCGCCGTTAACGGTGTAGACAACGGGCCACAACTGGCGGACGACGTCGGGGCCACCTGTCGCGGAGTCGTCATCTGCCGCATCGTAGAGTGCTTCGACCGCTACCTTCACGGCCTCATCCTCGCCGAGGTTCGGCTTCCAGAGTTTCTTCAGGGCTCCACGGGCGAAAACGGAACCTGAGCCCACCGAGTGGTGCTCCTGTTCCTCGTAACGGCCGCCGGTCACGTCATAGGAGAAGAGCCGGCCGATCCTTCGGGTAGTGTCGAATCCCGCGAAGAGCGGAACGACTGCGAGCCCCTGCAGGGCGAGCGGCAGGTTTGCCCGAACCATTGCAGCCAAACGATTGGCCTTGCCGTCCAGGCTCATGCGGGTTCCCTCGATCTTCTCGTAATGCTCGAGCTCAACCTGAAACAGCCGGGTGAGATCAAGAGCGATCCCCGCGCTGCCGGCAATGCCGAGAACCGAGAACATGTCTGCCGGAAAGACCTTCTCGATATGGCGGCTGGCGATCACGTTGCCCATGGTTGCCCTGCGATCACCAGCCATGAGGACTCCGCCCGCATAGGTCAGCGAGACGATGGTGGTGGCGTGTGGTGCCAGTTCGGTGCCGCTGCCGGACCCGCTGCTTCCCGCGTTACGCGCCGAGGGCAGGGCCGTTGGATTCTGGGAAGCGATGTAATCGGAAAAAGAGGTGGATGCCGCCCGGCCGATGGCCGCAGCGGCGTCTTCCGGCAGCATGCGTTACTGTCCGCCCTTCTGTACGAACCCGCGAACAAATTCCTCGGCGTTCGATTCAAGGACGCCGTCAATCTCATCGAGGAGATCGTCGACGCCTTCGGTCTGGCTGGTCTCCTGCGGCTGGCCGGCTGGCTCCGGAGGCGTTGGATCCTGCTCTGCCTCGTCCTGCTCCTGCGGGCGTGATCCGGTGTTCCGCTGGTCCTGTGTTGCCATGGTGAGAGCCCTTCTCTTCGCCTGTTGTCCGCTACTTCTATGGTGCCATGCTGGGTTCCGGACCGCCCTGCAGCCGGGAGACAAATTCCTCAGCCGTCCGCGAACCCGCGAACAGTTCCTCGGTCAGTTCAGCCGTCCCACGAAGGGGTTCGCGGGTCTGGATTCGTTGAAGCCGCCGCTGGGACGGCAGCTCGAAAATGATCGAATCCCAGCTCGCGCCAACCACTTCCTTGGGGAAGCGCGAGATGCAGTGCCCCCGGAAGTACGCCCGCGTGTCGCGAGGGGGCTCGCTGACAGCGCGCACGACGTCGTCGTCGGTCACGAGCCGCTCTATCGCGCCCCTGGCCGCCAGCCGGTAGTAGATGCCCTTCCCAGGGCGAAGATCCGCGTACTGGAGGTCCACCAGCGCAAGTCGTGGATCTTTCCAACCCAACGCGTCTCGGTCCCGGTAGGCCTGCAGAACTTTCAGCTTGGCGATCCAGTCCACCTGCCGTGCGGCATCCATTGGTTCGCTGCGCAGGACGTCCAGCAACGCCCCCCAGCGTTGAAGAATGTCGGCTGTCTGTGGGTCCGATGAACCCTGCGTAGCCACTGCCTTGCTCGCTGCCTCGAAGTAGATCGCCTGCAAATCGACTGCTGTGATCTGACGCCCGTCCGTCAAACGGATCAGATGGCGCAGGGACGGATCATGGCTCACTGCCTGCAGTTCGCGGACCGGTTCGGCAACTTCCGGGACCGGCACAAGGTCCTGCTCGATGAGTGAAAGCACCAGTGATGTAGTTCCGAGCTTGAGGTAGTTCGATACCTCGCTGAGATTGGCGTCGCCGATGATGACGTGCAACCGGCGATACTTCTCCGCAACGGCATGCGGCTCATCGCGGGTATTAATGATGGGACGCCGAACAGTGGTCTCCAGGCCCACCTCGTTCTCGAAGAAGTCGGCCCGTTGGCTGAGTTGGAAACCCGCCTGCTGGTTGAGCGCACCGATGCCAACCCTGCCCGCTCCACAGATCACTTGCCGGGAAACGAAGAACGGAATCAGCGCAGCAGCGATCCTGTTGAAGGGGACCGCGCGGGGCACCAGGTAGTTCTCGTGGGAACCATAGGACACGCTCTTGCTATCCGTGTTGTTCTTGTACAGGTTGACGGGCGAGAACCCCGGGGTGGCAGCAATGCGCTGCATTGCACGCTGCACGACGACGTCGCCCGCGCGATCCCAACGCACAGCATCCAGCGGACTTGTCACCTCCGGAGAGGAGTACTCGGGGTGCGCATGGTCGACGTACAGCCGCGCACCATTACCCAGAACAAGGTTCATCAGAATCGCGGCGTCTTCAGAGGGCTCGCTCAACCCCTGGTCCACGAGGGCGATCTGCTCAGCAGACAACACCGGCGCTTCATCAGTTAGCTGGCTGGGGTCCGCTGCCAACCGTCCCATCTGCCAGCCACGAGCATCCGACAGCGGCGCTTCATCGGTGTAGTCCCAGCGCGTTCCGGCGAGGTTCCCCAGCCCTTCGCGCAGGGTTGCTGCGTACGCATTGACAACCTGAGTGGAGAGTACCGTTGCATTGGCGTCTGCCACTCCAGGGGCGATGATGCCGTATTCGGTCTCCGTACCCATCACCCTGTGCACGGTCAGGGGCGTCCCGTCGTGTCTGGTAGGACCTGGCCCGTGTGAATTCTCTGTCAAAGATACTGTCCTGTATTGGCCGTAGTCTCGATGGTCTTCCCCGGCTCCTGGCCCGCCTTACCCTGCACAATCGTGCGGATGTAAGTGATCCTTTCACCCTTCTTGCCTGAGATCCGTGCCCAGTCATCGGGGTTCGTGGTGTTGGGGAGATCTTCGTGCTCGCGAAACTCATCGACGACAGCCTGCAGCAGATGCTCGATGCGCAAGCCCTTCTGTCCGTCGAGCAGCAGATCCTTGATGGCATTCTTCTTCGCGCGGTCCACCACGTTCTGAATGACTGCGCCCGAATTGAAATCCTTGAAGTACAGCATCTCCGTGTCGCCATTGGCGTACGTGACTTCGAGGTACTCATTGGACTTCTCGGTGGAATACATCTTCTCCACAGTGCGATCAACCATCGCCTGGATGGTCGCCGGAACGCTGCCACCGTATTCAGCGAGGTCATCGCGATGCAACGGCAGATCATCAGTGATGTACTTCGCAAAGATCTCCGCGGCGCCCTCCGCATCGGGACGGTGAATCTTGATCTTGACGTCGAGCCTTCCCGGTCGCAGTATCGCAGGATCGATCATGTCCTCCCGGTTGGAGGCCCCGATGACGATCACGTTCTCCAGCTTCTCGACACCGTCGATCTCACTGAGCAGTTGCGGAACAATGGTGGTCTCGACGTCGGAGGACACACCGGTTCCCCGGGTGCGGAACAGCGAATCCATCTCATCGAAGAAAACGACCACAGGCGAGCCGTCGGATGCTTTCTCACGCGCCCTGGCAAAAATGAGCCGGATGTGCCGCTCTGTCTCCCCGACATACTTGTCAAGCAGCTCGGGCCCCTTGATGTTAAGGAAGTAGCTACGCGTTTCCTCGGATCCGGTGCGTTCTATGGCCCGCGCAGCGAGAGAATTTGCGACGGCCTTCGCGATCAGGGTCTTCCCGCAACCGGGCGGGCCGTAGAGAAGAATGCCCTTCGGGGCTTTGAGCCCGTGCTCCCGGTACAGATCCGGGTGCAGGAACGGAAGCTCCACGGCATCGCGGATCTGCTCGATCTGCGGACCCAGTCCCCCGATATCCTCATAGGCGATATCCGGCACTTCCTCGAGCACCAGGTTTTCCACTTCGCTCCGTGCGATCTTCTCGAGCGCATAGCCGGTCCGATTGTCAACCGACAGTGCATCACCGACTCTGATCCGCTCGAGCTGGAGCGGCCCGCTCAACCGGACAACGCGTTCCTCGTCGGCCCGGCCGATCACCAGGACGCGGTCCTTGCCGAGCAACTCCTTGATTGTTACCAATTCACCCGTGCGTTCGAACGAGAGAGCCGCAACGATGGTCAGCGATTCATTCAGGAGCACTTCCTGACCGGGCATCAATTGTTCGACGTTGACGAGCGGACTCACCGAAACCCGGAGTTTGCGGCCGGACTGGAAGATGTCGGCGCTGTCCTGGTGCGCCGCCTGGGCCCCGCTGCCTGGCACCCCCGAGTCCCTGGCGTTCACCTGGATGATTGTTGCGAAGCTGAAGGGCGTGGCGCCCTCCTTCTCAAGCGCCGCTTTCAACCGGATGATTTCGGTCCGCGCGTTTTCAAGTGCCGCGACCAACTTGGCATTGTTTGACGTGGCGGAAGCGAGCTGTCGGTCAATATGCCGCAGCTTGTCACGGAGGACGTTGAGCTGGCGTTGGGCGACTGCGAGCTGGCTATCAGTATTCGCGCGGGTCGGATCCGGCTCAGGTTGTCCGGTTCCGGAGCCGTTATCTGCTGTATTCAACGTCATCGCCACCTTCACCGTTGTCTGATGCTTGCTCTTTGACCATAGCGCAGAGGGGGTCGGATTACGGCGAAAGTGACCACTTCGTCATCTTGCTCGAGGCAGTCAGTCGGGTGAGCCGTTCTGCTCAGCTTCCCGGCGAGCCTGTGCTTCGTCTGCCGGGAGTGCCCCGCGCTGAACAGTCGAACTTGCGTCGCGGGCAACGCGGCGGAGCCGCTTGTCGGAAACCGCGCGTTCCCCAACCGCCTGCGGCGTCCATGCGTTGAGGTCCTCCTCGCTGAACCCGGTCTTGGATGGCCGTCGTTTGGTACTGATCCCTGTGACGCCGTGTGCCAGGCGGCGCGTGGTCAGCAGGAAGCCGGTGTGGGCGACCATCCGGTGGTCAGGGCGTACCGCGAGTCCTTCCAGGTGCCAGCCACGAACCATCGATTCCCAAGCCTCGGGCTCGGTGAACCGGCCGTCTGCGCGGATAGCTTCAGCCGTCCGGGAGAGTTGTGTCACGGTGGCAACATAGTTGATCCACACACCGCCGGCAGCAAGAACGGTGGCTACGGAGTCTAGGCATTCCCAGGGCGCGAGCATGTCCAGCACAACCCGGTCGACGCTGCCGGGTGCCTCCTGTTCGAGGACCTGTTCCTGGAAATCCCCGAGCGTTATCTTCCAGGCAGGGTGCTTGCCGCCGAATATGGTTTCGACATTGCCTTTCGCGATATCTGCGAACTCCTCGCGGCGCTCGAAGGAGTGCAGATACCCGCTGTCGCCTACGGCGCGGAGCAACGAGATAGAGAGTGCGCCCGACCCCACACCAGCCTCGACCACACGGGAACCGGGATAGATGTCGGCCATGGTGACAATCTGGCCGGCGTCTTTCGGATAGACAACCGCAGCTCCACGGGGCATCGACAATACGAAGTCCGAGAGCAGCGGACGCAGCGCCTGGTACGGGGCGCCGGTGGTATTAGTGACGATGGTGCCCTCGGATGCGCCAATCAGCTGGTCGTGGCTAAGGAAACCCTTATGGGTATGGAAAGCTCCGCCGGGTGTAAGGGTGATGGTGTTCATGCGCCCTTTCTCGTCCGTGAGCTGCACCCGTTCACCGGGCCGAAACGGTCCACGGCGGGCAGCGGCACCGTGAGGCTGCTGCCCGGTCTCGGTGTCGGGGTGAGTTGTGTTCATGAAGGATCCTTCGGGGTTCTTTCGGGCAGCTCTTTGCCGTCCGGTGCTTCAGTTGAAGAAATGCCGCTAGAGGTGCGAGCGACCGGTGATTGCAGCTATGACGACAGCCTGCTGTAACAAGCCCGTTACTGTCCCCTGCCGGTCCGTAACGGCGTATTCGCTTCCGGCCAGTCGCGCCAGATACTGCACGAGTTCCTGGCCCTCAGCAATTTCGGGTACGTAGGCTCCCGGAGCGAGCGCTCGGGCGACAGCATTGGCAGGTGTCGCTGCGGCCTGCGAATCGGGAACCGCCATCAGCGCACCTGAATCCACGACGGCTTCCGGCAGTCCTGCCGGACTTGTCAGGACCACCGCGACCCCCGGGCGGTCACCAAGGACCCGACGGACCTGCTGTACGGAGCTACCCGCGAGCATGCCAACCGCGGGATGCTTCAGCCTGCCGGCGCTTACTTCAGGCAGGCGCAGACGCATCCGGGCATTGGTGATGGCTGAGCTCGCGCCAAGCCAGAGAAAACCGCCCATGACGACGGCTACGAGTACGGTGGTGGCGCTAGGCTGAGTACCGCGGATGAGCGGTACAAGAACGACGGCCACGATCAAGCCGACTGCGATCACACGCCCCGTCCAGCCGGCTGCGACCGTGCCCTTCTCCTGGCTACCCGTCGCTTGCCACACGGCCGACTCGACGATCCGGCCGCCGTCGAGCGGTAGCCCTGGAAGCACGTTGAAGAGCGCCACGAGGAAGTTCGCCCAGACGAGGATGTTCGCGAGGAGATTCGCCACACCGGACGGCTCTATGAGAAGCAGAGCCACCCAACCGATCAAAGCGATCACGAAGTTGGCGGCGGGCCCGGCGAGCGCAACGATGAGCGACCGGCCGGGGCTGGCCGCGAAATTCTCGAACTGGGTATGTCCGCCCCAGAGGTTCAGGACGATTCGTGTGGTTGGCCAGCCAAAGACCCGCGCCGAGAGGGCATGCGCGAGTTCATGGACCAGAACCGAGGCCGCCAACAGGACCGCATATGCAAGTGCTACCCCATAGGCGCCCAAGCCGATGCCCGGATAAAGGTCCGCCACCTGCGGGCCGAACACGAAGACGACAAACGCGGCGATGATGAACCAGGACCAGGCGAGGACCACGGGGATGCCCCAGAGCCGACCGAGCGGGATGCCTTCGCGTCGGGCGGCTCCGTGTTGGGAGGGCCGACTCATGCTTTGGGTCCTTTTGACAATGCCGCCGCTGACGAAGACTGGACAAGCTCCTCAAGATCACCCACGGTTCGACCAGCCAGTGTCGCCCACTCATGGTCCGCCGAATCTGTCGGCAATGCCACCATGTGTGGAATGCCGAGCGCAACAAGACCCGCGGCTTTTGCGGAGGCGATTCCAGGGATTGAGTCTTCGATGGCGACAACACGCGACTTATCCAGCGCCCGTGAGCTCCCCAGACCATCGAACGCAAGTTGATACGCCTCGGGATCCGGTTTGCCGCGGGCAACCATGTCGCCTGTCACGAGTAGTTCGAACGTACCAACGGGGAGCTTCCGCGCGACTTCCTGCGCGAGGAGCTGTTCGGACATAGTGACCATTGCGCAAGGTATGCCGTTCTCGCGCAGGGCAAGGAGCAGTTCCCGGGCTCCCGGCCGCCATGGCACCGATACGCGCACCCGCTCGGTCACCCGCCCGATGAGATGGTCGATGATTTCGCGCACGCTCAGGCTCACCCCGGCAGCTTGCAGCACACCGGCGGAGAATGTGAGCGACTGCCCTACCAGGCCGGTAGCCTCCTCATCGGACCAGGAACCGCCGTGGGTGTTGACCAGTTCGTGCTCCGCCTCGATCCAGTAAGGCTCCGTGTCAACAATTGTTCCGTCCATATCCCATAGAACGGCCTGCAGATATTCCAGAGCCGGCCTTCCTCCGACCGTCCCGTCAGCACTGTTTGAGGGCGCAGTTGTATTGCCGGGAGGGGTGACCATGCCCCAAGTCTACGTGTCCACTTGCCTGCGTACGGCGGGTCCGCTCTCCGCGAAGCCGTCCCGTACCGCCTGACAGGTCTATGCGCAGAGGTTTAGGGTGAAACGGTGAGTACCTTTGATGACGCCCAGCCCGCGGGCATACGCGGTATGTTCACCGAGAACGGCGGTGAGCGCCCGGTCACTGTGATGCTCGCCGCGTTTGAGGGGTGGAATGATGCCGGTGAGGCTGCAAGCGACGCACTGAAGTTTCTGGGCAAACACTGGAACGGCGAGAAAATCTCCACGATCGACGCCGACGAATTCTACGATTTCCAGTTCACACGTCCCGTCATCAAGCGCAACAGCTCTGGCCAACGTCGTATCGAGTGGCCCACCACCAGGATCAGCCGGGCATCGGTATCTCAAAGCAACCTTGACATCATCCTCGTTCACGGCGTTGAGCCCTCCTACAAATGGCGCGCCTATACGGCGGAGCTCGTGGGCATGGCGAAAGAGCTCGAAGTGGATTGCCTGGTGCTGGTGGGGGCGCTGTTGGCAGATGTGCCGCACACTCGTCCCATCCCCGTGACAGTCTCAACAGATGACGATCAGGTGCGCACCACCCTCGACGTCGAGTCATCCACCTATGAGGGGCCCATCGGCATCGTCGGTGTCCTGGCCGAGGTGGGACAGTTGGCAGACATTCCCACCCTTTCGATGTGGGCTGCCGTGCCTCACTATGTCGGTCAGTCACCGTCGCCCAAAGCCCAGCTGGCGCTCCTGAACCGGCTTGAAGAACTTCTGCATGTCAGTCTTGATACCCATGTCCTTGCCGAAGAGTCGGAGGCTTGGGAGCGAGGCGTGGATGAATTGTCCACCGAAGACCCGGAGGTAGCGGCATATGTTCGCCAGCTCGAGGAGGCTAAGGACACGGCGGACCTGCCTGAAGCGAGCGGGGAGTCGATAGCCAGGGAGTTTGAACGCTATCTGAAGAAGCGGCGGAAGGATTAGTCCTTCAGCCGGACTCCTAACAGGGCGTCGAACGCCGCTGCTGCCAACCGGGCGCCGTCGTCGGTTCCTTTTTGATGCGCGGTCAGGGTGCACCATTGATCAACCGCAAGCAGCGCGCTGGGTGCGTCAAGGTCGTTAGCCAGTGCGCCCCTGATACTTCCCAGCACGTCCTCGACTGACTTTACTGTTGCTGTGTCTAGAGCAGCACGCCACGCATCGAGACGCACTCCGGCAGCGTGGAGGCCCTCGGCGGTCCAGGACCAGTCGGAACGGTAGTGGTTAGCAAGGATGGCAAGGCGGATGGCAGCGGGATCGGTTCCTGCCTGACGAAGCGCCGAAACCAGAACGAGGTTGCCCTTCGACTTGCTCATCTTCTCGCCATCGAGGCCAACCATTCCCGCGTGCGCGTAATGCCGTGCAAGAGACCGCCCCGAGATGGCCTGGGCGTGACCTGAACTCATCTCGTGGTGAGGAAACATGAGGTCTGCTCCGCCGCCCTGAACGGCGAACGGCGTCTTGAGGAACTGCAGCGCGATGACTGAACACTCAATATGCCACCCCGGCCTCCCCCTCCCGAGGGAAGCAGCTTCCCAGGACGGCTCTGATTCCCTGGCCATCCGCCACAGGAGTGGATCCAGCGGGTTTCGCTTGCCCGGCCGATCGGGGTCACCACCACGCTCGCCGAAGAGGGGAAGCATCTGTTCCGCGGTCAGGTGTGAAATAAACCCCGGCCTCCACTGTGCCTCCGACGACTCGCTGGTTTTCGCGACCGCGCCATCAACGGAGAAGTAGATGTCGCCGTCGGGCTCGGAGCCCGAGCCTGGAACGCGGTAGGCCAGATTCTCCGCCAGCAGGGACTCGATCACCCGGACGATTGAACCTATTGATTCGACGGCGCCAACGTAGTGCGAAGGGGCCAATACGTTCAGGGCCTCCATGTCCGTGCGGAACAGGTCGGTCTGTGATTGCGCCAGGTCGGTCCAATCGACGCCGGTGGCCGCTGCACGCTCCAGCAGGGGGTCGTCAATATCCGTGACGTTCTGCACGTAGTTGACCTCGGCGCCGGCATCCCGCCATAACCGGTTCAACAGGTCGAAAGCGACATACGTGGATGCGTGGCCCATGTGGGTGGCGTCATACGGTGTTATGCCGCATACGTAGAGGCCCTGCTGCGGATCGTCGGGGACTTCGACCAGCGTCTCCTTTGCGCTGTCCCACAGGCGAATGGCTGCTGAAGAGCCCGGCAGATCTGGTACGGAGCGGGAGTTCCAAGAAATCACGGTTCTACCTTACGGGCTGGCAGATCAGGGATCGTGTCCCAACGCGGGTGGGACGTATCACGCACTGATGACGTTGAACCCCAGCAGAAGAAAGAGAACCAGCCCCAGGGCGATCCGGTACCACACAAATATTCCATAGCTGCGGGTGGAGACGAACTTGAGGAACCACCCGATGATGACATAACCCACGGCAAATGCGATCACCGTCGCGAGCAGGGTCTCACCGGCACCGTAGGGTCCGGGCGTACCGGCGCTCTTGTAGAGCTGATACAGTCCGCTGCCGAAGACAGCCGGAATCGCCAGGAGGAAGGAGTACCGGGCAGCGGCCTCCCTGGTGTAGCCCATGAGCAGGCCGGCAGTAATGGTCCCCCCGGACCGCGACACGCCGGGCACCAGCGCCAGCGCCTGGGCCAAACCGTAGAAAATGCCATGCCGGTACGTCAGCCGATCCAGGGTCAACTGCTGCCGGCCGTAGGCATCGGCGATCGCGAGAAAGACACCGAAGACAACGAGCATGGTCGCAACCAACCACATACTCCTGAACGTGCTCTCGATTTGGTCCTGGAAGAGCAACCCGAGAATCACGATCGGGACGCTGCCGAGAATGACGAGCCAGCCCATGCGGGCGTCGGGGTTATTGCGCGGCACGGATCCGGTCAGGGATCCGAACCATGCGCGGATGATTCTCATGATGTCCCGCCAGAAGAAAACGACGACGGCGGTTTCAGTGCCCAATTGGGTGATCGCAGTGAACGCCGCACCCGGATCCTGTGCTCCGGGCATCAGCTCCCCGACAATGCGCAGGTGCGCACTCGATGAGATTGGCAGGAACTCGGTAAGGCCCTGAACAAGGCCCAGGACGGCCGCTTCAATCCAATTCACAGATAAGACCCTACGTCACATGGAAGGGTGCGCTGACGCTCGGCGCGGGACCCTCGGCCAGTAGCGCCCACCGGCCTCCCACCCCTCGCTGACGCTCGGCGCGGGACCCTCGGCCAGTAGGCTTAGGCGTATGCAGTCGCGAAAAGTGGGCAGTAGCGGACAGTCGGTATCCGTGCTTGGCCTCGGAACGATGACCTGGGGAATCGACGCGGACGAGGAGAGCGCGCGCGAACAGCTCAGGGTATTCACAGAGGCAGGCGGCACCCTGCTGAGTACCGCCGCGCGGTACTCGGACGGCCGGTCGGAGGCAATCCTCGGTTCGCTGCTCGGAGACGTCGTCGCGCGATCAGAAGTAGTGCTGGCCGTACTCGGAGGAACACCACGACGATGGGCAGACGGACAGAGCGACGCATCGCGTAAGGGGCTGCTCGATTCATTGGACGCCTCGCTGTCGCGGCTGGGGACTGACAGTGTCGACTTTTGGATGGCTCCATCGGGGGGCGCAAACGTGCCGGTCGAAGAAACTCTTTCAGCCCTCGAAAGCGCCTACCGCTCCGGGCGTGCGCGGTATGTCGGGCTGACCAATCATGCCGGCTGGGAAATAGCGCGGCTGTGTGCCACGGCCGGATTTCCGGTGACCGTGCACGAGACTGAGTACTCCCTGTTGAACCGGCGCGTCGAAGCGGAAGTCCTGCCGGCGTCGTCGGCCCTTGGCGTCGGTACCTTTGCCTGGGCGCCTCTCGGGCGTGGGGCCCTGACGGGAAAGTACCGATCACAGATCCCCTCGGATTCGCGGGCAGCATCCGATACCTGGGCACCCTACGTCGAGACTTACCTGGACGGACGAGCCCCTCGCATCACCGACGCAGTCTGTACAGCCGCGCGGGGACTGGAGCTAACCCCGCATGAGGTTGCCCTTCGATGGCTGGCTCACCGCCCCACGGTTGCGGCTGTCTTGCTGGGCGCGCGAACGGGCCAGCAACTCAAGGAACTGCTCGGATCTTCTCTTGCTGCGCTGCCCGCACAGATTTCAGACGTTCTGGATGAGGTATCGGCTCCGCGCTGACTCACCTCGCAGCGCGCGGCACTGCCTCGTCTTCCTCTTCCTCGTCGTCATCCTCGTAAATGACGAGAGGGGTGACTTCACCATGTGCTTCGTACAGCGATTCCTCGTAGGACTCGAACGCGTCAGCGATGGACAGGTAGGCGGCTTCGACCGCCGGATCGTCTTCTCCGCGCCTGGATGCAGCAGCAGCGAGATGTTCTTCGAGGGCGGACACGAGCGATTGCAATGCGACACGCGGATCGATGCTCATGCTCTAGACGTTATCGGTAAAGTGAAGCAAATTGGAGGGAAATGCGCGAACAATTTCTGAACTCAACCGTCATCCGAAAGCGGGATTATGGGCGCCAGTATGAGTATCTGGTTGTCACTGTCAACGCGGGCGAACCGCTGTCTGCCGCGCGCCAGCTTCTGACCGAACACGCAGAATACGGCAAGTGGGAACTCGAGCGCAGTTGCATTTACACCGGCGGGAACAGGCGTTTCTGGCTCAGGCGCAAAGTCCTGCGGGTACAGCGCACAGCCTGAACTCGCTGCCCGGTCCCGGGATGTTCACGGCCGGTTTCCGTCGAGCCATGCACTTGCCACGGTCCGCCGGGCAGATTCCAGGGAAGATGGGTGGTACCGCCCTGCCGCCACATCGCGCGACAATCGGCTGAGCTCGCTCCCGCGGAAGTATCCCCGCCCCCCTGCCAGGGTGCGCGCTGCCTCGACAAGGTTCTGCGCGCAGGACGTTGCATGAAGCTTAAGCGCAACCAGCTTTGCGAACCAGCGCCCGTTGTGTTCCACCTGGTTGTCGATGTCCTGCGCGAGCAGGCGAAGGTGGGCATCAAGTGCTTCCCAGTCGATTGCTGCATCCGCAACCGCACCCCGGACTTCCGGGCGGTCAATGACGGGGGTGCCGTCGATACCGGGGCTTCGATCCTCCACAGCGGAGACAGCCAGCTCCAACGCCCTGTCCGCTATGCCCGTGTACACGGCGCTGATGAGCGTTTCGAACGCGGCAAAGATCGCGAAGATGAGCGGATCGCGGTTGGGACCTACGGACAGGTGCCGGAAAATTCGCTCTGCCGGTACGAGAACGCCTTCCAGCCGCGTGGTATGGGATTGGGTGGCGCGCATGCCGAGCGTATCCCAGTCCTCGAGGATCTCCACGCCTGCGGTGCCTCGAGTGATGAAGCCGTGTACCAGCTCTTCATTTTCCGGACCAGTGGACTTTCCGAACACGCCGAGGCGGGTCCAGACGGGCGAAAGGCTCGTAAAGATCTTCGTACCCGTGAACTCATACGCGCCGTCATCGCGTCGCTGGGCGAGCGTCAGGGAATCGAACAGCACTGAGTCATTTCCCGGCTCCGAAAGGCCGAACGCAAATACTTCACCGGCAGCGGCTTCCCGCAGGATGAATTCGAGCGAAGTGTCCCCGCTCTGCCGGAGCAGCCTAGCGACCGCCGTCCAGACAAGGTGCATGTTGACAGCCAGCGCCGTCGCCGGAGCCGCCGCTGCCAGGCGCCGCTGGCAGGCGACCGCCCCCACCATCCCCAGCGCCGCGCCGTCGTCGTCCTTCTCACAGAACAGGCGCAGGTAACCGCGCTCCACCAGCTCCTCGAAATCTTCCTGGCAGAACACGTTCCGGGCGTCATAGTCTGCCGCCCGCTGCCGGAAACGCTCCAGAAGACCGTCGGGGAGGATGTCCTCGGGAAGGGCGGTCATCAGCTGGTGCGGAGCAGGCGGTGAAGTACCCGTGAGCCGAAACGCAGCGAGTCAGTGGGCACCCGCTCATCGACGCCGTGGAACATGCCGGTGAAGTCCAGCTCGTCCGGGAGCCTGAGCGGCGCGAACCCGTAACCGGTGACTCCCAAGCGGCTCAGGGATTTGTTGTCCGTACCGCCCGAAAGCGTATACGGGAGAACCTTCGCTTCCGGATCCTCGGCCAGCAGCGCGTCGACCATCGAATCAACGAGGTTGCCGGCGAAGGGTACTTCCAGCGAGACATCCTTATGCGCATAAGTGACGTCAACGCCTTCGCCCGCGAGTTCCTTGATGGTTGCCAGCACCTGCTCCTCCTGGCCGGGAAGCGTGCGAACGTCGATCAACGCTTCGGCAGTTCCCGGAATGACGTTGTGCTTGTAGCCGCTCTTCAGCATTGTCGGGTTGGAGGTGTTCTGCAATGTTGCCCCCACGAACCGCGCCACGGTGCCAAGTTCCTTGTGCAGGCGTTCGGGGTTTTCGGCATCAAATTCGACGCCCGTCAGTTCGGTAACACCATCGAGGAACGCCCTGGTGGTCGGCGTCAGCTCGATCGGCCAGTGGTGGCCGCCGACCCGCGCCACCGCCCCCGCCAGTCTGGTCACCGCATTGTCGGTATTGATTTGGGATCCATGCCCCGCACGCCCATGTGCCACGAGGCGCAGCCAGGAGATTCCTTTTTCGGCTGTCTGCAACAGATAGGTTCGCTGACCGCCGATGTTCGCGGAGAATCCGCCGACCTCGGAGATGGCCTCGGTTGCGCCGTCGAACAGTTCGGGTTTGTTGTCGACCAGCCAGGAAGCGCCGTAGTTCCCTCCTGCTTCCTCGTCAGCGAAGAAAGCGAAGATCAGGTCACGTTTGGGGCGGGTGCCGTCGCGCTGCATTGAGCGCAGGACGGAAAGGATCATGGCGTCCATGTCCTTCATGTCCACCGCTCCCCTCCCCCAGATAAGTCCGTCCTTCTCCTCCGCGCTGAAGGGATCGACGCTCCAGTCCTCCTTTTGGGCGGGAACAACGTCGAGATGGCCGTGGACTACCAGTGCGGGCAAGCTGGGATCGGTACCCTCCATGCGTGTGAGCACTGAGGCGCGTCCAGGAGCAGACTCGAACAATTGCGCGTTCAGGCCCACCTCCTCGATCAGACCGGCGGTGTATTCAGCAGCTTCCCGTTCACCGGGGCCTTCGTTGTCCCCGAAGTTCGAGGTGTCGATTCGGATAAGGTCTCGGCAGATGCGGACTACTTCATCTTCGGGGGCATTGCCCATCTCGGAACCTCCATAGGTAGTGGCTGTCCTCCCAGCGTACCTACCTGGAATGATGCAACCCGCGCGGCCCTGTGATCTCGCGCACAGCGCGCTCGTTTCGACCATTGTTGCCCCAGGCCACCGCTAATCTTGAAGGTGTCAGCGCCATCCAGGCGCCGAGCATCCAACTTCGCTGGGGAGAACATGAAGATCACCAAGCTTGCGGCTGTTGCCGCCGTCGCCATCGCCGCGCTTACCGGGTGCGGGGAGTCCACCGAATCGCCCGACTCGACGTCGAATACGTCACCCGCTCCCGCAAGCTCCACTGCCGCCGCGCAGAACATCGCGGCGCCATCCACCAACGACTTGATGAGCGAGCCAACGGCCGCGGGCGCGAAGGCCTTCCTTCACCACGTGTTCGAATTGAAGTCCTACGCGCAGCAGACCGGGGACATCGAGCCCCTCCTCGCATCCTTGGACGGCGCTGAGGCCGCTGCCACGGACGCCGAAGCAATCAAGGCTATTTACGACGACGGCGGGTGGATCCTCGGCGGGCAGCCCAAGGTGACGCAGATTGTCATCACGACCCCTGCTGAAGAGGTTGCCGAGGGCACGGAGGTTGAGGCGCTCATTCCCGTCAATCCTGATGCCTACACGTCCTTCGATGAGGCCGGCGAAGTCCAGGAATCACGCCCGTTCGACCCGGCCGGTTCGATGTACTCGGCCACTGTCGTTTACACGGACGGCTCCTGGAAGGCCACCTACTTGGAAGAAACACCGGATGCGGAGCTACCGGCAACCGAGTAGCCCTCTGCTCCAAGAGACGAGCGCCTGCCCTCCTCGAGGGCAGGCGCTCTGCATTTAAGGTCAGGGAGCAGTTGCAGAAGGCACAAAAAAACCCCGGGAAACCCGGGGTTTTCATTGTGCGCGGAGGGGGACTTGAACCCCCACCCTCAATAAGAGGACTAGCACCTCAAGCTAGCGCGTCTGCCATTCCGCCACCCGCGCAGGTGGTGTTTTCGAAGCAAAATTTCCTTGGGAAACGCTCGAAAGCAGCGAGAAAAACTCTAACACGACAGTGGGCCAAGAACTTAATCGGGGACGCTCATCGCAGCAGATCTGCAATCGCGCGGATTCCCGTGTACGTCTCCTCAAACGATGTCGACAGGGGTGAAAGACCGAGCCGCAGACCGTCGGGGTTTCGGAAGTCGGGGATGACGCCGTCGTTCCATAGTTCAGGCAGCATCGTCTTGAACGCCGGGTGGTCGATCGTGATGTGACTGCCGCGCAGCTCCGGGTTCCGGGGCGATGCGATCCGCACACCATGGGCACCCATCAGTTCCTCCACGCTTTCGACGGCGAACGCGGTCAGTTGCATTGATTTCCGCCGCACCCTGGTCATGCCCACCTCTTCCAGGAGGTCCAGCATGCCCTGCATGGCCACCATGCCGAGGATGGGCGGAGTCCCGGATACCAAGCGACGGACTCCCTCTGCCGGCTCGTACGCGGTTCCCATGCCAAACGGATCGGCGCTCCCGAGCCAGCCATGAATCGGCTGCTGTAAGTCGCTGAGGTGACGGTGCGCCACATACGCCCACGCGGGAGCACCCGGACCGCCATTGAGGTACTTGTAGCTGCAACCCACCGCGAAATCGACATCCCACGCATCCAGCTGCACGGGAACCGATCCCACGGAATGACTCAGGTCCCACACAACCACCGCTCCAGCTTCGTGGATGGCACGGGTAATGCCTTCCATGTCCGCTATATGTGCCGACCGATAGGCGACATGGCTCAGTACGACGACGGCGGTTTCCGGGCTTAATGCCGCAGTCACACCAGCAGAGGTGGGACCGGCGTCGTGCTCTGCTTCCACCCAGCGCACGTTCAGTCCGTGGTCGGCCGCTATCCCCTCGACGATGAAGCGGTCCGTGGGAAAGTTGTCCCGGTCGATCACCATTTCAGTTCGGCCGGGGCGTGCAGCGAGGGCTGCGCGGACCACCTTGTACAACATGACGCTGGTGGAATCTGCGACGACGCACTGGCCCGCCGCGGCCCCGAGCGCCACGCGACCTATCTGGTCGCCGAGGCGTGCCGGGAGTTCCAACCAGCCCTCGTCCCAGCCGCGGATAAGGCGCGCGCCCCACTGGCTCCGAACGAAGTCAGCCAGGCGGTCCGCGGTTGCCGTCAATGGCCGCCCCAGGGAGTTGCCGTCGAGGTAGGCAGGGATCCCACCGTCGTCGTGTCCATGAAAGCGCCGTCGATACCGCGCGAGCGGATCCTGCGCGTCCAGGGATCGGGCGAGCGTGAGCTGCGAGTCGGAAGGCATGGTTTCAGTCTAGGTCGGGCTCATGAAGCCGGAAGCGCAAAGGAGCCGCCTCCCGCTGCTGTTCGGGAGGCGGCTCCTGGCTTCTTGCGATGAAGCTACTTGTTCGAGGCGGTGAAGTAGGCCGTCTGGATCGAGGATCCAAAGTACGGTCCGTACATCACGTTCTTCTGGGTGTTGTAGCCGAAGCTGTTCACGGAGTTCTGGGTGCCACCGGATCCGGAGCCCACGAACCACGGGCCGCCGGAGGAACCACCGGTCATGTCGCAGGGAATCCCCTGAGACTGCGAGCCGCCGATCCGGTCAGCTGAGGCACGGCCGGCGCAGCTCTTCAGCGTCTCGCCGTTGAAGGGGCTGGCGGCCGGGTAGCCGTAAGCGGTGTAGGAGAGCCCGCGTGCGAGGTTGAAACCGATCTTCGATGCACCGACGGTTGCGGCCAAGGTCTTGCCATCCTGCGGCCCGACGACGGCGAAGGCACCGTCATAGCTGATGTCGTTGCGTGAGATCCACTCGCTGGTGGAATGCAGCGACGTGGCAGACCACATCCCGTACGGCGCGTCACCGTTGTTGTACGCGGGTACGAAAACGAATTTGCTGGCCCAGCCTGCGTTGATGTCGTACGTGCAATGGCCGGCCGTGGCGACCGTGCTCTGGTTGGCGCTCTGGACCGAATTGGCCGAGCACACGTAGTTCTGGCCGCCGAGGGTGAAGAACACCTTCCCGATGTGTGAGACAGGAGCCGGGCTGCCTGCCCGCTTGCTTGGCGCTGCCTTCTTCTCGGGTGCCGCTTTGAGCGTTCCCGCCCCGGCCTTGGGCATCACCGAACGACCTTGCTCAGCCCATCCCTGCGAGTTGATGGTGTTGCCCGGCTTGGCATCCTTCATCCGCTCGGGGGTCCAGTACGCCTCAAGGGATTCCTGCGATTCGACCTGGACGTGGGAAACAGTGGCGCCCTGCGCCTTCAACTGTGCCTCCGGGGCTGCGTTGGCGGCACCGCCGGCCATGAGAGCCGTTGCGACCAGCGTCGATGCTGCCAGCACGGTTGCCTTCAAACCTCGTGAATTCACGAAATTCCTCATTTCGATCGTGTGAAGCGTCAGCGGTAACTGACCACTGGAGTCTGCCCTGTTTGCGACGAAGATCACAATTTGAGAACAAATCTGGTCCAAAATAACGTGAGATTGAAGGGGCGATGTGGACTTTTCAGAACGGTCATGCAATTATCTCCGCCGCGCTCACCCAAGACGATCCATCCGTCCAGTGAAGTGCGTACGACGACGGCGGGGATCCCACGCCGTGACATTGGCCCCCTCCCACTCGCTTCCCGCGCGATCGACATCAAGGGCGAGAAAGACCTTCGAAGGAAGCGGAACCGGCGAGTGGAAGTCGACCGTCCAACGCATGGGCGTCCATTCGCGGGGACCGGCTTCGGCAACCATGCGTGAAGCCAGGTACATGCCGTGGGCAATGGGTTTCCTCATCCCAAGCAGCCGCGCGGACGGGACACTTAGATGGATCGGATTGTAATCACCGGAGATGGCCGCATAGCGCCGGCCCGCATCCGGTCCAAGAGTCCACACAGTGGTCGGGTAGTCCGGTAGCACGCCGGCCAGTGCTGCGTCCGACGCAGGCGCCGGCTTTGTCAAACCCGGTAGATAGGTTCCCTTGGCCAAATACGTCGACCGGCCCCGCCAGGCCAACCCGGTGCTGTTTTCGACCTGGACGACCGCGTCGACCGTGGTACCGCTCCGGTGACCCTCCAGGTTTTCCACCCACGCGGACACCGAGAGTTCCTCGCTGACGTTCACCGGACTGAAGTGCTCGATGTCATTGCGAAGATGGATCATGCCGAGCAACGGCAACGGGAAGTCGTTCCTGGCGAGAACACTCATCGCGACGGGAAAGACGAGTACATGCTGGTAGCCCGAGGGCATAAACTCCCCCGCAGGCTGCCCCATGAGGGCCTGAAAGGCTCGCACGTGTTCGGGGCTCGCTGTCACCGATTCGACCCGATGCCGGGCCGCAGGCAATGTTTGCTGCCTTGTGACCGCCGGTATGCGTGCCCTGATGGAATGGGTCAGCGCCTTCCCATAGAGGGCTGTGAGGGCCGGAACACTCTCAAGCCGGGTCTCCATCACGCACCGACCAGGTTCTGTCCGCAGACCCTCAGCGTCTGCCCGCTGATTCCGGCGGCCGCACCCGTTGCAAGGAAGGCAACCGTCTCAGCAACATCGATCGGCAACCCACCCTGCTGGAGACTGCTCAGTCGCCTGGCTACCTCCCTGGTAGCGAACGGCATCCTGGCTGTCATCTCCGTCTCGATGAATCCGGGCGCAACCGCGTTGATCGTCCGCTCCGAGTCCTGCAGCATAGCCGCCGTCGAGCGCACCATACCGATCACTCCCGCCTTCGACGCCGCGTAATTCGTCTGCCCCCTGTTTCCGGCAATGCCGCTGGTAGAGGCGAGGCTGACAATCCGTCCATCGGCACTGAAGTCCGGGGAAGCGAGAAGCGCATCATTGATACGTAGCTGCGACTCAAGGTTCACTGCCAGCACTGAATCCCATCGGCCCGCGTCCATATTTGCGAGTAGCTTGTCCCGGGTGATCCCGGCATTGTGCACCACAATATCCAGGCCGCCGTATCGGGTAGCCGCATGGTTCAGGATGATCTCGGCAGCATCGAAAGCGGTGACATCAGCGTGTAACGCTGTGCCGCCGACGCCGTTCACAACCCGCATCAATTGCTCCCCTGCAGCCGGAACATCAACGCCGATCACGCGCGCGCCTTCCCTCGCCAGAACCCTGACGATCTCCGCGCCGATTCCACGCGCAGCCCCGGTGACCACCGCTGTACGGCCGGCAAGAGGTGCCTGCCAGCTCTGCGGCTCTAAACCGCCGCTGGTTCTCACGCTCACGAACTGGCCATTCACATAAGCGCTGCGACCCGAGAGCAGGAAGCGCAGCGCGGCACGGACGCTCACCGCGTCGATGTCCACGGCCTCCCCCAGGACAACCCCGTTTGCTGTCGCACCGCCACGGAGCTCCTTCGCCACGCTGCGCAACGCGCCTTCGATGCCTTGCCGCGCAGCCGTGACGGCGGGGTCGGTCTGCGCTTCAGCGGACCGGGAAACTGTTATCACCCGCCCGCCCGGCATCAGCTGCCGCAGGACGCCGCCGAGCTCCAGCAATGTAGCGGACAAAGCGCCGGGGCTTGCTACGTCATCGAGAACGACGACGACGGCGCCGGCCTTTTCCTTGGGCCGCAGGTGTCGCCGCACATCCAGGTTCCATGCAAGAAGGGATGACGCGAGTCGGTCGGCGCCGGCTGAAGCGCCCAGAACGAGCACTGGACCCGGAACCAGCGGAGCACCAGGCTCGTATCGGCGCAGAGGTACCGGACGAGGCAGGCCGATCGCCTTGGCGACCTTGTTCAACGGCCCGGAGTTCACAAGGTTGAGGTAGGTATCCGTCACGGTTATCGTGCCTCCAGGATGGCAACCACACCCTGTCCACCGGCGGCGCAGACCGAGATAAGTCCACGTCCGGAGCCTTTCTCCGCGAGCGATTTGGCAAGGGAGGCGACAATCCGCGCACCGGTTGCGGCGAACGGATGGCCGGCCGCCAGGGAAGATCCGTTCACGTTCAGCTTGCTCCGGTCCACGGTTCCAAGCGCCCCCGACAGTCCGAGCTGGTTCCGGCAGAAGTCCTCGTCCTCCCAGGCAGCCAGTGAAGTCAGCACGGTACTGGCGAACGCCTCATGGATCTCGAAGAAGTCGAAATCCGCGAACGTCATGTTGTTACGCGCGAGCAGGCGCGGCATGGCATAGACCGGAGCCATCAGCAGGCCCTCCTTGCCGTGGACGAAGTCGACTGCTGCAGCCTCAGCGTCGATTACGTTCGCGAGCATGGGGAGGCTGTGTTGATGGGCGTACTCCTCTGATCCGAGCAGGACCACAGCGGCACCGTCCGTCAACGGCGTCGAGTTACCCGCCGTCATCGTGGCCTCGGCTGTGAGGCTGCGCCCGAAGACAGGTTTCAGGGAGCCAAGCTTCTCCAGTGAGGTGTCTGCACGGAGGTTGCCATCCCGGGCGACGCCGTGAAAGGGCGTCACCAGGTCATCGAAGAACCCGCGGTCGTAGGCAGCAGCCATGTTCGTGTGGCTGGCCAGCGCTAGCTCGTCCTGTGCGCGCCGGCCGATGTTCCAGCGCGCCGTCGTTATCGCCTGATGCTCCCCCATTGAGAGGCCGGTACGGGGTTCTCCCGTTCCAGGCGCGTTCGGTTTGAGGTGGGCGGGCCGCAAATTCCTTAGCGCGGCGACCTTTTGTGGCGTACTGCGCGCCCTGGACAGGTCAAGGAGTACCCGCCGCAGACCCTCACTCACGGCTATGGGTGCGTCAGACGCGGAATCAACGCCCCCGGCGATCCCCGAGTCGATCTGTCCGAGCTTGATCTTGTTCGACAGTCCGACAACCGTCTCAAGGCCCGTGGCGCACGCCTGCTGCAGGTCATAGGCCGGCGTATCGGGAGCCAGCGCGGATCCGAGGACCGCCTCGCGTGTCAGGTTGAAATCACGTGAGTGCTTCAGAACAGCGCCGGCCGCAACCTCACCGACCCGCTGCCCCTGGAGTCCGAACCGGGCCACCAGTCCGTTCAAGGCGGCCGTCAGCATCTCCTGGTTGGAGGCATAGGCGTAGGGTCCGCCGGAACGTGCGAAAGGGATACGGTTCCCACCGATAACGACGGCGGGACGCGCCTTGGCCTCCGACGGTCGGCTGGTTCGCGCCGCGGGATTTTGCTGTGCTTCGTCGGTATTCATGGATGCTCCTTGATTGGCACACGGATTTCCTACTGGACGTCCGTCGAGGGCGCCCCGCTGATCACCGCAGAAGAATCCGCGCGATCGCAAGTGTTTGATACCCAGCGTACCTGATACGCTGGGTATCGTGAATCGGCCACTCATTACCCGCAACCGGGACGCGTCACCGAACCCCGGTGGCAATCCTGCCCGTGGTACGGCTGCATCGGAGAAGTCGGCCGACGGACGCTCCAGCCGATGGGAGAAACATCGCGAGAACCGGCGGCACGCCCTGATCAAGACAGCACGCAAAGCCGTGCACCGGATCGGCCCGGGCGCTTCCATGGAAGACATCGCTTCCGCTGCAGACACGTCCAAATCCGTGTTTTACCGATATTTCGGGGACAAAGCCGGACTGCAGCGAGCAATGGGTGAGGTGGTCGTAAGCCAGATGCAGGAGCAACTGTTCGACGCCGCCCGCAAAGCAACCACTCCGCGCGAAGGACTGCATGCCATGGTGTCGGCCTATCTGCAGATGGCAGGGACGTCACCGAATGTCTATGTGTTCGTCACCCAGCCAAACCAGGAGGGCGTAACCCCTTCCCTGGAGGGATCCGCGGCCCTCAGCAGCTTCTTCGACGCGGTTTCCGCCATGCTTGCCCGGCCGTTGGACGAGTATCTCGGCCACAGCGTGACGGACAGCGCGAAGACACGGACACTGACGCTCTGGCCGCGCGCGGCAATCGGTATGGTGCGGGCCGCTGGTGAGCAATGGCTATCCACCCCTGATGGTGAACACCGGCCAACCGAGGCAGATCTCGCGGACGCGATCACCGGCTGGCTGCTCGACGGCATCCCTACGTCCGTCCCACACGCTTCCCATCCGTTCACACCGGGCACAGCTCGACGTTCAAAGGACCAATCATGACCCAAACCGCAACCCGCCCTGAGCTTTCAGTACCCGCAACAGTCGCAATCCAGGACAACGACGCCGCCGTCGTGGATGTGGCGGCGCTTGGGGAGCAGCTGCTGGGGCGCTGGGCCGCCTCGCGACGGACAGCCCGCGAGCTCGCGGGTGACCCGGCAGTGCACAAGGTCGAAGGGCTTTCCTCTTCCGAACATCGGGCCCGTTGCCTCGAACAGCTGCACCACCTTGTCAAAAGTAAGGCTGTCCACAGGGCATTCCCGAAGGAACTCGGTGGCTCCGACGACCACGGTGGGAACATCGCAGGTTTCGAAGAGTTGGTGGTCGCCGATCCCTCACTTCAGATCAAGGCCGGTGTCCAGTGGGGCCTTTTCGGTGCCGCGGTCCTACATCTCGGCAGCGAGGAGCATCATCGCAAGTGGCTGCCCGGCATCATGAACATGGACATACCCGGCTGCTTCGCAATGACGGAAACCGGACACGGGTCCGACGTCGCAAGTATCGCGACCACTGCAACGTTCGATTCCGATGCGGACGAATTCGTCCTGCACACGCCCTTCCGCGCCGCCTGGAAGGACTACATCGGCAATGCCGCGCTGGATGGGCGTGCCGCCGTAGTCTTCGCACAGTTGGTTACCCGCGGCGTCAATCACGGCGTGCATGCCTTCTACGTGGAGCTTCGTGACGAGTCGGGCAGTTTCCTGGACGGAATCGGCGGAGAGGATGACGGGCTGAAGGGAGGACTCAACGGCATCGACAACGGCCGGCTCCACTTCACACAGGTGCGCGTGCCCAGGACCAACCTCCTCAACCGTTACGGCGACGTTGCGCCGGACGGAACCTACACCTCCCCCATCGACTCGCCGGGGCGACGCTTCTTCACCATGCTCGGGACCCTCGTACAGGGCAGGGTTTCACTCGACGGAGCTGCGGTGGCCGTCAGCAAGTTGGCGCTCAAGACCGCCATCCAGTACTCCGTCGAGCGTCGCCAGTTCACCACCGCCTCCGAGCTCTCGGAGGAAGTCCTGTTGGACTACCAGCTGCATCAGCGGCGCCTCCTGCCGCGTCTCGCGGCAACATATGCAGCCTCCTTCGCGCACGAGGAACTGCTGGAAAAGTTCGACGGCGTCTTCTCCGGAGAGCACGACACGGACGAGGACCGGCAGGACCTCGAAACCCTCGCCGCAGCGCTGAAGCCGCTCTCAACCTGGCTCGCGCTCGACACCCTGCAGGAGTGTCGCGAGGCGTGCGGCGGCGCGGGATTCCTGACCGAGAACAGGTTCACCTCCCTGCGGGCGGACCTCGATGTCTACACCACGTTCGAAGGCGACAACAACGTCCTGCTGCAACTGGTGGCAAAGCGCCTTCTCGCCGACTACGCCAAGGAATTCCAGGGGGTCGATTTCGGCGTGCTCGCCCGCTTCGTCGTCACCCAGGCGGCGGAGCGGACCCTGCACCGCACCGGTCTGCGCCAGGTGCTTCAATCCGTTGTCGACACCGGTTCGGAGCGGAAATCGGCCATTGCGTTGCGGGACGAGCGGACACAGCACGAGCTGTTGTGCGGACGCGTGGATTCCATGGTCGGTGAGCTTGCCGGGGCGCTGCGCGGGGCGCGCCGCCTCCCGCCCGCGGATGCAGCTGCCGTCTTCAACCAGCACCAACAGGAGTTGATTCAAGCCGCGCGCGCCCATGCAGAACTGCTTCAGTGGGAAGCGTTCACGTCCGCGCTCGCGAACACGTCGGATGCCGGCACGCGGCAGGTCCTCACCTGGCTCAGGGACCTGTTCGGGCTGTGCCTGATCGAGGAAAATCTCTCCTGGTACCTCATGAACGGTCGGCTTTCGGCCCAGCGTGCACGCACACTCGGTCCTTACATCAACCGTCTGTTACTCAAGATCCGTCCGCATGCGGTCGACCTCGTGAACGCATTCGGCTACGGAGCGGAGCACCTGCGGGCTGCAATCGCAACGGGGGCGGAGCAGAAGCGCCAGGACAAAGCGCGCGAGAACGCACGTGCGGTGCGGGCCAGCGGGCACGCACCGGTCGATGAGAAAACCGTCATCCTAAGGAAAGCGGAAGCGGACAAACGGTCGCAGCGGGGCTAGGAGCGCCAGGCAGCCACCACCCCGCGTGCTCTGACCTTCCCCGGCCCCGGTGAAGGTCAGAGTACCGAGCGGTAGATATCCAGCGTGGAGCCGGCGATGGTATCCCAGGAGAAGTGCTGCTCGGCCCGCTTACGCCCCAGTTCGCCCATGGAGCGGGCACGTGCCGGATCGGCCACCAGGGCGTTGAGCGCATCCGCGAAATCCCTGACGAACAAGTCCGGATCCAGCGGCGTGCCGGTTCCGTCCTGGACCTGCTCAAGCGGAACGAGCGTGCCCGTAGCGCCGTCGTCGACCACTTCGGGTATGCCGCCCGTCGCACTGGCGACCACGGCCGCGCCGCAGGCCATCGCCTCAAGATTGACAATACCGAGCGGTTCGTAGATTGACGGACATGCAAAGACGGTCGCGTGGCTGAGTACCTGAATCAGCTCGCGCCGCGGGAGCATCCGCTCGATGAGGATCACTGAGCCGCGCTGCGCTGTCAGGTCATCGATAAGGCGCGACGTCTCGGAAGCGAGTTCCGGGGTATCCGCGGCACCCAAACAGAGCACCAGCTGGACATCACCGGGCAGCTTGGCTGCTGCCCGCAACAGGTACGGCACGCCCTTCTGACGGGTGTTCCTGCCGACGAAGACCACGCTGGGCCGATCCGGGTCGATCCCAAGCTCGCGCACGGCGTCGTCGTCAGCGTCCGGGCTCCAGGCGACGGTGTCCACGCCGTTATGCACCACATGGACACGCGAGGGCTCCACTGCCGGATAGCAGCGCAGGATGTCCTCGCGCATGCCCGCGGACACAGCGATCACGGCGGAGGCAGCCTCATAGGCGGTCTTCTCAACCCAGGAGGAAAGCGCGTAGCCACCGCCCAGCTGCTCGGCCTTCCAAGGCCGCAGCGGCTCCAGGCTGTGCGCGGTGAGGACATGGGGAATCCCGTGCAGTAACGAGGCGAGGTGGCCCGTCATATTGGCGTACCACGTGTGCGAATGCACAACGTCGGAACCGGAAATCCCGCTCAACATCGACAGATCCGTGCCGAGGGTCTGGACGGCAGCATTCGCCTCGCTCAGCTCAGCCGGCACCCCGTAGTTACGGACCGTGGCACCGTGGAACTTCTCGGGCCGTTCACCGCCGAAGCAGTGAACCATGAGGTCAATGCGGTCTGCGAGCACCCGGCTCAGCTCCGCTACGTGGACGCCCGCGCCGCCATAGATTTCCGGCGGGAATTCTTTTGTCACAATGTCTACTCGCACCTTCCCAACGTAGTGCAGCGGTTGCCGGTCCTCTAGTGTGAGTTGCAGGACGTAACACTCGGTCGAAAGAACAGGGAGGGGTTGTCCGTGGCTGTCAAGAAGGTGCTCGCGGTTGTTCTGGCAGGCGGTGAGGGCAAGCGATTGATGCCGCTCACGGCGGATCGGGCGAAGCCCGCGGTCCCTTTTGCGGGCAGCTACCGGCTGATCGACTTCGCGTTATCGAACGTGGTCAACTCCGGCTATCTGCAGATCGTCGTCCTCACCCAGTACAAATCCCACAGCCTGGACCGGCACATCTCCGAGACCTGGCGCATGTCCACCCAGCTGCAGCAGTACATCGCCTCCGTTCCAGCACAGCAGCGCCGCGGCAAAAGCTGGTTTCTCGGCAGCGCAAATGCTATCTACCAGTCCCTGAACCTGATCCATGATGCACGGCCGGACATCGTCGTCGTCATCGGTGCCGACCACGTGTACCGGATGGATTTCGAGCAAATGGTGCAGGCGCACATCAACTCGGGCGCGTCGGTGAGCGTCGCGGCGGTCCGGCAGCCGCTCCACCTCGCGGACCAGTTCGGGGTGATCGAGGTGGATGCCGCGGACCCCGGCCGGATTTCGGCGTTTGTGGAGAAGCCCCAGTCAACACCCGGGCTGGCGGATGACCCGAACAGTTTCCTTGCATCCATGGGGAACTATGTATTCAACACCGATGCACTTGTACAGGCGCTCGATGCAGACGCTGCTCGGTTGAACACCAAGCACGACATGGGCGGGGATATCATCCCTTACTTCGTGGAGCGCGGCGACGCCGCTGTTTACGACTTCACCACCAATGAGATTCCCGGCTCCACCGAACGGGACAGCCAGTACTGGCGCGATGTCGGCACCCTCGACTCTTATTACGACGCCAACATGGACCTCATCACCCCGCTGCCGCTGTTCAACCTCTACAACCTCCAGTGGCCCATCTACACGCGGCAGAGCATCTCGCCTCCCGCGAAGTTCGTGCGCAGCGCATCCGGTGTTTCAGGAGTCGCGCACGATTCGGTGGTCTCCAACGGGGTGGTGATCTCGGGCGGGTCAGTCCAGAGTTCAATCCTTGCCACGGACGTCTTCGTGGACGAAGGCGCAGACGTGAGCGGATCCGTCCTCCTCGACAGCGTGAGCGTCGGCTCGGGTGCAGTGATTCGGAAGGCGATCATCGACAAGAATGTCCACGTTCCGCCGGGTGCGAAGATCGGCGTGGACCGGGAACTCGACCTGAGCCGTGGCTTCACCGTGACGGATTCAGGGCTGACTATCCTCAGCAAAGGTCAGGAAGTTGAGCCCTGAAAGCCTCCGGCGGCGCCGCCGTGATTGAATGGGCCGGTGCATAACGAGAATCTCCGTCGCGACGAAGCGGCAAGCCGGTCCGCCATCACCAACGTCCTGGAATACGACGTAAGCCTGGACCTCAGCAACGCACGGGATGCCCAATCCGCCGGCTTCCCTTCAAGGTCAGTGGTGACCTTCGAATGCTCCAGGCCGGGCGCCGAGACCTTCCTCGATTTCATCCACGGCGGAGTTGAGAGCGTCACCCTCAACGGGACTGCCCTCGACGTGGACAGGGTTGTTTCCGGCGCCCGAATCACCCTTGAAGGCCTCGCGGCGCACAATACTGTCGTGATTGAGGGCACCGCCCTCTACAGCCGCAGCGGCGAAGGAATGCACCGGTTCGAGGACCCGGCCGACGGCGAAACCTACCTTTACACGCAATACGAACCCGCGGACGCCCGCCGGGTTTTCGCCTGCTTTGAGCAGCCGGACCTTAAAGCGCCCTTCACCTTCCATGTACGGGCGGCGGAGGGGTGGTCCGTCGCCTCGAACGCCGCGGAATGCGGGCTGGACCGACACGACGACGGCACCGCCACCAGGCACTTCGAGCCGACGATGCGCATCTCGACCTACATCACCACCGTGTTGGCTGGCCCATACGCGGTCACGCGTGATGAGTGGACGGGAATTGTCGGCGACGGCGACGTACTGCGGATCCCGCTGGCAGCCTATTGCCGCCGTTCCCTGGCGGAGAACCTGGATGCTGAACGAATCTTTGAAACAACGCGGCGCGGTCTGACGTACTTCCACGATCTGTTCAAATACCCCTACCCGTTCGGAAAGTATGAGCAGGCATTCGTACCGGAGTACAACCTCGGCGCCATGGAGAACCCGGGGCTCGTCACGTTCACGGAGTCCTATGTCTTCCGGTCCCGCGCCACCCACGCGCAGTACGAGTCGCGTGACAACACGATCATGCACGAGATGGCGCACATGTGGTTCGGCGATCTGGTGACCATGACCTGGTGGGACGATCTCTGGCTCAAGGAGTCCTTCGCCGACTTCATGGGTGCTCTTGCGGTGGCGGAAGCGATGGGATCAGAAACGTCCTGGATCACGTTCGCCAACAGGCGGAAGGCCTGGGCATACCTTCAGGACCAATTGCCTTCAACCCATCCGATCGTTGCGGATATCCCCGATCTCGAAGCAGCCAAACTCAACTTCGACGGCATTACCTACGCAAAAGGCGCGTCCGTCCTGAAACAGCTGGTCGCCTACGCCGGTTTCGATGCTTTCACCGCTGCAGCGCGTTCCTACTTCCATGACCATGCGTTCTCGAACACCACCCTGGAAGACCTCCTCGGTGCCCTCACAAGCGCTTCCGGGAGGGATATGTCCGCCTGGGCGCAGCGCTGGCTGCAGACCTCCGGTGTGCCGCAACTGGCTGCAGAGGTAGCAACCGACGACGACGGCGCCTATACCTCGGTGGCGATCCTCCAGCACGCGGTCGATCCAGTCACCGCAGAACCGGCGCCCCGGCCGCACAGCATCCGGCTCGGGCTGTACTCTTTCGACGAGAACGGCAGGTTGTTGCGAACGGCTTCCCACGAGCTGGTCGTCGACGGCGACCGCACCGAGGTTCCGGCCCTCACCGGACACGTCCAACCGGATCTCCTGCTCATTAACGACGACGACCTCACCTACGCCAAGCTCGTCTTTGACGAGCGCTCCGTCGCTACCCTCCTTTCATCTGCCGACCGGCTCGAGGAGCCACTCGCCCGCGCCATCTGTCTTGCTGCGCTGTGGTCCTCAACCCGCGATGCGCTACTGAACGCCGAAGACTATCTCGGTGCCGTCGAGCGCGTTGCTCCAAGGGAACAGGGCGTGGGCGTCCTTGCTCAGCTGCTTCAGAACGCTCGTCACGCCGTCGAGCAGTACGCGCCGGCGCATGACCGTGATGAGCTGCGCGAGCGGCTCGCTGCTTGTCTGGTTCGCGGGCTCGAGGAAGCCGAGCCGGGAACAGACCATCAGCTCGTGTGGGCCCGTGCGCTGGCATCAACATCGCGGAAGACCCGCACGCATTCGGGATTGTTGCGCGGGCTGCTTGAGGGGACGCGTGTCCTCGATGGCCTGGTCATCGACGACGAGCTGGGCTGGCAGCTGTGGCAAGGACTCGCTGCACAGAACCTTGCGAGTATCGACGAGCTGGAAGCCGCCCTGCAACGCGACCATACAGCCTCGGGGCGAACCGGTTTCACCACCGCCTGCACGATCGTCCCCGATGCCGCCGTCAAGGCCAAGGCCTGGCAGGAAGTGATCTTCGGGGACCGGTTGTCCAACGAACTCCTCAGCGCCACCATCTCCGGCTTCCGCGAAGGACCGGCGGAACTGCAAGAACCGTATCTACGTCCCTACTTCAATGAGATCCAGCGGGTGTGGACCAGCCTTCCGATCGAGATGTCCGCCCGCATAGTACGGGGGCTATACCCGGGCGAGCAGGATCTGGAGCCGGGCGTTGTTCCTGAAAACCACTCCGTCATTGCAATGACCGATTCATGGCTCAGCGAACACCCCGACGCCCCGCACTCCCTGCGACGCATTGTGATCGAAGAGCGGGACCACCTGTTGCGCGCGCTGCGCGCGCAGGCCGTTGCCATGAAACCAGCCGAGGTGGGATAAGGGAGAAATGGTTAGGGGACCCGGTAGAGCCACTCGGGCGTTCCGAACTTGCTGCCTACCAGCCCTTCGGCAGCGGATAGTTCCTCGGAGCTGAACGTTCCATCGACTGCGCCGTAGCGTTCCCGGAACGTATCGCTGAGGACCCGGATGATTTCCTCGCGGGACAATCCTATCTGGCGGCGCAATGGATCCACCCGCTTCTTCGCGCTCTTGATGCCCTTATCGGAAAGTTTCTCGCGCCCGATCCGCAGCACCTGCAGCATCTTGTCCGCGTCGATGTCGTAGGACATGGTGACGTGGTGGAGCAGGCCGCCATTGCTCAGCCGCTTCTGCGCCGCACCGCCGATCTTCCCGAGGTCCGTCGCGATGTCGTTCAGCGGTTGGTACCAGGCCGTGATCCCGAGCTTCTTCAATCCTTCCATCACCCACTCGTCGAGGAAGGGGTACGAATCCGCAAAGCTGAGACCGTCCACCAGGGACTGCGGAACGTAGAGGGAGTATGTGATGGCATTGCCGTGTTCCATGAACATCGCTCCCCCACCGCTGATGCGACGGACCACGCTAACGCCGTGGCGGCGGACGCCGTCGTCGTCGACTTCGTTACGTACGGACTGGAAACTGCCGATGACTACCGACGGGCTCTCCCATTCCCAGAAGCGCAGGGTGGGACTGCGGCGCCCCTCACCCACCTCGCGGGTCAGGACTTCGTCCATCGCAACGTGCATGGCTGTGGACAAGGGGGTTGGGCCGATGATCTCCCAGCGGTGGTCCGTCCAGGCTGATGCCTTGCCTAACGCGCGCCGGACGGCGGTCGCCACTGATTCCGGCGAAAATCCGAGCATCTGCGCACCCGGGCGCAGCCGGTTCCGGATAGACCCGGTTAGTTCGCTGTGCGACGCCTCGACAGGCAGACCCTGGATGGCGGCATTGATATCGTCGAGGGCTTCATCGGGTTCAAGGAAGAAATCGCCATTGATGGAGACGGAGGAGAACCTGCCGTCCACGACGTCGACATCGGCCACCACCAGCTTTCCTCCCGGCACCTTGTACTCGCCATGATGCTGCGCTGCTGCGTCCTGCTCCACGCGCCACCTCCGTATCGCTGTTTGAACCCGTCCGGTCTGCCTAATGCCTTAAACCACTGAACCCGAACCGGCATTCCGGTTCGGGTTCAGCAAAGAATTTCGGCCTGGACTACTTCTTGCCGAAGCCCTTGAAGCGCTGGTTGAAGCGCTCGACACGGCCGGCGGAGTCCATGATGCGCTGCTTGCCGGTGTAGAACGGGTGCGACTCCGAAGAGATTTCCACCTCTACCAGCGGGTAGGTGTTGCCGTCTTCCCACTCAACAGTCTTATTCGACGTAACGGTGGACCGGGTGAGGAACGACTTCTCGGAGGCGAGGTCGCGGAAAACGACTGTCGAGTACTTGGGGTGGATATCAGACTTCACAGTATTACCTTCTGTAGTTGCCTGGATTTTGCCAGGCACCGGGAGCTTGAAAGTTTGCGGCCCGCAGGCCAGCAACCAACTCTATCGCAACGACACCGAATGCGCTAAAAGGGACGGCCGGTCTACGGCCCGCCGGCTTTCAGCCGCGTAACCGGCACTCCCAGAATGCAACTGCACCGGCGGCAGCGACGTTGAGCGAGTCCACTACCGGATTCATGGGGATCCGGACGGTGAGGTCGGCACGCTCCAGGGTGGCCAGCATCAGGCCGTCCCCCTCCGTGCCCAGGATCAACGCAAGACGGTCCGGATTCCGCCCGGACAGTTGCTGCAGGTCAATGCCTCCGGGCTCCAGCGCCAGTGCCGCAACGAGAAATCCGCGCGACTGAAGCACCCCGATCGCTTCGGGCCAGGACTCCAGCCGGACCCACGGCACCTGGAATACTGTGCCCATGCTCACCCTGATCGACCGCCGGTACAGCGGATCCGCGCAGCGCGGCGTCACCAGGACGGCGTCGACGCCGAGCGCCGCCGCGGAGCGGAAAACGGCGCCGAGGTTCGTGTGGTCAACCATGTCCTCAATGACAGCAATGCGGCGGGCGCTGCGCAGTACCTCTTCCAGTTGGACCGGCGCGGGTCGGTTCATTGCAGCCAGCGCGCCCCTGTGCAGGTGAAACCCTGTTATCTGCTCGAGGATGGCTTCCGTTCCGATGTAGGCGGGGACATCGGGGAAGCGGGCGAGGATGTCCTGAAGGTCCGGTAGCCACTTGTCGGTGAGGAAGAAGGAGCGCGGGGTGTGCCCGGCGTCGACCGCCCGGCGGAGCACCTTGGTACTTTCGGCGATGTACAAACCCTGCGCCGGTTCCAACCTCCGCCGAAGCTGGGTGTCGGTGAGGCTGATGTAGTCGACAACCCGCGGGTCCTCTGCCGTTCTCAGCCGCTCAATCGCCATTTCAGCCCACCAATCGGGCAATCATCGTGTAGAGCGCCACCAGTCCAAGAATTACTATCACGGTACGAAGAATCACCGGGGAAAGGCGGCGGCCCACCAAGGACCCGATGAACCCGCCGGCGAGGGAACCGACTCCGATCAGCAGGACAACCCACCAGTCGATCCTGTCGAAGGCGAAGATCATGTAGGAGACCGCGGCGATCAGATTCACAGCGAGCGCCAGCACATTCTTCATGGCGTTGGCGGCCTGCATGGAACCGTGGAGGAAGACACCGAGGATTCCGACCAACAGAATCCCCTGGGCGGCGACGAAGTACCCGCCGTACACCCCGGCCAGGAACACGAGGACGGTGAGCGCTATGGGATGGGACCTGGTGGTGGGCCTTTCCTCAGCCCTGCGACGTACCCAGCGCTGGAGCTTGGGCTGAAAGATCACGAACCCGAGAGCGATCACGATGAGGAAGGGCGCGACGATCCCGAAGACGCTTTCGGGCAGGTTCAGCAGCAGCGCCGCTCCGATGATGCCGCCAAGAATTGAAGCAGGCAAGAGTTTGGCGAGTGTCCGCCCGTTGCCTTTGAGTTCCTTCCGGTACCCCCAGGCACCAGATGCACCGCCTGCCACCAACCCCATCGCATTGCTGATTGTGGCGGTTACGGGTGCATAGCCAAGTGCCAGCAGGATGGGGAAAGTGACAAGGGTTCCGGAGCCGACAATGGTGTTGATCGTTCCAGCCCACAGCCCGCCCAGCAGGATGAGCGCATCGCGCAGCAAGTCCATAGTGTTACAGCCGGCGGCTACTGGGCACGTGCGACGGCGCTGTAGCGGCCATCACGCAGTGTTACCTCAAGCGGTGTGTCGAAAGCAGCGCTCAGGTGCTTCTCGACCAGGACGTTCCCGATCGGTCCCGCAGCCACCACTGCCCCGTCCTTCAGGAGCATGGCGTGCGTGAAGCCAGGCGGGACTTCTTCGAGGTGATGGGTCACCAGGACGATGGCCGGCGATTCCTCATCCGCTGCGAGTTCACTCAACCGCGCGATGAGGTCTTCCCTACCGGCCAGGTCAAGGCCCGCTGCCGGTTCATCGAGGAGTAGTAGTTCCGGATCCGCCATGAGGGCGCGGGCGATCTGAACGCGCTTCCGCTCGCCCTCACTCAGCGATGCAAAGGGCCTGTTCATGAAGGTGGCCACGCCCCAGGCCTCGAGGAGCCGGAAGGCCCGGCGCTCATCAAGACGTTCATACTGCTCGCGCCAGCGCCCGGTCACACCATAGGACGCCGTCACGACCACGTTGAGAACCGTCTCGTGCTCTGGAATCTGGGACGCCAGGGCCGCCGACGCCAGACCGATGCGGGGACGCAGCTCGAAAACATCCACGGCGCCCATGACTTCGTCGAGGATGCCCGCTACCCCGTGGGTGGGGTGGATGCGTGCGCCGGCGATCTGCAGGAGGGTGGTTTTGCCCGCACCGTTGGGGCCCATGACCACCCAGCGCTCGCCCTCAGCGACCTGCCAGTCAACGCCGTCCAGCAGTGTCTTTCCACCGCGGACAATGCTCACCCCGGAGAGTTCCAGAACATCACTCATGACACTAGACATTAGGCCAAGAGCACCCTTCGACGTTAACCAGAACATCAGGCGCAGGCGTGCGGCAGCGGACTGTGTTGCACGCTCCGTCACGCGTTTCCCGCGGCATCGATCCGACACCCATAATGGGCAGGTGACTGGCGGATCGAGGAAAGGCGCAACGGCACGTGACTGAGACATTCAGGGTGGTCAGTTTCGGCGCCCTGCCGGAGGATACACGTCGTCAGGAAGTGCGCCGTGCACTTGGTGAGGTGGGCGCCGTCGTCGTCCTCGAGGAAACGCACGACCACGACCACTACTCGGTCGCAAACCTCACTGCCAGTTTCGACGGCGGAATAGACGAGCTTCGCCGGGCGGTTGCCTCCCTCGTGAATGGGCATACAGGGATCGCCGTCGTCCCGCCCTCCCTTCTGGGGGCGGAAACCAAGTTGCTCATCATGGATGTCGACTCGACGTTGATCAAGCAGGAAGTCATTGACTTGCTGGCGGCCCATGCCGGCCGGGAGGCGGAAGTCGCTGCCGTCACCGAATCAGCGATGCGCGGCGAGCTGGACTTCGCGCAGAGCCTGCACGCGCGGGTTGCCGTGCTCGCGGGGCTCTCGGAAGAAGTGATCAGCGATGTGGGGACGCGCATTGAGCTCAGCGACGGAGCAGAGCATCTTGTTGAGGCGTTCCTGGAGGCCGGCCACGTCGTTGCAGTGGTCTCGGGCGGATTCAGCCAGATCCTCGAACCGCTTGCGGCGCGGCTGCAATTGACCCATTCCAAGGCAAACCTTCTCGGCGTCGACGCCGGCACACTGACGGGAACGGTGATCGGACCGGTGGTGGACCGGGCAGAAAAGGCGCGGTGTTTGCGGGCCTGGGCCGAAGCCGCCGGGATTCCCCTGGACCGGACGATCGCCGTCGGAGATGGAGCGAATGACCTCGACATGTTGGCCACGGCCGGGCTCGGCGTTGCGTTCAACGCCAAGCCCGCCGTGCGTTCGGCCGCAGACGCCGCCGTCGACTTCCAGTACCTGGACGTTGTGCGGCACTTCGTCAGGCTTTAGCGCTCCATCACCGACACATTCAGGATCGAGTGGCCGGATATAACCGGTCCCCCGTGGAAAGTACGTTCTATCCGCCCGCTCGGAGGTAGCTGGGCGAAACGACGATCAGCCCGCCCGATCAAACCGTCAGCGGGTGAAGTGTTTCGCCCCGCCGACGTACTCGGTGTGGCCCGTAGGCACGTCGGCGCTGACCATCCTGAAGATCTCCGCAGCGAACTCCTCTACGGAATACAGCCGGCCGGCCTCCTGCCTCCGTGCCTCGATGGCGCCCGGAGCAGCACGATCCAGGAGAGTTGCGGTCACGGTTCCCTCGATCATGTCGCCTGAGACGACAACGAAGCTGATACCGCGCTCGGTCAGGTTCGGAATCAGCTCGCGCAATGCGTCCTCACCTGCACGCTTGCTTCGCGCAACCGGCTCATAGGCGTCCATGGTTTCCACCGAGTTGATGAAATGCGCCTGATGGCTCGTGATGAAGACCACGCGCGAGCCGGCCGGCATTGCCCCGATGGCGGCGTTCAGCATGCCGACCTGGGCGTCCCGGTTGAGCTTCAACGCGTAATCGTCACCCAGCCCGGCTTCCATCCCGCCGGACGCGTTGAGCACGAGCAGGTTCAGGCCCCCGAAGTTCTCAACGGCCGCGTCCACGAGCGCCTTGGTGCCCTCCGGAGCTGTGAGATCAGCGCCCACGGCGACCGCTTGCCCACCGGCAGCTTCGATCCCGGCAACCACCTTGTTGGCCCGCGGCGCCTTCTGGCGGTAATTGACGACGACGGCGGCGCCGTCCTCTGCCAGCAGACGCGCCACCTCCGCCCCGATTCCGCGCGATGAGCCCGTGACGATTGCCTTTGTGCCATCCAGTGCACCCATAGAAAGTTTCTCCTCAGATTGTTCTAGCTCAATACCGGGTCATGACCGGTGATAGTTTGCCGGGCCGCTCAGTGGCCCATGCCGAGGCCGCCGTCGACCGGGATCACGGCTCCCGAAATGTACGCCGCTTCGTCGCTGGCGACCCAGCGCACCACGTCGGCTACCTCGGTGGCTTCTGCGAACCGTCCGGCCGGAATGGACGAGAGGTAGTTTTTCTGCGTCTCTTCCGGGAGGGCAGCGGTCATGTCTGTGTTGATGAACCCGGGCGCCACCACGTTGGCCGTGATGCCCCGCGAGCCCAACTCCCTGGTTAGGGATCGGGCGATTCCGACCAGCCCTGCCTTGGACGCGGAGTAGTTGATCTGGCCCGGCGAACCGTAAAGCCCCGTCACCGACGAGATGAGGATGACCCGTCCCTTGCGCAGGCGGAGCATTCCACGGGATGCCCGCTTGATGACCCTGAAGGATCCGGTCAGATTCGTGTCGATGACGTCGGTGAAATCTTCCTCGCTCATCCGAAGGAGCAGGGTGTCGCGCGTGATACCCGCGTTGGCCACGAGTACTTCCACCGGACCGTGAGCCTCCTCGACCTCACGGAACGCCGTGTCGATCTCTTCGGAACTAGTGACGTCTGCCCGGACACCGAGCATGCCCTCCGGTACGTCGCCGCTGCGGTACGTGATAGCTACTTTGTCACCCGCAGCGAGGAACGACTGCGCGATGGCAAGACCAATTCCCCGATTCCCGCCGGTGACCAGGACGCTACGGCCCGCCGTCGTTGTAGGTATAGCCGCGGTGTTCTGATCCTGCACGAATGTTCCTTCAGTTGTTCCGGTCGTTTTCTCCGTTCGATCCTATCGGTCCTGCCGTCGCAGCCCGTGAACTTTAACAACGGGAGGCTGAGTGAGACAATGGAAGGGTCCCTTGGAGAGTGATGATCAAGCCGAACCATCAGTCGAAACGCCGCCCGGAAATCCATAACATCAGTGATGCCCGTGAGGCGCACAGCGATGAGATGCGCCAGCGGATGATCAAGTACTCATTGTCGATGGGGATCCGCATGGTCTGTCTCATCCTGGTGTTCGTGGTTGAGGGCTGGCTGCAGTGGGTCATGATCGCCGGGGCTGTTTTTCTGCCGTATTTCGCGGTGATCATCGCCAACGGAGGTAGTGACACCAGCAATCTCGCTCACAGCGAAGCTCTGTTGGACCGGGCACCGGCTCCCGAACTGGAAGCGCCTGTCGCCGGGACGCGGGAGGATGGCCCGGTCACGCTGCAGGGCGAGGTAGTCCAGGAGCAGGAGGCGCAGGAACCAGACATGCAGCAGACGCAATCGGAAACACAGACCGGACAGGACGGGAAGGAGCAATAGTGAGTATTTTCGACCAACTTTCCGGTACGGCATCTACTCCGGGGCCGGAACAACCAACGTGTTCGCGAAAGGCCTGCCGGGACAACGCCTCCTGGCAGCTGCTGTGGAACAATCCCCGAATTCATACGCCTGACCGCCGCAAGGTGTGGCTCGCGTGCGCGGAACACCGCGGCTGGTTGGAGGAATACCTCACTACTCGCGGCCTCTGGAAGCAGACTGTTCCGCTGGAAGGTGACCGGAAGTAACGTGCTGCTCCTCAAATATCTTGCGACGCCGCGCTGGTTCGGTTGGTTGGCGCTGGTTCTCGTGCTGGCAGCCGCCTGCTCTGCGCTTGGCTTATGGCAATTGGACCGCCGCGATCAGGCTGCCGCGACGGTGAACACAGTGCAGGCGAATTACGACCGGCCGCCCGTTCCCTACACGCCCGGGCTGTTCAATTCCTTCGGGGAGGCCAGCGAGTGGACGCCGGTCACACTGACCGGGGTCTACGACTCCGCCAACCAACGCATTGTTCGCAACCGCCCCCTCAACGGCCGGCCTGGATATGAGGTCCTGGTTCCCCTGAAGCTTGGCGACGGGACCGCCGTCGTCATCAATCGCGGGTGGCTTCCCATTGGCAATGAAGAAGCGGGACGCCCGGACACCGTGCCGCCGGCACCCGAGGGAAAAGTCACGGTCACCGCGCGCATTCGCCCGGGGGAACCGGCACTGGACCGTTCAGCGCCGTCCGGGCAGTTGGCGTCGATCAACCTTCCGGCTTATCAGGAACAGGTCGGCTATCCCCTCCAAGGTGCCGCCTACGGCCTGCTGGCGAGTGAAACGCCCGCGCCGGCAACAGCGCCGGTCGCTCCAGCCAAGCCCACGATCGATCTGGGCCCGCACCTGTCCTACTCCATGCAGTGGTTCGCCTTCGGAGTGCTGCTCTTCGTGGGACTCGGGTATGCCGCGCGCCAGCAGTACCGGATAGACCATCTGGAAGATGGGGAGAGCATTCACGATCAGCGCCCTGAGCGCGTGCGCCGTCGCCCGACCGCCGAGCAGGAGGAAGACGCCATCCTCGACGCCCAGGGTCTCTGAGGCGGATGGGTCAGGCCAGCGTTACCAGTTCCAGGTAATCGTCGTTCCAGAGATCCTCAACGCCATCGGGCAGGAGGACCACCCGTTCCGGTTTCAGCGCGTCGACAGCGCCCTCGTCATGGCTAACCAGTACGACGGCGCCGGAGTAGTTCCGGAGCGCGCCGAGGATTTCCTCACGGCTGGCAGGGTCCAGGTTGTTCGTGGGCTCATCGAGCAGCAGGACGTTGGCCGACGAAGCAACGATCGTCGCCAGGGCGAGCCTCGTCTTCTCGCCGCCGGAGAGAACCCCGGCAGGCTTGTCAACGTCGTCCCCCGAGAACAGGAAGGACCCGAGGACGCCACGGACTTCGGCATCGCGCATGTCCGGAGCTGCTGAGCGCATGTTTTCCAGCACTGTGCGCTCCGTGTCCAGGGTTTCGTGTTCCTGGGCGTAATAGCCGACCTTAAGGCCGTGACCGGGCATGATCCGCCCGGTGTCGGGCGAGTCGACTCCCGCCAGCATCCTCAGTAGCGTGGTTTTACCCGCGCCGTTCAGTCCGAGAATGACAACCTTCGAACCACGGTCTATTGCGAGATCCACATCCGTGAAGATCTCGAGCGATCCATAGGACTTGCTCAGGCCCTCAGCCGTCATCGGAGTACGGCCGCACGGGGCAGGTTCCGGGAAACGAAGTGCGGCCACCCTGTCCTGGGCACGCACGGCATCAAGACCCGAAAGCATGCGCTCAGCGCGCTTGGCCATGTTCTGGGCAGCTACTGCCTTGGTGGCCTTCGCCCGCATCTTGTTGGCCTGGTCCATGAGAACCTGGGCCTTCTTCTCGGTGTTCGCGCGCTCGCGCTTGCGGGCCCGTTCGTCGGTCTCGCGCTGCTGAATGTACCGTTTCCAACCCATGTTGTAGAGATCGATGGTGGTCCGGTTGGCGTCCAGGTGGAACACCTTGTTCACGGTCGCCTCGAGGAGCTCTACATCGTGGCTGATGACGATCAGGCCGCCCTGGTGATTCTTCAGGAAGTCCCTCAGCCAGGTGATGGAGTCTGCATCGAGGTGGTTGGTCGGCTCGTCAAGGAGCATCGTCTCGGCACCGGAGTACAGGATGCGGGCGAGCTCCACACGCCGCCGCTGGCCTCCGGACAGGGTCTTGAGCGGCTGGTTCAGTATGCGCTCGGGAAGCGCGAGGTTCGAGGAGATGGCTGCCGCCTCGGCTTCCGCGGCGTACCCGCCGTGGGCGAGGAACTCGGCCTCGAGCCGGTCATAGCGGCCCATTGCCTTGTCGCGTACTGCAGGATCATCGCTCGCCATCAGCTCCTGTGTCTCGCGCAGCTTCCCGACGACGACGTCAAGATTGCGTGCGGAGAGAATCCGATCGCGTGCAAGCTGATCCATGTTCGGGGTGCGCGGATCCTGGGGGAGGTAGCCGATTTCTCCGTTGCGGCTGACCGTACCGGACGCAGGGAGTCCTTCGCCTGCCAGGACGCGGGTCAGCGTCGTTTTACCTGCACCGTTGCGCCCGACCAGTCCTATTTTGTCCCCACGGTCGATCCGAAAGGACACCTCGTCCATGAGCAGCCTCGCGCCCGCGCGCAATTCAAGATTCGACACGGAAATCACGTGGCTCGGCCTTTCCCATTCTTTGGCATCTTCTTCGGATGTGGACGGCATCTGATGCCGAACGTCCCTAACGGAGGTCAATGTTGTAGGAAACCTACAAAGGACTTCACTTCTTTCCGCACTAACCTCGGAAGGTAGCAGCCCACCGTTGTATAGATCTAACAGAAAGCTTCACGATGCAGCAGACGAATCAGATTCCGCGGTCCTCCCCCACCGAGACTGTGAAGCCTGCCCGCAGGTCCTGGAACGCAACCGATCTCTCGCTGATCGCGGTCTTCGCGGCCGTCGTGGCCACCAGTGCCATCCTACCCGCTATCCCGGTGGGTCAGGTCGGGGTGCCCATAACCCTGCAAACACTGGCAATCATGGTGACCGGAATCGTCCTAGGGCCCTGGCGTGCGGGTGCAGCGCTCGGGCTCTATGTCGCCGTCGGACTAGCCGGTCTCCCCATCTTCAGCCAGTTCCGTGGCGGCATCGGAATCCTGTTTGGACCGTCGGCCGGATACATCATCGCCTTCCCCCTTGCGGCCATGGCGGTAGGTTTCCTGGCGCGCCTTATCTTCCGCAGGATCGGACGCCTGAAGTTCCTTGCCCTTTTTGCAGCTTGCACTGTCACCAGCCTACTGATCACCCATCCACTGGGGATCGTCGGAATGATGGTCAACGCGAAACTCGACCTACCGGCTGCCGTCGCGGCCGACGTCGTTTTCCTGCCCGGGGACATCCTCAAGAACCTGGCAGCGGCGGCTATCGGCTTGAGCGTCGTGAAGGCGTTCCCCCGCCTCCAGGGCCGCGTCGCCGGTACGCGATGATCGAGTTCGACGACGCCAAGGTCCAGGCGGACGAGCCGGCATCACGGGTTATTCTTCATCCGCTGCGGCTGTCGCTTACCGAACGCCGCATCAGCGTGATCGGGGCCAACGGTTCCGGTAAGTCCACTCTGCTGAAACTGATCAATGGGCTGGTGCCTCCCACTGCCGGGCGGGTCCGCGTTGACGGGCTGGATACCGGACGTCGTGGTTCTGCGGTGCGCGCACGGGTCGGGTTCATGTTCACGGACCCCCTCTTCCAGCTGATCATGCCGACCGGGAGGGAAGACATCGAACTATCCCTTCGCCGTCGTCATCGTCAGCCGGCCGAGCGGCGGGCTGCGGCGGAGGAGGTGTTACGCAGGTTCAACCTGGGCCATCTTGCGGACCAGAGTGTTTATGACCTCTCCGGCGGTGAACGGCAACTGCTTGCGCTCGCCACAGTGCTTGCGTGCGACCCGAGCGTCCTTGTCGCCGATGAACCAACCACCCTGCTCGACCTCCGCAATGAAGACCGGGTGCGGAAGCTTTTCCGCGGGCTCGATCAACAGGTCATCTTCACCACCCACTCGCTCGATTTCGCCCTCGACGCGGATCGGACACTGGTGGTGGACGCCGGACGGATCGTGTACGACGGCGCGCCCTCCGATGCCGTAGCGGCCTACCGGGAAGCCAGCCTGAGCACCTCGGCAGCGGACGGGCGACGGTGAGGGGGCACGCGAGCCTGCTCGGCTCGTACGTCCAGCGGCGTTCTGTCCTTCATGCTGCCCCCCTCTGGGCCAAGTTCCTTGCCGTTGCCGCGCTGTCCGTAACGGTGCTGGTGCTGAACGCATGGTGGGTGACCCTCGCCGCCCTGGGAGTTGTGAGCATTGCCTACACAGCGGGCGCTCGTCTCTCGCTCAAACTTATGCTCGGTCCGCTTGGAAGGATGTGGCCGCTGATCCTCATCCTCGGAGCATTCCAGGTGGTCACCGCGGGGGCGCTCGCTGCCTTCCTCGTGGTGGGAAACATCGTTGTCTGCGTACTCGCCGCCCTGCTGATCACCCTTTCCACCGAGAGTCACCGCATCCTGGACGGCCTGGTTTCCCTGGCGCGGCCGCTACGGTTCCTCGGCGCGGACCCGGAACGGTTCGGGCTCACCGTCTCCCTGATGCTTCGGAGTATTCCTGTCCTGGTGGGGTCGGCCGGGGACGCCCGCGACGCAGCACGCGCCAGGGGGCTTGAGCGTAATCTCCGTGCATTGATCCTGCCGGTATTCATCGGCGCGGTCGCCTACGCCCAGCAGACCGGCGAGGCGCTCGCGGCACGCGGCCTTGGCGAAGCGAAGACCGACGACGACGCGTTCTAGTTGCGTCCGACGCTAGAGCCGAACCGTCTGGAACGCCGCAGCGGTTCCCACCCCGCCGGCCGCACTGACAGCGGCGACCGACCAGCCGTCGTCGTACTCGCCATGGACTCTCTGGCGCAGGAGGTTGGCGACGAGCATCGCCCCGGACGCTCCGTACGGGTGGCCGTAAGCGAGCGCCCCTCCATTCCGGTTGAGGAACTGCGGCTCCACCTGCATCAGCTGCGCCGACGCCAGTACCTGCGCGGCGAAAGCCTCATTGAACTCCCACGTTGATATATCCGCCGGTTCCAGCCGGACTGCAGGCAGCAGCTTCCTTACAGCGTGGGCGCCGGCGGTTCCGAAGAGAGCTGTTTCGCCACCGGCCGCGGCAGACCCGGCGAACTCGAGCACGGTTTCGACCCCGCGTGCCCGCGCCTGTTCAAGGGTGGTGACCGTGATGACGACCGCGCCGTCAGCATCGGCGCAGGAGTTGCCTGCGGTGACGGTTCCCAAGGGATCGAAAGCGGGCGTGAACCGGGACAGGAGCGCGCCGGTCATGTTGCGTCGGGGTGTTTGATCAGAGCTACATTCCGCGACGGGGACAATTTCCGCCGCCATGACTCCCGCTGCCGCAGCTGCGCGGCTGTAGCTCTGCAGGGCATAGTTATCCTGGGTGTGGCGGTCGATGCCGTAGCGCTTTGCGACATTTTCGGCTGCCTGACCCGCATCCGGGTCGCCGTGCGAATCGGGAGCGAACCGCGCCCGGGAGTAGAAGTCCGGCGCGCCGGCCGCGGACGTCAGGCGCCTCGCACGCAGCGGCGCAGTGCTGCAGCTCTCGACTCCCCCCGCCAGGAACCAGGTACCCGCTCCCGCCTCCACCAACCTGCACGCCAGCACCACCGCATCCAGCCCGGACGCACATTGCCGGTCCACGGTAAGTCCGGGAACGCTCGCTGGAAAACCGGCCGTGAGCGCAGCGAGACGGGCAACGTTCCCGCCGCCGCCCGTTGCGTTCCCGATGATGATGTCATCCACCTCGGACGGCTTCACTCCCGAGTCCCGGGCCGATGCAGCCAGCACCGGCGCCAGCAGCTCATGCGCCTCGAGGTTCCGGAACGCCCCGGCCAGTCGGCCAAACGGTGACCGCCGTGCGAGAACGACGACGGCGCGGCGCGACTCCGGCCGGGCGCTATCGGACGCGTTCAAGGGCACCGTCCCCCGCGAGAATCAGGTTGCGCAGGCCGACACGGTCCGGCTTGCCTGCCGCCGTAATGGGGAGGCGGGCGGTTCGGTACAGCGCGCGCGGCACCTTGGCTGCCGAAAGTGTGGCCCGCAGCTGCTCGCGAATCTTCGCGGCGTCGATCGACGTTTCGGTGCCCACCTCGATCACCGCGGCAACCGATGAGCCCCGCTGCGGGTCCGGCACACCGAACGCGACGGCAACGGGATACCCGGCTGCGGCCAGGGCCAACTCCACCTCTGTGGGGTAGACGTTCGTGCCCGCGCTCACCACCATGTCGGCGCGCCGGCCAGTCAGGTGCAGCGCACCGGCGTCGTCAATCCAGCCCTGATCGCCGACCGTCACCCAGTCCCCTTCGCGCTGAAAGGCGAGCCCGTCGTCACCGGCCAGGTAGCCCTCGATCGCTGTATCGGTCCGCACCCACACGGTTCCGTGCCGTTCTGCCCCGTTCCCTCCGATCCTCAGCTGAACGCCGGGAAACGGCTGTCCGACATCATTGGTGCGGAACGTTTCCACCCGCTTCGCCGTCACGAGGCTCAGCTCGGAGGCGCCGTAATACTCGAAGATTCGCGCCTGCGGAGCGGCCTCGCGGATCAAGGCTGTCTCCGCATCGGACAGCTTGGATCCACCGGATACGACACACTTCAGGTCAGGAAGCGGGCCTGCAGCGCGCTGCAACCCGAGCCGCAGCGCCGCGGGAACGCCCACGAAGTGCTCAATGCGCGCTGACCGGAGCACCTCCCCCATGCGCGGACCCCTCAGGGACCGCAGACCGGTGCCCAGCGCGTGAAAAGTGGCACCGGCGAACAGCGACTCGGCCAGAGCGTAAAGACTGAGGCTTGCGGACAAGGGACCGGGAGCGAAGACCCGGGAGCCCGGCGCAATGCCGAAGTAGGCCACGCTGCGTTCAAGCGAACGCGACCAGGATCCGACCGTCCGCACAAACGCCTTCGGTGCACCCGTGGTTCCGGACGTGAACCCGCAGTAGAACAGCGAATCCTCGAGCCCATCGGCAAGCGCGCTTCCGGTACTTGCTAGCCCAGTCGCCCGCGAAGAGTCGCCAAGCTGCAACTCCGTAAGCATCCGCGTACGCACAGCTGCAGGCCACGCCGGGTCAAGCACAACCGCACATCGGCCGCGGCCCACAACGGCGGTCAGCGCAACCGTGAAGGAGATGGGGTCTGCTGGTTCCAGGGCAACCATCGCGTCCCCTGAAAGGGCATGTTCCGCTGCCCTTGTTGCCAGGTCGCCATAGGAGAGCGCCTGTTCGCCGACGACGACGGCGGGACGCCCGGGCTCGGCGTCCGCCCAGGACAGGAGACGGTTGATGAATGGCATGGCGGCTTTCTCTTCTGTCGGTACGTCCAATGTACTAACCTGTGCGCATGATTCCAGTGCAGGTCCCCTCCCCTTACCAACCACCATCCGGACGGCGGATGCCATGAGCGCACCCGACATCAGAATCATTGAAGGAGATATCACCGCTATGGACGTTGACACCGTCGTCAACGCCGCCAATTCGTCGCTGCTGGGCGGCGGTGGCGTTGACGGCGCCATTCATGCGGCGGCAGGTCCGGAATTACTGGAAGCCTGCCGGTCAGTTCGCGAAGACGCGCTAACGGGCGGCCTTCCGGTAGGCGAGGCTGTCGCCACGCCCGGCTTTGCGCTTCGGGCAACCTGGGTCATTCATACCGTCGGACCCAATCGGCACGCCGGGCAGACAGGCCGGCGCTGCTGGAGTCGTGCTTCCGGCGCAGCCTAACCATCGCGGACGACGTCGGCGCCAAGTCAGTCGCCTTCCCGGCAATCAGCGCGGGGATCTTCGGGTGGGACCCGGAGACGGTGGCCCGGGTTGGGCTTGGCGCTGTGAAGGAGTACGACGGCAGCGTCCGGACGGTCACGTTCGTCCTCTTCTCGAGGCGGTTGGCTGAAATCTTCCAGCACGTCCATGATGAAATCCGCGCGTGAACCCGCACATGGAAGAAGGCGGCAGGCACCGTGCCTGCCGCCTTCTCATGAACGCTAGATGTTGAAGCCGAGAGCCCGCATCTGGTCCCTGCCGTCTTCAGTGATCTTCTCCGGACCCCACGGGGGCATCCAGACCCAGTTCAGCCGCCAGTCGTCCACGAGGCCGTCCAGCGACTGGCCGACCTGCTCCTCGATCACGTCTGTGAGCGGGCAGGCCGCCGTGGTCAGGGTCATGTCGATCAGGAGCGCCCCGTCGTCGGCGTACTTGATTCCGTACAACAGGCCAAGGTCAACAATATTCACGCCGAGTTCCGGGTCGATGACGTCCTTCAGCGACTCTTCGATGTCCTCAAGGGACGTCTGCGCTGCATTAGTGTCGCTCATCTCAGTACCTCTCTTCCGCCGGAGTTGCTACGCGCCGGCGGTGGCCGGTGCCGACGCCGCGCCGGGAACGAGGAAGCGGTCGTAACCCTCTTCTTCGAGCCGGTCGGCCAGCTCAGGGCCGCCTTCTTCTGCAATCCGGCCATCGATGAACACATGGACGAAGTCGGGCTTGATGTAGCGGAGGATTCGCGTGTAGTGGGTGATGAGCATCGTGCCCATCTCGCCCTTGCTGTGCTCGCGGTTGACGCCCTCGGAAACAACCTTCAGCGCGTCGACGTCGAGGCCGGAATCGGTCTCGTCGAGGATCGCGAACTTCGGCTTGAACAGCTCAAGTTGCAGGATCTCGACGCGCTTCTTTTCGCCGCCGGAGAAGCCCTCGTTGACGTTGCGCTGTGCGAAGTCAGCGTCGATGCGCAGCTGCGACATCGCTTCCTTCACATCCTTGGTCCAGTGACGGATGCTCGGAGCTTCGCCGTCGAGCGCCGTCTTGGCGGTGCGGAGGAAATTGGTCATCGTGACCCCGGGTACTTCCACCGGATACTGCATAGCGAGAAAGAGGCCGGCGCGCGCCCGCTCGTCGACGCTCATGTCGAGCACGTTTTCACCGTCAAGAGTGATGGAACCGCTGTCGACGGTGTACCGCGGGTGACCCGCGATAGTAGAGGCCAGCGTGGACTTGCCCGATCCATTGGGCCCCATGATGGCGTGGGTTTCGCCCGTGTTGATGGTCAGGCTGACGCCTTTGAGGATGGGCTTGGTGCCCTGGTCAGTTTCGATGCTGACGTGGAGGTCCTTGATCTCAAGGGTGGACATCTGTGGGTTCTCCTTTTGCATCCTGCCGCTGCAGGTTTGCTTCGTGTGGAATTGGGGCGGCTGGAACTTCGTTAGCCGCGGTCAGGTACAGGGGCGGAATTGGTCACAGTGGTGATGTCCACGTAGACCTCGCCGTCGTGGATCTCGAGCGCGAAAACCGGGACCGGCTCGTAGGCGGGCAACTGTAGCGGCATCCCGCTCCGCAGGTCGAACTGGGAGCCGTGACCCCAGCACTCGATCTTGCAGCCTTCGACATCGCCCTCCGACAAAGAGATATCCGCGTGCGAGCAAGTGTCGCCGATAGCGTGGATGCCGCCGTCGGAGTCCTTGACGATCGCCACCGGATAATCGTCAATGAGGATCCGTAGTGCCTGCTTCACCTCAATATCGTTGACGTTGCAGACCAGTTCGCCTCGGGGCGCTTCCAATGCTTCAGTCATCAGAGGTTCCCTGCAGCCAGTTCACGCTCCACCGCTTCGGTGAGGCGCTCTTCGAGGACGGGAACCTTGATCTGCTGGATCACCTCGTTGAGGAATCCGCGCACCACCAGACGCCGTGCCGTCTTCTCATCAATTCCGCGGGCCATGAGGTAGAACAGGTGCTCGTCGTCGAACCGTCCGGTGGCACTGGCGTGACCCGCGCCCTCGATCAGTCCCGTTTCGATCTCGAGGTTCGGAACCGAATCGGACCGGGCGCCGTCTGTGAGCACCAGGTTCCGGTTGACCTCATAGGTATCCGTTCCTTCGGCTTCCTTACGGATAAGGACGTCGCCAACCCAGACCGTGTGGGCGTCCTGGCCCTGCAGTGCACCCTTATAAGTGACCCGTGACTTGCAGTTGGGAACGGCGTGGTCAACGAGCAACCGCTGCTCCAGGTGCTGTCCGGCGTCGGCGAAATAAAGGCCGTACATCTCCACCTCGGAGCCGGGTGCGGTGAAGAACGACGACGGCGTGAGCCGCACGAGGTCCCCGCCGAGGCTGACGACAACATGCTTGAAACGCGCGTCGCGGCCCACTTTCGCCTGCTGCGAAGAGACGTGGACGGCGTCGTCGTCCCATTCCTGCACACTCACGACGGTGAGGTCTGCGCCGTCACCCACGAGGATCTCGACGTTCTGTGCGAGGGTGGTGCTGCCCTGGTGATCGAGGACCACCACTGCCTTCGAGAACCTGCGTGCCTCGATAATGAGGTGCTGCGCTGCCACCGCGCGATCGGTGCCGCGCACGGCCACCGTGACTTCGCAGTCAGCGATGGTCTCTTCCGGGATGGTCACAACGGTCGCAGTCTGCACTGCTTCCCACGCGGCTGCCGAGACGCGGTCCTCCGGAACGGCTGCGGATCCGAAGCGGGGGTCGCTGCGCTTCACCGTCTCTACCGTGACGTTCGACGCGCCGGACACCGTAACCTCGGGCCCTTCACCCGTCAGCGCATCAGTATGCAATCCGCGAAGGCGCTTCAGCGGAGTGAACCGCCAGTCCTCCTCACGGCCGGTCAGAGGCGCAAAGTCTGCGAGCTTGTATGACTTGAGGCGTTCGCCGCGGGAAGCTTCCGGGACAACCGGCTCGTCGCCGTGGCTGTGCCTGCGTGCACCGTGCTGTTCGGTGCCGGTATTCAGCGGGGAAAGGTTCTCGCCTTCCTCGGTGAAACCGTCAATTGCGATTTTCTCTTCGCCGGACGGGGCGCCGAGGCGGGCCTTCTCGTCGGTCAACTCAGGGTTCAACTGTGAGGTTTCGGCCATTAGCCTACGGCTCCTTCCATCTGGAGTTCGATCAAGCGGTTCAGTTCCAGCGCGTACTCCATGGGAAGTTCGCGCGCGATCGGTTCGATGAAGCCGCGCACGATCATTGCCATCGCCTCGTCTTCGGGCATACCGCGCGACATCAGGTAGAACAACTGCTCTTCGCTGACGCGCGAAACGGTGGCCTCATGGCCCATGGTTACGTCGTCCTCCCGGATGTCCACGTAGGGGTACGTGTCCGAACGCGAAATGGTGTCGACCAGCAGCGCGTCACAGCGGACCGTGTTCGCCGAGTGCGTTGCCCCTTCCCGCACCTGCACCAGGCCGCGGTAGGCCGCACGTCCACCACCGCGCGCAACGGACTTGGAGATGATCGAGGATTTCGTGTTCGGGGCGATGTGAACCATCTTCGAACCGGTGTCCTGGTGCTGGCCTTCACCCGCGAAGGCAATGGACAGGGTCTCGCCCTTGGCGTGCTCGCCCACCAGGTAGACCGCCGGGTACTTCATGGTCACCTTGGAACCGATGTTGCCGTCGACCCACTCCATGGTGGCGCCCTCATGCGCAATGGCGCGCTTGGTCACCAGGTTGTAAACGTTGTTCGACCAGTTCTGGATGGTGGTGTACCGGACACGCGCGTTCTTCTTGACCACAATTTCCACCACGGCCGAGTGCAGCGAATCCGACGTGTAAATCGGAGCCGTGCAGCCCTCGATGTAATGAACGTAGGAGCCCTCGTCCGCAATGATGAGCGTGCGCTCGAACTGGCCCATGTTCTCGGTGTTGATCCGGAAGTAGGCCTGCAGCGGGATCTCCACATGGACCCCGGGAGGCACGTAGACGAAAGACCCGCCCGACCACACCGCGGTGTTCAGGGAAGCGAACTTGTTATCGCCCACGGGAATAACCGATCCGAAGTACTCTTCGAAGAACTCAGGATGCTCACGCAATGCGGTGTCGGTATCCATGAAGATGACACCCTGGCGCTCGAGTTCCTCGTTGATCTGGTGGTACACCACCTCGGACTCGTACTGCGCTGCAACGCCGGATACCAGGCGGTTCCGTTCTGCCTCGGGGATACCGAGCTTCTCGTAGGTGTTCTTGATGTCGTCCGGCAGGTCTTCCCAGCTGGTGGCCTGCTTCTCCGTGGAACGCACAAAATACTTGATGTTGTCGAAGTCGATACCCGACAGGTCCGCTCCCCACGCAGGCATGGGCTTCCGGTCGAAGTACTTCAGCCCCTTCAGCCGCATGTCCAGCATCCACTCGGGCTCGCTCTTCTTCGCGGAGATGTCACGGACTACGTCCTCGTTCAGACCGCGCCGCGCATTCGCGCCGACGTCGTTCTTGTCAGCCCAGCCATACTCGTAGGTCCCGATGCCGTGCAGCTCCGGATTCCTCTCGAGGATGTCGCTGATCACTCCTGCCGGCACGGTGTCGGGAACCAATGCCTTCTGATCTGTCTGATCCGTCATCACGGCCTTCCTTGCTGATGGTTGGAGTTCTCTGAAATCTGTAGTGGTTGCGGCGGCTCCCCAGGCAAACTGCGTGGTAACGCCTGGCTCCGCCGACCCACGGGAATGTGGGTGGTGCATACGTGCCCGCCGCTCGCGAGCGTTGAAAGTCTGCGCACATCGACGCCCAGCAGTCTCGCGAACACTTCGGTTTCCTGCTCGCAGAAGTCCGGAAACTCCGCGGCGAGTTCCTGAATGGGGCAGTGCCCCTGACACAGCTGCACGCTGAGCATAGCTGCTTGCGGGGCGTTCCGGCCGACCACCCGGGTGGATCCCACAAAGCCGTCATTGGTGAGGGCGTCAGCCAGTGCAATTGCCTTCTCCTCCAGGAGGTCACCCGCCGCCTCCACCACAGGACGGTACCGCTCCTCCATCGAGGCGAAGCGGCTCGCCGCGAACTGGCGAACTGCGTCCGGGCCCGCCACCTCCTGCAGCTGCCCGAGCGCCGCCTGCGCGATGTGCAGGTAGTCGTTCCCGAGTCGCGTCTGTCCACGTTGACTGAGTACGTATCGCCGCGCTGGACGCCCCGCACCCGCGGATGCGTTGCTGATGAGCTTCACTTCGATCAACCCGTCTTTCGAGAGGGCGTCGAGATGGCGCCTGACTGCTGCCGGCGTATAACCGAGCCTGTCTCCGAGCTCAGCAGCGCTGACGGGGCCATGCTCCAGGACAGCGGACAGGACCTTGTCCCTGGTGCGTTCATCTGCGGTGCGCCGCGAATCTGCCTCAGGGCGCTCAGCGTGGATCAGAGCCGGTACCGCAGGCCGAGGCGCAACTGGATGGGACATCGCGGCCTCCTCTAATCGGGTACAAAACGCTTGTTGATCATGCTTCTGGCAGGGTCGGGTCAACCGATGGCATCTGTCTAATAGAAAACAGAACCATGACCTAATCTATTCCATTGGAGAACCTGCATCCAGTAAGGAGAGGCTATCCACCGCCCACAACAGGCCAGCTACTACGTGCCGTAGAATTGTTCGGTGCCACACTCCCCTGCCGCCCTTGAAGTACGCGGGCTCGTCAAGGATTTCGGCCCGGTCGCAACCCTGGATGGGAAGATGGTCCGGGTCCTCGACGGTGTCGACATCACCGCGCACAAGGGCCGCGTGACCGCATTGCTTGGTGCCAATGGCGCCGGCAAGACCACAACGCTCGAGTGCGCCCAAGGTCTCCAGCGGCCAAGTGGAGGCAGCGTCCGCCTGCTGGGTCAGGACCCCTGGCGCGCCGGGGCGCAACTTCGCAGCAGGGTGGGCATCATGCTGCAGGAGGGCGGTTTGCCGCCGGCGCTCCGTCCACTCTCCCTGCTCCGGCACGTCGCAAGCATGTATACGGCGGCGCGCGGGCTGGATGACCTTGTCCCGCGCCTGGGCATCGACGGCTTCGCTTCGACCACCATCCGAAGGCTTTCCGGTGGCCAGAAGCAGCGTCTCGCCCTCGCTTGCGCGCTGGTAGGGAATCCTGAAGTACTTTTTCTCGACGAGCCGAGCGCGGGATTGGACCCGCAGTCGCGCCACATCGTATTCGACCTGATTAACGAACTTCGCTCCGAGGGCCTCGCGATCATCCTCACCACGCATCTCCTCGACGACGCGCAGCGTCTGGCTGACTACGTGTACATCATTGACCAGGGGCGTACGGTCCGGGAAGGTACTGTCGCGGAACTCACCGCTCACGCGAAGGATGCCGTCAGGGAAATTCGCTTCGAGGCTCCGCCTGGCCTTGAATTGCCGGTATCCCGCTTTCCGCACCTCGAGGCCGGTGAGCACACTCCCGGAAACTACCGGGTGACCGGCCCGTTGACGCCCGAGGATCTCGCAACTATTGCCCGGTGGTGGGCGGATAACGACGTTCTGCCTGCGTCCATTGTCCTTACCGCGCGTTCGCTGGAAGACGTGTTCCTCGACATCTCGGGCAGGGGCATCCGATGAGCGCAACCCGTTTCCCCTTCAGGGTCCTGCGGCACGGCGGATACGAAACTGCAGCGATGCTCCGCAACGGCGAGCAGCTCGTCCTCGCGATCGCGCTGCCGGTCCTGGCGCTCACGGCGATCGCACTGACCCCCCTCTTCGATGTGCTCGGAGCGCCACGGCTCGAATCGGGCGCACCGGGAGTCATCGCCCTATGCGTGCTTTCAACGGCATTTACGGGCCAGGGAATCGCCACGGGCTTCGACCGCCGGTACGGAGTGCTTCGCTTTCTGTCCACAACGCCCCTCGGCCGTGGCGGGCTCATCCTGGGCAAAGTGGTTGCAGTGGGCGCAGTGCTGGTGATCCAACTCGCCGTGATCGCGACAGCTGCTGTCCTATTCGGCTGGCAGCCCGCCATGGAAGGTATCCTTCCGGCGCTTCTCATACTGGTTCCGGGCATCGCAGCGTTCACGGCGCTTGGACTTCTCATCGCAGGAACCCTGCGGCCCGAGGCGACGCTCGCGGTCACCAATCTCCTCTGGATTCTGCTCGCTGCCGCCGGCGGAACCGTCATCCCGCGCAGCAGCCTTCCCGAAGCAGCGCAACCGCTTGTCGGTCTCCTGCCCTCGTCCGCCCTTGGTGACGGCCTGCGGGCCGCGCTCCAGGACGGCACCTTGGATCTGGCATCCTTCGCCCTACTGTGCGGCTGGGCGGCAGTTGCCGGCCTGGCTGCTGTCCGCTGGTTCAAATGGAGTTAGGAACATGACGCAACTCTCCCTCGCCACGATGATGAACCGACTCCCCACTGCAGTTACTCCTGCGGTCCGGGGGCTCGCGTTGGCTTCCCTTGTGTCGCAGATCCTCATTGTTGTCACCGGCGGCGCGGTCCGCCTGACCGCATCCGGTCTGGGGTGCCCTGAGTGGCCCCGCTGCACCGCTGATTCGATGATCGCGACCCAGGAGATGGGAATTCACGGCGTCATCGAGTTCGGAAACCGGCTGCTGACGTTCGTACTGACGGCGATCGCCGTCGCCATGCTGGCCTCCATCTGGCGTCTGCGCAAGGAACGCCCTGATCTCTTCCTTCCGGCAGTGCTGCTCCTCGCCGGGATCCCGTTGCAGGCGGTCATCGGCGGCATCTCGGTCTGGACCAGGCTCAATCCCTGGGTGGTTGGTTGGCACTTCGTCATCTCGATGCTCCTGATCACGATCGCTACGGTACTTCTCAACCGCACCTGGCTCACACCTGCTGAGGCTGCGTCTGATTGGCAACCGCGTGCGACCCCGCTGCTGCGTCAACTCCTTGTGGCAGCCGCCGCGCTGGTCGCGGTCGCGGTGCTGCTCGGCGTCGTCGTTACCGGTTCCGGCCCCCACGCCGGTGACGCAGGTGCCGCCCGGAACAACCTCGACCCTGATTTGATGACGCGGATCCACGCGGCCCCGGTATACCTTTTGGTTCTCACCGTGCTGATCCTGGTGGTGGTCGCGTACCGCACGGACGTTGCCCGCCGGCTGCGCGCCGCCGTCGTGCTGCTCGCTGTCGTCGTGCTGGCACAAGGCGCAATCGGGTATCTGCAGCATTTCCTGCACCTGCCGGTCGCGCTGGTGGCTCTCCACATGCTCGGCGCGTCCGTCCTGACGGCCGCGACGGCGCACGCACTCTATACGGGGTTCACCCGGCGGTCTGCCCCCGCCGGCTGACGGACTCTTCCAGGTCATCGAACGCGTCGGCCAGGCGCGCCAACTCCCGTTGATCACTGCCCGCGATGGGCAGCAAGGGCGGCCGGGGATCACCGGCATCGATACCGCATGCTTTGGCGAGGGCGTGCAATCCGCTGAGCTTGCGCAGGCGCTGGACGGCATTGACCACGGGCAGCAGGCGGGAGCGTTCAAGGGCGATCCGGGCCTCGTCTCCGGAAACAACCGCTTGCCGGAACTCCCGGTAGGCGGCAGGAAGAAGTGCGGCCAGCCCTGTGTGCCAGGCATCACCGAACACTTCACCCGTGACGATGAGGGTGTCGCCGCTGGCACCGTGGCTCAGCGGAATATCCACCAGGTGCCGCAGCACACGCACGCGGTCGGCGAATTCGTCCGGCGATGCGGCGGTGTCTTTGAAGCCGGTGACCGTCTCAATGCCGGCGAGCCGTGCGACCAGCTCCAGCCCGAAAGAAAACTGGGTGGTCGTCGGATTGTTATAGAGGCAGATCGGCAGGCTGGTAGCAGCAGCAACTTCCTCAACGAGCGCTGTCACTTCGTCATCGGTCAACGGCAGGTAGGAGACCGGCGAGAGTACGAGCCCCGACGCACCGTTCCGCTGAGCCGCCCTTGCGCCGGCCACGACATCACGTGTGGCAACCGCGCTGATCCCGGCGGCAACCGGAATGCGATCGCCCGCCGCGTCGACTGCCTCGGCAAGCACCCGTTCGCGTTCAGCGGCATCAAGGTAGGCAAAGCTGCCAGAGGAGCCAAGGACGGTTACCGTATCCACACCGGAATCAGCGAGTCCGCCGATGAGGAGTTTAAGTTCAGCAAAGCTGACTGCGCCGTCAGCGTCGAATGGGGTCACGGGATAGGCAACAACGCCGGTAAAGACCATGACCACAATCCTAGGTGGTCGGCAAGCGAGCTATGCGCCGAAAATAGGTCCGCCTACGAATGGGTCAATGGCGAGCGCGAGGAAAAGTACCGTCAGGTAGCTGATGGATCCGTGGAAGACCTTCATGGCTACCTTTCCGGTGACCGCACCGGATCGTGCAGCAGCGTGCAGCTTGTGCGATTCGAGGAGGAACCAGCCGCCGCCGGCAACAGCCGCAACTGTGTATACCCACCCCGCACCACCGACGGGAACAAGCAACAGCGAACAGACCACCGTTGCCCACGCGTACAGAACAACCTGGACTGACACTACTGATGCCCCGGCGATCGCTCCCAGCATGGGCACGTTCGCCGCGTTGTAATCCTCGCTGTACTTCATGGACAGCGGCCAGTAATGCGGTGGCGTCCACAGGAAGATCACCAGGAAGAGTACGACAGCCGGCCACTGCACTGTTTCGGTCACAGCGGCCCAGGCGATCAGCACGGGCATGCAACCTGCCGCCCCACCCCACACGATGTTCTGCGCTGTACGGCGCTTCAGAATGAGCGTATAGACGACGACGTAGAAGAAGATTGCGGCCACGCCCAGCCATGCTGCGAGCGGGTTTGCGCCGAACCAAAGAATGACGACGGCGGCAACACCGAGTGCCCAGGCGAAAACCAGTGCCTCCCGGGGTGTGACCTCCCCGGTCACGAGCGGCCGGTTCCCGGTGCGGTGCATGACCTTGTCAATATCGCGGTCGATGTAGCAGTTGAATGCCCCTGCGCTGCCCGCCGCGAAAGCCCCGCCCACCATGGTTGCCAGTACAAGACCCAGCGATGGAAAGCCGCCCTGCGCAAAGATCATCGTGGGCAGGGTTGTCACCAGAAGCAGCTCAATGACCCGCGGTTTGGTCAGCGCCAGGTATGCCCGTAGCTTGCGGGAAAGGCCACTGCCGGCCTGATGCACGCTGGGCGCGGCTGCGGCTTGGTCGATGTTCACTGGAGGATGCTCTGCTTCTGAAGTGAGGATAAAGTCCTTCGCCATCATACCCGCATCCACCGCCACTTTTACAGCGCGTAGAAGAAGCGCGGCCACCTGCACCGGAATCGTCCGGGCTCATTTCGTTTCGTTGTGTGACCCTTCACAATCTGTCGGCCACAGCCCATTCCGGACTGAAAGCGCTAAGGTTGCATGTATCGCCTGGATCACGCCCGTGCCGATGGATGTTTGCTTCAATCCGTTGCGCGCATGGGGATCTAGTCTGGGTCAGACGCAACAGTATTCAAGTTTTCAACGGTGAACGGCCGGCTGGCCTCGGGGACTTTGGCCTCCGCAGCGCAGCCTCACTCGGCGCCGCGGCGCTGGCCGTGACGTAAAGAGAGGGGCCCGGTAAACGTGCCACAGCTGGAAAAGCAGGAACTGGACTGGAACGAACTGGACGACCGCGCGGTTGATGCCGTCCGCGTACTCGCGGCGGACGCCGTGGAGAAAGTGGGGAACGGGCACCCGGGTACGGCCATGAGCCTGGCTCCCGCCGCGTACCTGATCTTTCAGAAACTCATGCGGCATGATCCTACGGACCCGGAGTGGACCGGACGGGACCGCTTCGTGCTCTCCCCCGGGCACACGTCGCTCACCCTTTATGTTCAGCTCTTCCTTTCCGGCTACGGCCTTGAGCTTGATGACCTGAAGGCCCTGCGCACCTGGGGCTCGAAGACTCCCGGCCACCCGGAATACCGCCACACCGCCGGTGTCGAGATCACCACGGGACCGCTTGGACAGGGACTGGCGTCCTCTGTCGGTTTCGCGTACGCCCAGCGCCGGATGCGCGGACTATTCGATCCCGAAGCGCCCGAGGGACAGAGTCCGTTCGACCACACCGTGTGGGTTATAGCGTCCGACGGCGACCTGCAGGAAGGCGTCACCTCGGAAGCCTCGTCCCTCGCCGGACACCAGGAACTGGGCAACCTCGTTGTTCTTTACGACGAGAACCACATTTCGATCGAAGACAACACCGACATCGCGTTCACCGAGGACGTGCTGAAGCGCTACGAGGCTTACGGCTGGCACACCCAGCGCGTCGACTGGACCAAGACCGGCGAGTACGTCGAGGACGTTGCGGAATTGTACCGCGCCCTGACTGCAGCAAAAGCTGAAACGTCGCGGCCGTCGATCGTATCCCTGCGCACCATTATCGGTTGGCCGGCCCCGAACAAGCAGAACACCGGCAAGATCCACGGCTCCGCTCTCGGCAAGGACGAAGTGGCTGCACTGAAGGAAATCCTTGGTCTCGACCCGGAGAAGCACTTCCAGGTGGACGATGAAGTGCTCGCTCACGCACGCAAGGTCGTTGACCGCGGGCGGGAAACCCACAGCGCCTGGGAAGAGGGCTTCGACGCCTGGAAGCAGGCCAATCCGGACAGCGCGGCCACACTGGAGCGCATCGCTGCCCGCGAATTGCCTCAAGGATGGGAAGCCAGCCTTCCCGCGTTCGAGGCAGGCAAGGACGTGTCCACCCGTGCGGCCTCGGGCAAGGTCCTGAGCGCCATCGGCCCGGTGCTTCCCGAACTCTGGGGTGGCTCCGCGGATCTCGCCGAGTCGAATAACACCACTATTGAAGGATCGCCGTCGTTCGTCCCCGCGTCCAAGCAGACTGAAGCGTGGGCCGGCAACCCCTACGGCCGGGTGCTGCACTTCGGTATTCGCGAACATGCGGCAGCTGCCATCGTCAACGGCATCGTGATGCACAGCAGCACGCGGGCCTTTTCCGGCACGTTCCTTATCTTCAGCGACTACCAGCGTCCGGCGATCCGGCTGGGCGCGCTCATGGGCGTCCCCGCAATCTATGTCTGGACCCACGATTCCATCGGGCTCGGTGAAGACGGTCCCACCCACCAGCCGGTGGAGCAGCTGGCGTCCTTGCGCGCCATTCCAGGGCTCGACGTCGTCCGCCCAGGTGACGCGAATGAGGTCGCCGTGGCGTGGCGAACCATCCTGGAGAACACGTCGAATCCGGCAGGCATCGTGCTCACCCGGCAGAATATTCCTACCTGGGAACGCGGACAGGGCCAGGCGACAGGTGAGACTTTTGGGTCGGCGGACGGTGTTGCGCAGGGTGGCTATGTGCTTGCGGAAGCTCCCGACGGCGAACCCGACGTGATCCTGATCGCGACGGGCTCCGAAGTCCAGTTGGCAGTCCAGGCCCGCTCCGCACTGCAGAAGGAAGGCATCGCAGCGCGCGTAGTATCGCTGCCCTGTCTGGAGTGGTTCAACCAGCAGGACGAGTCTTACCGCGAAGCGGTACTTCCCTCGAACATCCGCGCCCGCGTCTCGGTCGAGGCCGGCGTGGCGCAGGGCTGGCGTGAACTGGTCGGCGACGCCGGCAGGTCCGTCTCGCTGGAGCACTTCGGCGCTTCGGCCGACTACAAGACCCTGTTCAGGGAGTTCGGCATCACTGCGGAGGCAGTGGTCGAGGCAGCACGGGACTCCATTGCGGCAGCCGACACGCGCAACGCCCCGGACGGCACCTCAGCGGCCGCCGGAGCGTCAGCTTCCACCACCGGCGACCGCCGGTAGTCCGCCCACAGATCAGCACAATCCACCTGGTTCAAGGAGAAAAACCAATGACTCCCACCCCCACCGCGGCCCTTTCTGACGCCGGCGTGTCCATCTGGCTGGACGACCTCTCCCGCGAGCGGATCACCTCAGGCACCCTGAAGGCGCTCATCACCGAGCGCGACGTCGTCGGCGTCACCACGAACCCGAGCATCTTCGCAGCAGCCCTGAAGAACGGCGAGTCCTACTCAGCCCAGGTGAAGCAGCTCGCTGCCGCCGGGGCCGACGTCGACACCGCAGTTTTCGAGATCACGACCACCGACGTGGCGCAGGCGTGCGACGTCTTCGCGCCGGTTGCCGAGAAGACCGGAGGCGTTGACGGCAGGGTTTCGATCGAGGTCGATCCACGACTTGCCCGCGACACCCAGGGCACAATCGCGGAGGCACGCCGTCTCTTCGACGCGGTCGAACGCACCAACGTCCACATCAAGATCCCGGCAACGGTTGAGGGTCTTGAGGCCATCTCGACAACTCTCGCCGCGGGGATCAGCGTCAACGTCACGCTGATCTTCTCGCTCGAACGCTACCGTGCCGTGATCAACGCCTTCATGCTCGGGCTCGAGCAGGCAAAGGAGAACGGCCACGACCTCTCAACTATCCATTCCGTTGCCTCGTTCTTTGTTTCGCGGGTGGATGCCGAGATCGACAAGCGCCTGGATGCCCTCAGCACCGACGAGGCTGCGGGACTGCGCGGCAAGGCAGGTCTGGCAAATGCGCGCCTCGCCTACCAGGTGTATGAGGAAGCGTTCAGCTCTGAGCGGTGGCAGGTTCTTGCCGCCGGGGGTGCCCGCCCGCAGCGTCCACTCTGGGCTTCGACCGGTGTGAAGGATCCCGCATACCCCGACACCCTGTACGTAACCGGCCTGGTCGCTGACGGCGTTGTGAATACCATGCCGGAAAAGACACTTGAGGCCACCGCTGACCACGGCGAGGTCACCGGGGACACCGTAACCGGCGCGTACGACGAGTCGAACGAACTCCTGAACCGCCTCGAGAACCTCGGGATCTCCTACAAGGAGGTTGTCGAGCTGCTCGAGGAAGAGGGCCTAGACAAGTTCGTTGTCAGCTGGAAAGAGCTTCTGGAAACCGTCAACACGGCGCTCGAATCGGCGAAGGGCTAGGCGTCCATGGCAACCCTCTACGTCAACGCATCCGGGGCGGCCGCCGAAGCAATTGAACGTGCTACCCCTGAGCTCGTACAGGATCAGGTGGCCTCGCGCATCATGGCCAGGGACCAAACACTCTGGGGCCCCGAAGCAGAAGAGGAAGCAGCGATCCGGCTCGGCTGGGTTGACCTGATCGAAGCCTCCCGCGCCTTGCTGCCTTCCATTGAGCGGCTCCGCACCGACCTCTCAGCCGACGGCGTGAATCACCTGGTGCTGTGCGGCATGGGCGGATCCTCGCTCGCGCCCGAGGTCATCACCCGGACTGCCGGGGTGGAACTTACGGTCCTGGATTCAACCGATCCGGACCAGATCGTTAAGGTGCTCGCCGACCGGCTGGAAACAACGGCAATCGTGGTTTCGTCGAAGTCCGGTTCCACCGTGGAGACAGATTCCCAGCGGCGGATCTTCGAGCAGGCCTTCACCGACGCGGGCGTAGACGCGCGCAGCCGCATCATTATCGTGACCGATCCCGGTTCACCGCTGGATGAGTCTGCGCGCGCGGCCGGCTATCGGGCTGTGTTCAACGCCGACCCGAACGTCGGCGGCCGTTATTCGGCCCTCACCGCCTTCGGTCTGGTTCCTTCCGGCCTTGCCGGTGCGGACATCTCGGCGTTGCTCGACGACGCCGAGTCGATCAGTGAGTTCCTCGGCGATGACGACCCCGGCAACGTCGGTCTCCGCCTCGGGGCGGTACTGGGCGCGACCCTCCCGCTCCGCGACAAAATCGTCTTCGTAGACGAGGGTTCCGGCATTGCCGGACTCGGTGACTGGGTGGAGCAACTCATTGCCGAGTCCACCGGGAAGCTTGGAACCGGTGTGCTTCCCGTAGTCGTAGAACAGAATGCACCAGAGCTGTCCTCGGGCGCTTCCGACGTCCTCGCTGTGCACCTGGTCTCGCCGGACGCGAACGCGGAACCGGTTGGTGACGCTGTAGCCGTCGGAGGAAGCCTCGGGAGCCACCTGCTGGTGTGGGAGTTCGCGACCGCCGTGGCCGGCCGACTTCTCGGAATCAACCCGTTCGACCAGCCCGACGTTGAAGCAGCGAAGAAGGCAGCCCGCGGGCTCCTTGATGCCCAACCGGAAGCCGCGGCGCCGAACTTCGTTGACGGCGCCGTCGAGGTTCGTGGCGGTGCGACGCTGCTCGGAACAGCGCGCACGCTGGGCGAAGCGCTTGAGGCGCTGTTCGGCGCGTTGGAGCCGGGCGGTTACTTGGCTGTTCAGGCGTACCTCGACCGAATCGGTGAAGCTGCGCTGGCGGAAATCCGTCCGGAGCTCGCAAGGACAACCGGACGCCCGGTGACCTTCGGTTGGGGTCCGCGATTCCTTCACTCGACCGGCCAATTCCACAAAGGCGGCTCTGCGGTCGGTGCCTATCTCCAGATCACAGGCGCTCCGCAGGAGGATCTTTCCATCCCGGAAAGGCCGTTCACCTTCGGCGAGCTCATTTCCGCACAGGCTGCAGGAGACGCCCAGGTCCTTGAGGATGCCGGACGCCCGGTGCTGCGCCTGCACCTCGCCGATCGTGCTGCCGGCGTGAAGCAGTTGCGCGAGGTCATTGAACACCTGTCCGGTACTGCAGCTAAAGACGGAAACGGGTAATGCCGGAGAACAACAGCAGAAGCAGGAATCCCCTCCGAGATCCAAGGGACCGGCGGCTCAACCGGATCGCAGGTCCGTCATCGCTTGTCCTGTTCGGTGTGACGGGCGACCTCGCCCGCAAGAAGCTCATGCCGGCTGTGTATGATCTCGCGAACCGCGGACTGCTTCCACCGAGTTTCGCGCTCGTTGGCTTCGGCCGACGCGACTGGAGCGATGAGCAGTTTGCGGAGGAGGTCCGCTCTTCGGTGAAGCAGTATGCGCGCACGCCATTCAACGACACCGTCTGGGAGCAACTGTCCGCCGGTATCCGCTTTGTGCAGGGCAACTTCGACGACGACGACGCCTTCGTCGAGCTCAAGAAGACCGTCGAAGAACTCGACGCCACCAGGGGAACCCGCGGCAATCACGCGTTCTACCTGTCCATCCCGCCCAAGGCGTTCGAACTCGTCTGTCAGAAACTCTCTGAGCACGGCCTCGCGCAGGCCGAAGAGGGTAAGTGGCGCCGGGTTGTGATCGAGAAGCCCTTCGGACACAACCTGGAATCGGCGCGCGAGCTCAACAGCATCGTCGAACAGGTCTTTCCACCGGACGCGGTGTTCAGGATTGATCACTATCTGGGCAAGGAAACGGTCCAGAATATCCTTGCGCTCCGGTTCGCGAATCAGCTCTTTGAGCCGCTTTGGAACGCAAACTATGTTGACCATGTCCAGATCACCATGGCCGAGGACATCGGCATTGGAGGGCGAGCCGGCTATTACGACGGCGTTGGCGCGGCCCGCGACGTCATTCAGAACCATCTGCTGCAGCTGCTTGCACTGACGGCCATGGAGGAGCCGATCTCCTTCAATGCCGAGGACCTGCGCGCGGAGAAAGAGAAGGTACTCGCGGCAGTCAAGCTGCCTGAGGACCTCTCAACCCACTCCGCCCGCGGCCAGTACGACGGCGGTTGGCAAGGCGGCGAGCTGGTCAACGCCTTTCTCGACGAGGACGGCATTCCGGCCCGGTCCACCACGGAGACCTACGCGGCCATTCGGCTCGATATCAATACCAGGCGGTGGAGCGGCGTACCGTTCTACCTGCGCGCGGGAAAGCGCCTGGGACGCAGGGTGACGGAGATCGCCGTCGTCTTCAAGCGCGCACCGAACCTCCTATTCCGCGACCACGGCGAGGGCGACTTCGGACAGAACGCAGTCGTCATTCGTGTTCAGCCGGATGAGGGAGCGACCATCCGCTTCGGATCAAAGGTTCCAGGCACGCAGATGGAAGTACGCGACGTCACCATGGACTTCGGGTACGGCCACTCGTTCACCGAATCCAGTCCGGAAGCATACGAGCGGCTCATCCTCGACGTACTACTCGGCGAGCCGCCGCTCTTCCCGCGTCACCAGGAAGTGGAACTGTCGTGGAAGATTCTCGATCCGTTCGAGGAGTACTGGGCAACACTGGCGTCCGCCCCGGAAAAGTACGTTCCCGGCAGCTGGGGTCCGGCATCGGCTGATGAACTGCTGGAACGCGACGGAAGGACTTGGAGGCGGCCATGATCGTCGATCTTCCCGATACAACAACATCGAAGGTTTCCAAGGAAATCATGACCATGCGCGACAAGGGCGGCGTTGTTGCCCTTGGGCGTGTACTCACCCTCGTCGTCATCACACGATCCGGTCATGAGGAGGAGGCGATCCTCGCGGCGAATGAGGCCAGCCGCGAGCACCCATGCCGCATAATAGTCCTGGCTGAGGGAGCCGCGACGGAGCAGACGCGCCTGGATGCACAAATCCGGGTAGGCGGTGACGCCGGAGCTTCGGAAGTGATCGTCCTCAAGGGCTACGGACAGCTCGCGAGCGAAAGTGAGTCGCTTGTCTCGGCTCTCCTGTTGCCCGATGCGCCGATCGTGGCCTGGTGGCCGCATGGTGTCCCGGAAGCCGCGTCGCGTACCTCGATCGGAAGCATCGCCCACCGCAGGATCACTGATTCCGCCAACGAGTCAGATCCGACGGCGGCACTGTTCAACATCCGCCGGACATACGCGGCCGGCGATACTGACCTTGCCTGGACCCGCCTGACCAACTGGCGCATCCAACTGGCGGCGGTGATGGAACAGCTGGATGGTTCGCCGATCACCTCGGTCACTGTGGAAGGTGCATCAGACTCCCCCAGTACTGTGCTGCTTGCCGCGTGGCTTACGCTGGCCCTGAATACGCCTGTCACCATCGCGGCCGGGCCGCCAGGGACCGGACTGCACCGGGTCAGGCTCAGCCGAGCAACGGGCGACGTCGAGTTGAACCGACCCCACCGCTCCGTTGCCGAGCTCTATCAGCCGGATCAGCCGGTGCAACGAATTTCCCTGCCACGTCGCAGCCTGCAAGACTGTCTGGCGGAGGAGCTGCGGAGGCTGGACCCGGACGATGTGTTCGGGGAGGTCATCACCGAAGGGCTCGCACGGACGAACCTAAGGAGCGTACGAACCAGTGAACGCTGAACCGAAAGTCAGTGTCCATCCCGATTCCGGCCTGCTGGCTGCGTCAGTCGCGGCGCGTCTGATCACCCGCCTCGTGGATATCCAGAACGAGCGGGGTACTGCCACTGTGGTGCTGACGGGCGGAACGCTGGGTATCGGTGCTTTGCGTGCCGTGGCCGAATCCCCCGCTCGTTCGGCGGTCAACTGGAATGCGGTTGATTTTTGGTGGGGAGACGAGCGATTCCTCCCTTTTGATCACTCCGAACGGAACGCCGTGCAGGCACGTGCTGCCCTTCTTGATGAGCTGAAGATTTCCCCGAATCGTGTCCACGAGTTCGGTGCGGCCGGGGACTTCGAGAGCCAGGACGATGCCGCGGCCGACTACGCCAGAAAGCTCCAGGAAGCCGCGGACAAGGATGCCGCAGCAGAGGTTGAGCTTCGCGACCCACGCCTGCCCCGTTTCGACGTACTTCTCCTCGGGGTAGGGCCTGACGCTCATATCGCTTCGCTGTTCCCGGAAATGGCGGGTATCCGCGCCAAAGGGCAGACCGTAATCGGCGTCACCGGTTCACCGAAACCGCCGTCCGAACGTGTCAGTCTTACTCTTGAGGCGATCAACTCGGCCGAGGAAATCTGGCTGGGAGTGGCCGGGCAGGATAAGGCCGGCGCAGTCGGGCTGGCCCTGGCAGGTGCAGGCCCGGTACAGGTTCCGGCTGCGGGCGCACGTGGCCATAAAAAGACTCTGTGGCTGGTTGATCAGGAAGCTGCCAGTCAGCTGCCGGGGCGGCTGATCGGTTCGGAAGACGCCTCCGAAGAGGGTTCAGGGAACCCTGAACGCTAACACCAGTCGGCTAGCCTGACCTGCCCTTATAGGGCGTGCCGCTCCCGAAGTTGCCGGAGCGCGTCTTCGAGGACCTTCATCGCTTCGGCTTCTGTCCGCCGCTCCTTCGCGTACTGCAAGTGGCTCTTGAAGGGCTCGTCACCGTCGATACTCAGGTCCACGCCCGGTGATCTGCCTGCGGGGCGGCCACACCGACCGCACTCCCAGACTTCCGGAATTTCCGGATCGCTGAGCTTTGCGAAAGTCGGCCTGGTTTCATGACCTTCCATGCACCAGTAGCTGACCACGATCCGGTCGACCGAGGCGGCCTTCCTCTCGGCATCGAGGTGCCTGCCCGACGCTCCCGAACTGTACTCGGTGCCTATTCTTGTGCCCTTAAAAGCGTGTCCCGCGTTCACCATGGATTACTCCCATCAGTACCGCACACGACCTGCGATGAGGTTCAGTGTACGCCTAACGGTGGTGACGCTCAGATGGCTTGGATCGGGTGCGGATTCCGACCCTGTTAAGCGCTGGGTCAGGAGTCGCCGGAAAAACGCTGGATCAGCCCGAGGGCGATGATTACGACACCCCAGGCCAAACCGAGCGCGACCGTGAAGCGGTTGAGATTTCGCTCAGCGACACCGGAGGATCCCATGCTGGTGGTCATACCGCCGCCGAACATATCGGACATGCCGCCGCCGCGCCCCTTATGGAGCAGGATCAGCAGCGTGAGCAGCAGGCTGGTGATGCCCAGCAGTACCAACAGAATGATACGGAGAATTTCCACAGTGACCTTTCAGTGTGACCTAGTCGGTCACCAGATGGTGCTCGAACCTGACAATGTTAGCAAACTCGGACACGTCAAGACTCGCTCCACCGACCAGCACGCCGTCGACGTCGCGCTCCTTCAGGATGGAGGCGGCGTTTGACGCCTTCACGGAACCGCCGTAGAGAAGCCGGGTACGGGCCGCTACGGAGTCATCAAACAGCGAGGCGAGCTCGGCCCGAATGGCAGCACACATTTCCTGGGCGTCTTCGGGCCCGGCCACTTCCCCGGTGCCAATAGCCCATACCGGTTCATATGCGACTACCAGCTCGGCGGCCTGATCGGCGCTGAGACCGCGGACCCCTTGCCGCAGCTGGTCGAGGCTGTGCTCCACGTGCCGGCCGGACTGTCGGGTCTCAAGCCCTTCTCCAACACAGAGAACGGGAACGAGATTGTGCCGGTAAGCTGCCTGCACCTTTTGGTTCAGCACCTCGTCACTTTCCTGGTGGATCATCCTGCGCTCGGAGTGCCCGACGAGGGCGTAGGTGCAGCCCAATTTCTCCAGGAACTGGCCGGAGATATCCCCGGTATAGGCACCGGAATCATGCGGTGAGAGATCCTGGCCCCCATACACCACGTGAAGGTCATCGCCTTTGACCAGAGTCTGAACTCCACGCAGATCGGTGAACGGCGGGAAAACCGCCACTTCAACGCGACCGTAGTCATGGTTGGCATCGTCAAGCGTCCATGCAAGCTTCTGCAGGAGTGTGATGCCCTGGACGTGATCGAGATTCATCTTCCAGTTGCCGGCGATCAGCGGACGGCGGTCAAACTTACCGTTCGTCGAGGAGGTCATTCGTGCTCCAGTTCTAATGGTGGTGCCAGTGGGTTGTCAGCGCTGCAGGGCTGTTAGCCCAGGAAGTTCCTTGCCTTCCAGGTATTCCAGGCTCGCTCCGCCGCCGGTGGAAATATGCCCGAAGCTGGCTTCATCGAAGCCGAGCGCACGAACCGCTGCTGCGGAGTCTCCTCCGCCGACTACGGTGAGAGCGCCCGAAGCAGTTGCCTTCGCCAGGGCCTGGGCAACCGCACGCGTCCCCGTTGCAAAAGCATCGAATTCGAAGACTCCCATAGGCCCGTTCCAGAACACCGTCCGGGCACTGGAAATGTGCCCGGCGAAGAGTGCCCCGGAGTCAGGTCCGATATCCAGCCCAATACCGGAGCCGCCGAAGCGGGTAGTCTCCATCCGTTCCGCGGTCACCCTTTCATGAGCGGCGTCAGGAGCGAACTTCTCCGCAACCACGATGTCGGTTGGCAGAACAATCTCGGTGCCGGCTTCCGCCGCACGGGCGAGGTAGCCGCGGACAGTGTCCAATTGGTCTTTCTCGAGCAGACTGGACCCTACCGGGTGCCCCTGGGCAGCAAGGAAAGTGAACACCATGCCGCCGCCGATCAGCAAACGGTCAGCGGTACCGATCAGGTTCTCGATGACGGCCAGCTTGTCCGACACCTTCGAACCGCCGAGAACCACCACGAATGGCCGCTCAGGCTCCTTGGTGAGGCGCTGCAGCACATCCACCTCCGCCTTCACAAGGTCACCCTGGTAGGCGGGCAGACGGTGCGCGATGTCATACACGCTCGCATGCTTCCGGTGGACTGCCCCGAAAGCGTCGTCGACATAGGCACCGTCCGGGCCGGCCAGCTGTGCCAACTCGTCCGCAAACAGTCCACGCTCGGCGTCGTCCTTGCTGGTTTCCCGTGCATCGAAGCGCACATTCTCCAGTACGAGGACTTCGCCGCCAACGAGAGCCGCCGCGTGTTCGCGGGCACTGCCGCCCGTGACGTCTCCGGCAAGCGTCACGTTGAACTCCGCAAGCTCCGCCAGGCGGTCCACAGCGGGTTTCAGCGAGTACTTCTCCTCCGGAGCTCCCTTGGGACGGCCGAGGTGTGCGAGAACAATCACGCTCGCGCCGGCCTGCGTGAGCTTCTCCAGAACGGGAAGCGATGCGCGGATCCGGCCGTCGTCCGTTACCCGCAGGTTTGGCACGTCACTGTCGAGAGGGACGTTCAGGTCCGACCGGACCAGAACACGCCTTCCGCTGACGCCGTCAGCCAGCAATTCATCCAGCGATGCAAATCCCATGTTCGCCTAGGAGAGCTTGGCGGCGACGAGCTCGGTGAGGTCTACCAGCCTGTTGGAGTAGCCCCACTCGTTGTCATACCAGCCCACAACCTTCACCTGGTTGCCGATGACCTTGGTCAGCCCGGCGTCAAAGATACACGAAGCGGGATCGGTGGTGATGTCGGAGGAAACGATCGGCGCTTCGGTGTACGTGAGGTAGCCCTTGAGTACACCGTCGGCTGCTGCGGACTTGTAGGCGGCGTTGACTTCTTCGGCGGAGACCTCCCGGCCCACCGTTACCGTGAGGTCGGTGGCTGAACCGGTGGGGACGGGAACACGGATGGCATAGCCGTCCAGCTTGCCCTTCAACTCGGGCAGCACGAGGCCGATCGCCTTGGCGGCTCCGGTGGACGTGGGGACCATGTTGATGGCTGCTGCGCGCGCACGGCGGAGGTCCTTGTGTGGACCGTCCTGCAGGTTCTGGTCCGCAGTGTAGGCGTGGATCGTGGTCATCAGGCCACGCTCGATTCCAAAGCTGTCGTTCAGGACCTTCGCGAGGGGCCCGAGGCAGTTGGTAGTGCAGGAAGCATTGGAGATGATGTTGTGGTTCTCGGGATCGTAGAGATCGTCGTTGACACCGAGGACAATTGTGATGTCTTCATCCGACGCCGGAGCGGAAATGAGCACTTTCCTGGCACCGGCGTCGATGTGCTTCTGCGCATCTGAGGCTTTGGTGAAGAAGCCGGTGGACTCGACCACGATGTCCACGCCCAGCTCTCCCCAGGGCAGGTTCGCGGGATCACGCTCGGCTAGCACCTTGATGGTCTTTCCATCAACAACCAGGGCGCCGTCGGCAACTTCCACGCTTGCGGCCAAGCGGCCCGTGACGGAGTCGTACTTCAATAGGTGCGCCAGGGTTTCGGGACTTGTGAGGTCATTGACTGCGACGATCTCAAGATCAGCGCCCTGTTCCAGGGCTGCGCGGAAGTAGTTGCGTCCAATGCGGCCGAACCCATTGATTCCTACACGAGTAGTCACTGTTGCTATCTCCTTGATAGGGGTTGTTGCCGGCGGCTGTCGTCCTCACACGGAAGGCGGACCGTTCGGCGTCTGAAATACATTGCACCGCACTGTGCGCGTTTTGGAGCGTGGGGGAGGTCGCGGGTCCATGTCCTGCTGTGACGCACGCGACAATGACCATCTTACGCACCGGGGCACCTTTCCTGCCCGACTGGGCAGGAAAGGTTACGCCGGGACACAGCGGGCCGGATCAGGAGAGCGTGATGAGTCCGGTCGCGTGGGTGCGTGCAGCCTCGAAGCGCCGGGAGACGTCGGCCCAGTTGACGATATTCCAGAAGGCCTTCACGTAGTCGGCCTTGACATTGACGTAATCCAGGTAGAAGGCATGCTCCCACATGTCGAGCATCAGCAGCGGTGTTGTACCGACCGCAACATTGCCCTGCTGGTCGTAGAGCTGCTCAATGACGAGGTTGCCGCCGATCGGTTCGTAGGCAAGGAAAGCCCAGCCCGAGCCCTGGAGGCTCAGCGCTGCCGCAGTGAACTGACCGCGGAATGCGTCGAACGAGCCGAACGCGTCATCGAGTGCCGCCGCCAGTTCGCCCTCTGGCTTGTCGCCCCCCTCAGGCGAGAGATTGTTCCAAAAGACCGAGTGGTTCACATGACCGCCAGTGTGGAAGGCGAGGTCCTTGGACAGCTTGGGGATGTTGGTGAAGTCCCCCTTCTCACGGGCTTCGGCAAGCTGCGCCATGGCGTCATTCGCGCCCTTGACGTAGGCGGCATGGTGCTTGCTGTGGTGAAGCTCCATAATCCGCGCGGAGATGTGCGGCTCCAGGGCCGCGTAGTCATAGTTCAATTCAGGCAATACGTATTCGCTCACGAAATCCTCCATGTCCTGTGTTGCTCTTGCGGGGTTGAATCCCAGCTTGCGCGGTGGTCCCGAAGGGACCGTTACCCATCCCGGCGGGAAGCAGTGCTTCCTGCGGAGGGCCGCTTCTCCATCCTATGCACGGATTCACTCTTCCAACATGTCGGCGGTCACATTGGCTTCGGTGCCCGGGATACCCAGATCCGTTGCCCGTTTATCAGCCATAGCGAGCAACCGCCGGATCCGGCCGGCAATAGCGTCCTTGGTCATCGGCGGGTCCGCGATCCGCCCGAGTTCATCAAGGCTTGCCTGCTTGTGCGCCACGCGCAACTCCCCTGCGTACTTCAAGTGCTGGGGCACCTCTTCGCCGAGAATCTCCAGGGCCCGCTCCACGCGTGCTCCTGCCGCAACGGCGGCCTGGGCGGAGCGGCGCAGGTTGGCGTCGTCGAAATTAGCGAGGCGGTTGGCGGTGGCGCGTACTTCCTTTCGCATCCGCCGTTCCTCCCAGACCATGAGCGCATCGTGGGCACCCATCCGGGTCAGCAGGACCGCGATGGTGTCACCGTCACGGATTACCACGCGGTCGACGCCGCGGACTTCGCGCGCCTTGGCGGTTATTCCAAGCCTTCGCGCGGCCCCCACCAGCGCCAGCGCGGACTCAGGGCCGGGACAAGTGACTTCCAGTGCCGAGGACCTGCCAGGTTCGGTGAGCGAGCCGTGTGCGAGGAAGGCTCCACGCCAGACAGCTTCGGCGTCCGCGGCGGAGCCGTTGACGACGGCGGATGGCAGCCCACGAACGGGTCTGCCGCGGTTGTCCAGGAGCCCGGTTTGCCGGGCGAGCGATTCGCCGTCCCGCACGACGCGCACGACGTATCGGTTGCCGCGTCTCAGTCCGTTGCCGGACACCACGATAATTTCGCTGTTGTGTCCGTATACGTCTGCTATGGCGCTCCGCAACCGTCTCGCCGTTGAGGCGAGATCGACCTCTGCCTCTATGACGATGCGCCCGGAAATGATGTGAAGCCCGCCGGCAAAGCGAAGAAGGGAAGAGACTTCGGCTTTACGTACCGACGATTTCTTGACGTCGAGGTGCGAGAGCTCCTCTTTAACATCCGCGGTCAACGCCACAGACACCCTCCTAGAATTCGCCGAACATGTCGTGGTAAGCCGTTGCCAGACGCAAGGCGTCATGAACGGGTCCGCCGCTTGAAGAGCCTACTTTACCCAAGATCGTCCGGCCGCCCATTTCCTTCACTGCGGCCTCGAACTCTGCCCTGTCAGCCACCACCGACGGATCCGCGATTACCGCGTCCACCCTGAAATCAGGGGCGTAGCGCCGGATCACGCCCAGGTGGTCGACGGCGTTCATGCCCTGGGTTTCCTTTGTGTCATTGCTGAGGTTCATCGTCAGGCAGCGACGCGCCGTTGTGGTGCACAGGGCGTCGCGGAGCTCAGGCAACAGGAGGTGCGGAAGTACGGAGGTGTACCAGGAACCCGGCCCGAGGATGACCCAGTCCGCCAGCTCGATCGCGTTCAGCGCATCCACACACGCCGTAGCGTCCTCTGGCAGAAGACGAACCCTACTGACGTTTCCCGCGCTGCCCGCAACCGCGAGTTCGGCCTGTCCGGAGACTGTATGCAGCTGGAGCCGGCCGTCCTTCTCGGAGAGCACATCCCCCTCGATGGTCAGGGGAACACTGGCCATCGGGAGGACCCGGCCGCGCGCACCAAGCAGCGCCCCGGCCCACTGCAGACCTGCGACCGGATCGCCGAGAAGCTCCCAGAGCGTGACGATCAGCAGGTTGCCCAGAGCATGGTTGTCCAGGGAGCCCTCGACGCCGTCGCGCGAGGCGAAGCGGTGCTGCATCACGTCTCGCCAGGTCCTGCCCCAGTCTGTATCGTCACACAGTGCCGCAAGCGCCATCCGGAGGTCACCGGGGGGAAGCACGCCAAGCTCACGCCGCAGGCGCCCGGAGGAGCCGCCGTCGTCGGCCACTGTCACGACCGCCGTCAACTCCGAGGTGAGCAGGCGCAACGCCGACAGCGACGCCGACAAGCCATGTCCGCCACCCAGTGCAACGACCGACGGCGCGCTGTCCTGCGCGCCGGGACCCGAACGGGAGGTCGACGTAGCCGGAATGAGCGGCAGCGAACCGGTCAGGATCGCCACTATTCCCGCCCGAGATCACGGTGGTGCGCCATCACCTGCAGTCTCGGCAGTTGTGCGAGGCGCTGGGCAATCTCTTCGGTTACCGCGACCGAGCGATGCTTTCCGCCGGTGCAGCCCACGGCGATGGTGGCGTAATGCTTGTTCTCGCGGCGATACCCCTCAAGGACGGGCTCGAGCGCGTTGACATAGCGGTCGACGAACTCGGATGCACCGTTCGCGGTGAGCACGTAATCCCGAACGGGCCCGTCCAGGCCAGTCTGCGGACGGAGAACCGGCACCCAGTGCGGGTTCGGTATGAAGCGGACGTCCGCAACAAAGTTCGCGTCCACCGGCAGCCCGTACTTGAAGCCGAAGCTCATGACGTTCAGCCGCAGCACGATGGGCCCTGAATCCGAGAACAGCTCGGTGATCTGCGTCGCCAGGGCGTGGACATTCAGCTGGGTGGTGTCCACGACCAGGTCCGAAGCATGCTTGAGTTCCTTCAGAACGTCCCGCTCGGCGGAAATCCCATCGAGGATGCGGCCGTCTCCCTGCAGCGGGTGTGGGCGTCTCCCCTGCTCGAACCGACGGACAAGCGTGTCATCGGCGGCGTCCAGGAACAGCACCCGATACGTGATTCCCGCGGCCCGCAGGGAAGCGAGTGACCCCTGCACATCCTGGAACAATTCCTTGCTGCGCACATCGATGACGACGGCGAGCTTGGGAATCGATTCCGGCGTCCGGGAGACAATCTCGGTCAGGGTGCTGAGCATCTGCGGGGGAAGGTTCTCAACGACGTACCAGCCGTGGTCCTCCAGCGCGTTGGCGGCCGTACTACGCCCGGCACCGGACATCCCGGTGACGACCAGCAGTTCGGATTCGGCAGGTTTGACCGGCGTCAGTCCGTCAGCCTCTTTCATATTCTTCGATTCCATCCCACCGTTGCACCCGAATTACACCGCGCCGTTCCTCGCCCGAGATCCGTTGGACCGGGCGGTGTACGGCCGCGCCTCCAGCTTCTACCCTAACGCGTCCGGACCTCCCCAGACTCGCTTCGCTCGTCTGGGGACCCCTCGTTGCCGGCTAGGATTCCAGTACCTCGCCGGTCGTCATATTGACCGCCGTGGGCGGGGCGTCACTGCCGTTCCCGGAACCTTCCTTCGCAAGCTGGCCGCGGATTACCGCCGCCAATGCCGGACCCACTCCCTGTACCTGCTGGAGCTCCTCGACGCTCGCGTTACGCAGTTTGCGGACCGAGCCGAAGTGCTTGAGGAGTGAACGGCGCTTCGCCGGGCCGAGGCCCGGCACGTCGTCAAGCGCAGATACCGTCATGGACTTCCCGCGCTTCTGCCGGTGGTAGGCGATCGCGAAGCGGTGCGCCTCATCACGAATCCGCTGCAGCAGGAAGAGCCCTTCCGAGGCCCGCGGCAGAATGACCGGGAAATCACCCTCCGGCAGCCACACCTCCTCCAGGCGCTTGGCAAGCCCGACGACGAACACGTCGTCGATGCCCAGGTCGCCGAGCGCCCGTGCAGCTGCCCGGACCTGGGGTTGGCCGCCGTCTACCACGACGAGGTTAGGCGGGTACGCGAATTTCTGGCGCGCCACCGGACGGGTGGAATCGGCAACCGGCCCGCCGCCGTCGTCGTCGTTCCCTTCTCCCGGCAGGGAATCCAGGGGGTTCTGCTCCGCCAGGTAGTTGCGGAACCTGCGGGAGATGACGTCGTACATGGATGCGGTGTCATCCCGTGCGGCATCGCCGGTGATCGAGAAGCGGCGGTAATCGGCCTTGCGGGGCAGCCCGTCCTCCACCACAACCATGGAGGCGACCACGTTGGTTCCCTGCACATGCGAGATGTCGAAGCATTCGATGCGCATGAGCGGCTGCGGAAGGTCCAGTGCTTCCTGAAGCTCCTGCAGCGCTGCAGAGCGGGTGGTGATGTCCCCGGCGCGGCGGCTCTTGTGCAGCCGAAGGGAATCGGCGGCGTTCTGCTCGACGGTCCCACGAAGGGTTGCCTTGTCACCGCGCTGCGGTACCCGGATATCAGCCCGCGCCCCGCGCAGACCGCGCAGCCACTCACGCATCTGTTCTTCGTTGCTTGGAAGCACGGGCACAAGGACCTCGCGGGGGATGCGGTTGTTGCTGCTGTTTCCTTCGCCGTAAACCTGCTGCAGCAGATGTTCCACCAGGTCTGCGGTGCTCATGTCCTCGACCTTCTCAACCACCCAGCCACGCTGGCCGCGGATGCGGCCGCCGCGCACGTGGAAAACCTGGGCGGCTGCCTCCAACTCATCCTCCGCCAGGGCAAATACGTCGGCGTCAGTATCTTCGCTCAGTACCACCGTGTTGCGCTCAAAGACCCGTTTAAGGGCGGCGATGTCGTCGCGGATTCTCGCCGCCGCCTCGTAATCCAGTTCCGCTACGGCAGCCGCCATCCGTTGCTCCAGGTCCCGGATGAAGCGGCCGGCCTGACCGGACATGAAGTCGCAGAACTGTACCGCCAGCTCGCGGTGCTCATCCGCGGAAACCCTGCCAACGCATGGCGCGGAGCACTTATCGATGTAGCCGAGGAGGCATGGGCGGCCCGAGCGCTCGGCGCGCTTGAACACGCCGGAGCTGCAGGTGCGTACGGGGAAAACCCTCAGAAGGGTGTCAACGGTCTCACGGATTGCCTTGGCCGGATAGAACGGCCCGAAGTACCGGGTGTCCTTCCTCCGGTCCCCGCGCATCACCTGTACCCTCGGATACTTCTCCCCGAGGGTCACCGCCAGGTAGGGGTAGGACTTGTCATCCCGGAACATGACGTTGAACCGGGGATTGAACTCCTTGATCCAGGTGTATTCGAGCTGGAGGGCTTCGAGCTCGCTACCGACGACCGTCCACTCCACACTGGCGGCGGTGTGCACCATGGCACGGGTCCGCGGCATCAATGACTGTGGGTTGGCGAAATAGGAGTTCAGCCGTGACCTGAGATTCTTGGCTTTGCCCACGTAGACGACCCGCTGATGCTGGTCCCGGAATCTATATACCCCCGGATCCTGCGGAATTTCGCCGGTTTTGGGCCGGTATGTTGCTGGATCTGCCACCGTTTCATCCTACCGGCGGCAGACGGGCTACCCGTGACGGCGCCTACTCCGCTGTGCTCTTGTTGTATCCGGTAGCTCGACGCTGGCCTGTCAGTTCCGCTATGGCATCCATGATGGCGTCCGTTACCTGACGGCGGGCAGGCAGCGAATGATTCGATCCTGTTTTCTCGAAGTACAACGGTTCACCGATCTTCATGGTGAAATGTTGCGGCCTGATCCATCGCCTGTCCGCAGGCTGCAGCAAATCAGTGCCGAGAAGGCCAACAGGCACCACCGGAGCTCCCGTGGTCAGCGCGAGCCAGCCGACGCCGGTTCTCCCTCGGTAGAGCAGGCCGTCGCGGGAGCGCGAACCTTCCGGGTAGATTCCTACGCCGTCCCCCGCCTCCAGCATCCCCAGAAGCGTCTTGAGGGCCTGCACGCTTGCCGCCTGCTGGCCGCGCTCCACCGGGATGGAACCCACACCCTGGAAGAAGGAGCGCATGAGGGCGCCCTTGACCCCCGTACCGGTGAAGTACTCGGCTTTGGCGAAGAAGGCAACAGGTCGCGGCATCAGTGCCTGCACAAGCACACTGTCCAGAAAGGAAAGATGGTTGGGCGCAACGATGAAGCCGCCGCCGGTCGGCACGTTCTGCAACCCGACGACGGTTGGTCTGCACAGCCCCGCTATCAGCCCGCGTGTGCTGCTCCTGGTGAGGTCATAGACGCCCATGGACCACCGTCCCTGAAACCTGCCTCACGCGGTCGTCCAGGTAGCGGACTAAAGCTTCCGCGGAGTCCACGACGACGGCCGCGTTGGCTGCCGCGAACTCCTCGGTGGTGCCGAACCCCCACGACACTGCCACGCAATCGAGCCCGTTCGCTGCCGCACCGTCGACGTCATGGGAGCGGTCGCCCACCATGATTGCGTGGCTGTAGTTCCCGGCATGCGCGGCCAATGCTGCGGCGATGATTGTCCGCTTGCCGTCCAGCTTCGCAGCCTCGCGTTCGACAGCCGGCGAGCCGTGGACTGAAGCGAAAAGCCCCGCCATTTGCTGTACGCCTAGCAGTTCGAGCGCGAGCCATTCAGGCTTCTGCGTTGCAACCGCCAAGAGATGGCCACGCTCGTTCAGCTGCCCAATGGCGGAAACAATGCCTGGATAGGGACGGCTCAGTGCCATCCCGGTGGTGCGATATTTCTCGCGATATTTGGCAACAACCTCGTCTACGCGGCGCTCCGGAATCCCGGCAATGTCAATCAGGGACCGAACCAGGGCAGGACCGACCATCTGCCTCAATTGATCCGGCGACGGTACAGGCAGCCCACTGTTTCGCAGAGCGTCGGCGATCCCACCCGTGATAGCCCCCTCAGGATCGACCAGCGTGCCATCGAGGTCGAAAAGAATCAGGAACCTTGTATTCGTCACCGGGCAAGTTTCCCATAGCCGAACACCCGCCCGGTAATTGCATGCCGGATAAGGAATACTTCGCTAGGCGGAAAGGGTCTCCGCGAGGAACTTCCCGGTATGGCTCTCCTGGGTGGCGGCGATCTGTTCGGGAGTCCCGGTTGCGATGATCTCGCCGCCCCCTGAACCTCCGTCCGGTCCAAGGTCGATCACCCAGTCGGCGCTCTTGATGACGTCGAGGTTGTGTTCGATCGTGATGACGGTGTTGCCCTTGTCCACCAATCCCTGAAGCACCTGCAGCAATTTTCGGATGTCCTCGAAGTGCAGCCCGGTGGTGGGCTCATCCAGCACATAGATGCTTCGGCCATTTGAACGCTTCTGCAATTCGCTCGCGAGCTTCACGCGCTGGGCCTCACCGCCGGACAGCGTGGTGGCGGGCTGCCCCAGACGGACGTAGCCGAGACCGACGTCCACCAGGGTGCTTAGGTGCCGGGCGATAGGCGCAAAGGCGGCGAAGAACTCTGCTGCCTCCTCGATCGGCATGTTGAGGACATCCGCAATGGTTTTGCCTTTGTAGTGCACCTCAAGGGTTTCCCGGTTATACCGCGCGCCGTGGCACACCTCGCACGGCACGTAGACGTCCGGCAGGAAGTTCATCTCGATCTTCAGGGTGCCGTCACCCGAGCAGGCTTCGCACCGCCCGCCCTTCACATTGAAGGAGAACCTTCCGGGCAGGTACCCGCGCACCTTTGCCTCTGTGGTTTCTGCGAACAACTTCCGGATGTTGTCGAACACCCCGGTATAGGTTGCCGGGTTGGAACGCGGCGTCCGCCCGATGGGGCCCTGATCCACATGGATGACTTTGTCCAGGTGCTGCAACCCGTCGATACGCCGATGACGCCCCGCAACCTGCTTTGCGCCGTTCAGCTTGTTCGCCAGTACTTTGTACAGGATCTCATTGACCAGCGTGGATTTACCCGACCCGCTGACTCCGGTAACCGCGGTGAGCACTCCCAGCGGGAATGTTGCGTCGACGCCCTTCAGGTTGTGCTCGCGTGCCCCAACTACCTTGAGCTGACGCGAGCGATCGATCTTCCTGCGCTTGGCCGGCGGTTCGATCTTCCGCCTGCCGGAGAGGTAGTCCCCGGTGATTGACTGCTCATTCCGCAGGAGGTCCTCGAGCAGACCCGAATGGACCACCTGTCCCCCGTGCTCGCCTGCACCCGGACCGATGTCAACGATCCAGTCGGCCTCGTTGATTGTGTCTTCGTCATGCTCGACGACGATAAGGGTGTTGCCAAGGTTGCGCAGCCGCGTCAATGTTTCGATGAGGCGCCGGTTGTCACGCTGGTGGAGGCCGATGGACGGTTCGTCGAGCACATAAAGAACGCCTACCAGACCGGAACCGATCTGCGTGGCAAGACGGATGCGCTGCGCTTCACCTCCGGAGAGCGTGCCTGCTGCACGTTCCAGGTTGAGGTATTCGAGCCCAACGTCGAGGAGGAACCGAAGGCGTGCCTGAATCTCCTTCAACACCTGCGACGCAATCTGCGCCTCCCTGCCCGTCAGGACCAGGTTGTTCAAAAAGTCACTGCACTCCCGCATGGGCATCGCGGAGACTTCGGCGATGGAGCGTCCGTTGATCAGCACGGACAACGAAGCAGGATTGAGGCGCGCTCCGCCGCACTCAGGGCACGGCACCTGCCGCATGTACTCCTCGTAGCGGTCCCGTGCGTAGTCGGATTCAGTTTCAAGGTGCTTGCGGTGAATGTACTGAACAGCACCCTCGAAACCCGTGCTGTACTTGCGTTCCCTGCCGAAACGGTTGCGGTACTGCACAACCACCTTGTGGTCCTTGCCGTACAGCGCCGCGTCCCGCGCGTGCTGGGGGAGCTTGCTCCACGGCTTGTCCATGGAGAAGCCGAGTTCCTTGGACAGCCCTTCGAGAAGCCGCGTCCAGTACTCAAGAGTTGCTGTGCCGAGCGCCCACGGCGCAATAGCGCCCTCGCCCAGGGAGAGATCGGGGTTCGGAACAACCAGTTCCTCATCAACCTCGAGCTTGGTGCCGATGCCGGTGCACGCAGGGCAGGCACCGAACGGGTTATTGAAGGAGAAGGAACGCGGCTCGATCTCGTCGATGGCGAGTGGGTGCTCGTTGGGGCAGGCCAGGTTCTCCGAGAACGCCCGGATCCGATGAGTGTCCTCCGCCGGAAGATCCACGAAGTCAGCAAGCACCCTGCCCTCGGCCAGTTTGAGGGCGGTCTCGATGGAGTCGGTGAGGCGCTGGCGAACCCCGTCCTTGACCACCAGTCGGTCCACGATGACCTCGATGGTGTGCTTGTACTGCTTGCCCAGCTTCGGAGGGTCGGTGAGCTGCACCAGATCTCCGTCCACCCTGGCGCGCGAGTAGCCCTTGGCAGCGAGATCCTGGAAGAGATCTGCGAATTCGCCCTTACGGCCACGTACCACCGGGGCAAGAACCTGGAACCGGGTGCCCTGTTCGAGCTCCATCAGCTGGTCCACAATCTGCTGCGGAGTCTGCTTTGCGACCGCCTCACCGCACACTGGGCAATGCGGCCGGCCCACCCGTGCCCACAACAGCCGCATGTAGTCATAGATCTCGGTAATGGTGCCCACGGTGGACCGGGGGTTTTTACTGGTGGACTTCTGGTCAATGGATACGGCCGGCGACAGGCCCTCAATGAAGTCGACGTCCGGCTTGTCCACCTGGCCGAGGAACTGGCGCGCATAGGCCGAGAGCGACTCGACGTACCGGCGTTGCCCCTCGGCGAAGATGGTGTCGAACGCCAATGAGGACTTACCGGAACCGGACAGGCCCGTGAAGACAATCATTGCGTCCCGCGGAAGATCGAGATCTACGTTTCGCAGGTTGTGTTCCCGGGCTCCCTTGACGATCAGCCGTGAGAGATCCTGCGGCATCTTGTCAGGATGGGAGAGTCCGGAATCCAGGGAGGTTGCAATAGACACCATTTCACTTTAGTGGAAACAGCGTTCGAAAACATATTCGAACGCCGGAATTCACGGCGTGTCCCCGGCGATGTTCACCGACGGCGCAGTGCGGCCCTCAGGTAGGAGACCGCTTCATCCTCGGTGATGCCGTTCGCCTTAACCAGACGTGCGTACTCTGCGGCGCCTTCCGCGGCTTTCCGGCGCGCTTCGTCCCCGGCGGCAGCCACCACCGTACCCGCCCGCGACCGGGTCACGACGATGTGTGCCTGTTCAAGCTCCCTGTACGCCCGCGCGACCGTGTTCACCGCCACTCCAAGGTGTCCCGCCAGCGTGCGCACGGGTGGGAGCCGGGTTCCGACGGGCAGCGAGCCGTCATTCGCGGCGTCCAGAATCTGCACGCGCAGCTGCTCATACGGCGGAACTGAACTCGCCGGGTCAATCCGCAGCCACGCCGTAACATCAGAGTTCACAGTGCGCGCTCCTGAACGACGTTGGACGGGTGCTCACATTCTGCCACGCGCTTCGACGCTTCTCCATCGCCATTCCCTGTGGCGTAACGCCGGGTCTACACTGGCCAGCATGTATGACCTTCGGGATCTGACCATCCGCAGCATCTCAGTGAGCGAGATGGACAACAACGTCTACCTGTTGACCGCCAAGACGAGCGGGGCACAGGTTCTCATCGACGCGGCCGACGACGCCCGCGCCATCCTGGCGCTCCTCGCCGAGGGCGCCCGGGACACCTCCTCAACGGCGAAGCCGACCCTCGTGGTCACCACGCACGCGCATTGGGACCATGTGGGTGCCCTTGCGGACATCGTCGAGGCAACAGGGATGAAGACCGCAGCCGGAACAGCGGATGTCGAGGACATCGCCGTAGCCACGGACGTGCCCCTCGACCATGGCGATGTCGGGAACTTCGAGGGGTTTGACCTTGAAGCGATCTCGCTGCGCGGCCACACTCCGGGATCTACTGCACTCCTCTATCGGGACCCGGCCGGATCTCCGCACCTATTCACCGGTGACTCGCTGTTTCCGGGCGGCGTCGGCAACACGGGCGGCGATCCCGCCCGCTTCGATTCCCTCTACACCGACGTCGTCGAACGAGTATTCAATGTCCTTCCGGACGAGACCGTGGTTCATCCCGGCCACGGGAGGTCCACCACACTCGGGGCCGAGCGGCCGGCCCTGGAGGAGTGGCGCTCACGCGGCTGGTAGCTTAACCCCCACAGCGAAAATTCGCCGGAAAGGAAAGACCGTGCCGTCAGCTCCTGTGGGGTAGGCCTCAGCAAGGAGGGCCGCATACGAACGCTCGAACTCGTCGGCGTCGTCTGGTTCGAGAACGGCAAGTACCGGGCGCAGGCCCGTGCCACGGACCCAATCCAGTACCGGGTCCTTCCCCTGCAAAAGGTGCTGGTACGTGGTCTCCCAGGCGTCAACCTCGAGACCTGCCCCACGCAGCAGGCGAAGATACCCGCCCGGCTCGCTGACGGCGTCGTCGTGCCGCAGGACTCCGTTCAGTTCCGGCTTCCAACGCGGAGAATCCGCAAGCTCGCGCATCAGCACATGTGAGGCCGAGGAGAAGTTCCCAGGAACCTGCATCGCGAGCCAACCCCCGGCCTCCAGCCCGTTTGCCCAATGTTCCAGCAGCGCCTGATGACCCGGCACCCACTGCAGGAGGGCATTGGAAATAACGACGTCGGTGCCCGCCTCGACCGAGAAATCGCGGACGTCTGACACGGTGAAAGTCAGGTTGGCGGGCTTATCGGGCAGGGCCCGAGCGCGTTCGACCATCTCCGGGGACGAATCAATTCCGACCACTTCAGCGTCAGGCCAGCGGCGGGCCAGTACAGCGGTCAGTTCGCCGGGGCCGCAACCGAGATCCACAATCCGGTTGGGAGCGGGATGCTCAATCCGGCCCACAAGGTCGAAGAACGGCCTCGCACGGTGATCGGAGAAAAGTGCATATTGTGTGGGGTCCCAGCGCATACAACGAGCGTATCGGTGTTCCCCGACAGCGCCCACCGGCCCCCCGAACCTCGCTGCGCTCCCCCCCCCGGGACCCTACCGATAGCGCCCACCGGCCCCCCGAACCTCGCTGCGCTCGCCCCGGGACCCTACCGATAGCGCCCACCGGCCCCCCGAACCTCGCTGCGCTCGCCCCGGGACCCTACCGATAGGCTTAGAGCCCATGAGTATCCAGGAGCACCTCCCCCAGACAGAACCGCCAGGCAGCCCTGACGCTGACGCCGTGTACTCGGCGTTCCAGTCGTGGTCGGAGGGCGAGGGCATCACCCTGTACCCGGCGCAGGATGAGGCAGTCCTGGAACTCGTTTCCGGCAACAACGTGATCCTCGCAACGCCTACCGGGTCGGGAAAGTCCCTCGTGGCAGTCGCTGCGCATTTCCACGCCATCTCCGAAGGTCGTCGAAGCTACTACACGGCGCCCATCAAGGCTCTCGTCTCCGAGAAGTTCTTCGCCCTGTGCGCCACATTCGGCGCTGAGAACGTCGGCATGGTCACTGGTGACTCGGCGGTCAACCAGGATGCGCCGATCATCTGCTGCACCGCAGAGATCCTCGCCAACATCGCGCTCCGCGAAGGTGCGCCGGCCGACGTCGGAACAGTAATCATGGACGAGTTCCACTTCTATTCAGACCCGCAACGCGGCTGGGCCTGGCAGGTCCCCCTGCTGGAACTTCCGCAGGCGCAGTTCCTGCTGATGTCCGCAACTCTCGGCGATGTCGAACGCTTCGAAACCGGCCTGACCGCCCGCACCGGGCGTCCGACGGTACTGGTCAGTTCAGCCGACCGGCCCATCCCGCTGAACTTCTACTACTCCGAAGACCCGCTGCAGGAGACGCTCGAGGAGTTGCTCGGCACGCACCAGGCGCCGGTCTACGTGGTGCATTTCAGCCAGGCGGAGGCGATTGAGCGCGCACAGAACCTGATGAGTATCAACGTCTGTACCCGGGAGGAGAAGGACCGCATTGCGGAGCTCATTGCTTCCTTCCGATTCTCATCCGGTTTCGGGAAGACCCTGAACCGGTTGGTTCGCCACGGGATCGGCGTGCATCACGCCGGCATGCTTCCGAAGTACCGCCGTCTGGTGGAACAACTGGCGCAGGCAGGACTGCTCAAGGTGATTTGCGGAACCGACACGCTGGGTGTGGGGATCAACGTGCCGATCCGCACCGTACTGTTGACTGCGCTGAGCAAGTACGACGGCGTCCGCACCCGCCTGCTCAACGTGCGGGAGTTTCACCAGATCGCCGGGCGCGCCGGTAGGGCGGGCTACGACACCGCGGGCACCGTCGTCGTACAGGCACCCGATCACGTTGTGGAGAACACCAAGGCAATGGCCAAGGCGGTTGCGAAGTTCGGCGATGACCAGAAGAAACTGCGCCAGGTGGTGAGGAAAAAGCCGCCGCAGGGATTCGTGTCGTGGGGCAAACCCACCTATGACCGCCTGGTGGAAGGCACTCCGGAGCCGCTCGGATCCAGCTTCGCCGTCACGCACTCCATGCTGCTGAACCTGCTGGAACGCCCCGGCGACCCACTGGACGCGGTGCAGAACCTGCTGCGCGGAAACCACGAACCGCAGGCCAGGCAGTTCGCGCACCTGCGCCGGGCCATCAGCATCTACCGCGAGCTCGTGAACTCCGGGATCGTCGAGCGGCTGGACAAACCCGATGACGAGGGCCGCACCGTACGCCTGAAGGTCCACCTGCAAGCCAACTTCGCGCTTAATCAGCCGTTGTCCCCATTTGCGCTCGCCGCGCTCGAGCTGCTCGATCCTGAAGGACCTTCCTACGCGCTCGATGTCGTTTCCGTCATTGAAGCAACCCTCGAGAAACCCCGGCAGGTTCTCAGTGCGCAGGAGAAAAAGGCGCGCGGCGAGGCCGTAGCGGCGATGAAGGCCGACGGCGTCGAATACGACCAGCGGATGGCACGCCTCGAGGAAATCTCCTACCCGCAACCGCTGGGTGAACTCCTCTTCCAGGCGTTCGAGACGTACCGGTCCGGTTCGCCGTGGCTGGGAGACTTTGAGTTGAGCCCGAAGTCAGTTGTCCGGGACATGTATGAGCGGGCAATGAACTTCGGTGAAAATATTGCCTTCTACAGCCTCGCCCGCTCCGAGGGTATCCTGCTGCGGTACCTCGCCGACTGCTTCAAGGCCCTTCGACAGACCGTACCGCGCGATGCCCTCCGCGAGGATCTGACCGACATTATCGAATGGCTCGGTGAGTTGATTCGCCAGGTGGATTCCAGCCTCCTCGACGAATGGGAGCAGTTGGCGGCCGGAGTGCAGGATCGGGATCCCAAGCATGTCGACTTGCCTCCGGAACCGGACTCCGTCACCTCCAATGAACGCGCCTTCCGCGTCATGGTCCGCAACGAAATGTTCCAGCGTGTGCAATTGTTCGCTGCCGAGAATGAAGAGGCTCTCGGCCGGCTCGATGGTGACTCAGGATGGGACGCCGACCGCTGGGCGGAGGCGATGGACGGTTATTTCGATGACCACGACGACATCGACGACGGCCCCGACGCACGCGGTCCGGCACTACTCTTCATTCGGCAACTGCCTGGCAAGTGGGAGGTCCGGCAGATCCTGAAGGACCCCTCCGGCGACCAGGACTGGGGCATCAACGCGGTCATTGACCTCGCGGCGTCCGACGAGGCGGGCGTACCCGTGGTCGCCGTCACCTCCGTCGGCGGGCCGTAGCGCTCGGCGCTACATTGGTAGGCATGACTCCCATCCGGAATGCACGTCGGGAAGACGTGCCCACCATCCTGCAACTAATTCACGAACTCGCGGTGTACGAGAAGGAGCCGGACGCGGTCCGCAACACCGTTGAGGGACTCGAGGAAGCACTGTTCGGGGAGAACCCCCGCATTTTTGCCTCCATCGCCGAGGACGACGGCGGCATCCAGGGATTCGCACTCTGGTTCCTGAACTACTCCACCTGGGAAGGCGTTCACGGGATTTATTTGGAGGACCTGTACGTGCGGCCGGAATCGCGTGGATCCGGTTACGGGAAGGCCCTCCTGCAGAATCTGGCCGGCATCGCTGCGGAGCGTGGCTACGCGAGGGTTGAGTGGTCGGTCCTGAACTGGAATGAACCGTCGATCGCTTTCTACCGGAGTCTGGGGGCCCTCCCCCAGGATGAATGGACCACCTTCCGGTTGACGGGTGGTCCGCTGACCCGTTTCGCCCGGGCCTGCTGATGACCGCTACGTCGCATGAGAGCGAGCCGACCCGCCACATGCGAGGAATGCGTAGTACGGGTCACCGGTTCAGTGTGCCTCTCGATCATGCAGATCCCGACGGCGAATCCATCACCGTCTTCGCAAGGGAATACAGTTCAACGGAGCACAGCGAGGACGAGACCGCCCGCCTGCCCTGGCTCCTGTTCCTTCAGGGAGGGCCGGGCGGCCGGGGAAGCCGCGTCACGCAGCTCGCCGGCTGGATGAAGGCAGCAGCGCGTGAGTTCCGCATCCTGATGCTGGACCAGCGGGGTACCGGCCTTTCGACACCTGCCGACGAACGGACGCTGCCAGGCAGGGGTACTCCCCTTCAGCAGGCCGAGTACCTCCGCCATTTTCGTGCCGATTCGATTGTTGCCGACGCCGAAGCCATCCGGGCAGCACTCGGCGCGGATCCCTGGACGGTCTTCGGCCAGAGCTTCGGCGGATTCTGCGCGCTGACCTACCTTTCCTTCGCGCCGGAAGGAATGGCGTGCGCCCTCATCACGGGCGGCTTGGCTCCGCTGGCCGGGCCGGCCGAGCGGGTATACCGGCATACCTTCCGGCGGGTCGCCGCGCGGAATGCCGAGTACTTCGGTAGGTATCCCGAGGACCGTAAGGTCCTCACTCGCATCGCCCGCCACCTTGAAGAGGTCGATGAACGGCTTCCCTCCGGTGAACGCCTCACTGCGCGGCGGTTCCAGCTGGTCGGCTCCTACCTCGGCGGGAATGTAAGGGTTGACGGCCTGCACTACCTGTTGGAGGACGCGTTCATCACCACCGAAGCCGGTGAACGCCTGTCGCCGGTCTTTCTGGACCAGGTGCAGACTCTTGTGAGCCGGCGGTCCAACCCGCTCTATGCGGTGCTCCACGAGTCGATCTATTGTCAGGGTGAAGCCTCGCGATGGGCGGCGTGGCGCGTACTTCAGGAGCTCCCGCAGTTTCTTCCCGAGGCCGCTGAACCGCTCCTGATCGGCGAAATGGTCTATCCGTGGTACTTCGACGAAGACCCTGCCCTGGTTCCGTTGAGGGAAACAGCGGAGCAGCTGGCATCCATCAGCAACTGGGGACCGCTGTACGACCCGGCGCAACTGGCGCGCAACACCGTTCCCGCTGCCGCGGCGGTCTACTCGGAAGACATTTATGTTGACCGCGACCTGTCCCTGGAAACGGCAGGGGCAGTGAAGGGCCTTCGGATGTGGGAGACAGCGGACTTTCATCACGACGGCATTCACGACGACGGCGAAGCTATCTTCAACCGGCTCCTCGCCCTGGCACACGGCCGGTAGCAGGTTCTCCGGTCTCTCGGTTTGTCTTAGAACTGAACTCCCGACGATAAAAGCGCCGGTTCGGTAGATACCGAACCGGCGCTTTACGTGCGTACTTGACTAGGCGTCGGGCCCGCCTGTGCGGGCGCGCTCTGCATCCGCGGCGAGTTCGGCGTCAACCTTCGCCTGCTTGCCCTTGGGGCTGAGCAGGCTGGCGACGACAGCCACGACGATGATGCCCATGATGATCCCGAGGGATACGAAGGTCGGGATCACCGGTGCCCATTCGATGTGTTGGCCGCCGTTGATGAAGGGCAGCTCATTCTCGTGTAGGGCGTGGAGGATCAGCTTCACACCGATGAACGCCAGGATCAGCGACAGGGCGTGCTTGAGGTAGACCAGGCGCGTCATCAGCCCGCCGAGCAGGAAGTACAACTGCCGCAGCCCCATCAACGCGAACAGGTTCGCGGTGAACACGATGAACGGGCTTTCGGTCAGTCCGAAGATCGCCGGGATGGAGTCAACAGCGAACATCAGGTCGGTCAGGCCGATGGTGATGAACACGATCAGCATCGGGGTGAAGACCTTCTTGCCGTTGACCACGGTGCGGATCTTGTTGCCGTCGTAGTGCTCAGACATCGGCAGCACGCCGCGGAGTTTGGCGATGATCTTGTTTTCTTTGTCCTCTTCCTCTTCACCGGAGTCCTTGGCCTGGTGGTAGGCCGTCCAGAGCAGGAACGCACCGAAGATGTAGAAGATCCAGGAGAAGTTACTGATCAGCGCGGCGCCGAGGAGGATGAAGATTCCGCGCAGGATCAGGGCGATGATGATGCCCACCATCAGCACTTCCTGCTGGTACTTCCGGGGCACCGAGAAACGGGCCATGATGATGATGAACACGAACAGGTTATCGATGCTCAAGCTGTATTCAGTCACCCAACCAGCCACGAACTGGCCGCCGAATTCCGGTCCGGTGAAAGCGAACATCAGGACAGCGAAGATCAGGGCGAGACCAACGTAGAAGGCGACCCAGAGGCCGGCTTCCTTCATGGATGGTTCGTGGGGGCGCTTCACAACGAGCAGCAGGTCGAACAGGAGCACAAGGCCCAGGACGACGAAGGTGCCTATTTCGAAGGCAAGGGGCAGTTCAAGCACTAGGAACCCTTTCGGAGGTACAACGGGAACCGCAAGTCTCTCCACCGCGATCATGCGCGGCCGCTACGCCCGGCAGAACCTCTGCGGTCTGCGTGTTGACGTTCGTAGCGCGAATGGATACTCCCCTACGTCCGCTCTATCCTACCGGTGTGCCGGAGCGATCCGGAAATATGCGGCGCAGTCAGTCCTGCCGCCGCGACAGGGATTCGATGTGTTCCATAACAGCGGGTTCCGTCCAGTAGTCGCTGTGACTGCGGGCAACGCCGTCTTCCCTTGGATCCGCCAGGACGCGGTTCTCGGCCCACGGGACGGCAAATGCAACTGGATCGGTCCTCCTCCAGAAATTCACCCAGCTGCGGGTTCCTCCGACAACATCGGCAAAGAGTTCCGGGCTGAATGCGGACGGGAAAAACGCGGCGTACAAGGATGCCAGCGGTGAGCCGGCCGTCACCAGGTGCGGCCGCTCGCGCGAAGCGTGCCCGTCTGACCCATGGGCAACGAGCCAGGCACAGATGACGGATCCCTGGCTATGGGCAACCAGGACAACGCCGTCGCTGTAGTGCTCCACGAGTTCGGAAATGCCCGACACCGCGGCATCCCGGTACGACGAACCTGCGAGCGGATGATCACGGACCGGCCAGAACCCGGCAATATCGGCGATCTTGCCCAGAACCTCGCGCACCGGTCGAAGCTGGCCGAGAAGCATTACCAGCACCACCGCCGCGCCGAAAAGTTGAAGCACAAGTATTGCCAGCGCGAGCCAGGGGCCGCCGAGCCTGCCCTCGCCCAGGATAATCGCCGTCGTCATGCCCGCGGCGGCCAGCAGGACCGCCAACGGCAGCATGAAGGGTAGCAAGCCCGGCGCGGCTTCAGTGAATTCATGCCACCAGCGACCGCGTGCCGCCTTGCCCCGGAATAGTGGCGGAAGTCCAGGGTCTTTCGCGATCCCGAGCACGACGGCGGCGGCCACCAAAGCCGTTACGGCCGCGATCAGCGCGAGGAAGGGAAAAAGATCGAGGCGGCTGTCGCCGGCGTCGGACGGGTTGTCGTAGGGAAGGAGAATTCCAACGGGTAAGCGGCGCTGGGCCAGTCCGAAGAGTCCCGTTACGTAGGCGAGGAGGTTGTCCAGGACCATTCGCACCAGGGCGGTAAGTGCATGCATGAGGACGACGGCCACCGGCAGAAGGAGGCCCGCCGCAACGAGTGGTACACGCGCTTGCCGCTCCTGCCTCCCTGCAGCGTGATAGTGGGCGGCAAGAGCGAGCGCGGCAACGAAGGAAGTCGAGATGCTGATCGCGATCCAGAGCGCCATGGCGTCGAGCTGACTCGTCCCCACAGGGGTTGGTGCCGACGGCCAGCCGCTCCACGGAACCTGCGCAGGGCGGACCAGGGCGAGAAACGCTACAGCACACACGACGACGACGCCGTGGACAAGTGCGGGAATGAACGCCTGGCCCCTGCGCTCTGACTGGCGCCGGACAACCTTCCGGTACCGGTACAGCAACCAGCCCGCGAGAAGCAGGCCGGCCACTACCGGTACCGTATGCAAGGCCGGCGGCGGCAACGGAATATACCGGAGCAAAGTTTCGCCGAGCACCACCAACCAGGCAAGTTGCGACACCGTGAGGATCACACCCACCGCGAAGACCAGGGCACGCAGCATGCCATTGCCGCTTCCCTGCCGGTGCACCGCCGAGGATTCCATGCGGCCGGCCACGTTGACGAGGGTGAAAGGAAAAGCCAGATACCAAAGGAATCCCGTTCTGCGGCGGTGCGAACGGGACCAGTTGACGATCCGGAGTTGATGCTCGGGCAACGGTGGCGGCTCGGCGACCTGCACCCAGGCGTTTAAGCGTTTCTCACGGGGCAACCCGAGACTGGTGAAGTACTCATGATCCCCAATCCCGTGGACCCGGATTTCCGTGAAGGTGCTTCTCCGTGGATCCTCGGCCATCGATCAGGCGTGCCCGGCGGACTGCATCTGCCGCAGTTCCTTCTTCAGATCGCCGACTTCGTCACGCAGCCGTGCTGCCAGCTCAAACTGCAATTCTTCAGCCGCGGCATGCATTTGCGCCGTGAGTTGGCTGATCAGGTCAGTGAGATCCTCGGCGGGAACGGCTGCCAGGCCGTCGGCCCGAACGGCTCTTCCCTTGCCTTTGCCCTTGGCACCCTTTGAGGTCTTCTCGAGCAGCTCCCGCGTGTCGGCGTCTTCCCTGGCAAGGGAATCGGTGATGTCCGCGATCCGCTTCCGCAGTGGCTGCGGATCCACTCCGTGCTTCTTGTTGAAGGCAACCTGGATATCGCGCCGCCGATTGGTCTCGTCAATAGCCCTGGCCATTGAATCGGTGATGCGGTCTGCGTACATATGCACCTGCCCAGACACGTTGCGCGCGGCGCGGCCGATGGTCTGGATGAGCGAGGTGGAGCTGCGGAGGAAGCCCTCCTTGTCCGCGTCGAGAATGCTGACCAGCGAGACCTCCGGAAGGTCCAGGCCCTCCCTCAGCAGGTTGATGCCCACCAGGACATCGAACGTGCCGAGGCGCAGCTCCCGTAGGAGCTCAACGCGGCGCAGCGTATCGACGTCGGAATGGAGATACTCGACCTTCACGCCGTGTTCGAGCAGGTAGCCCGTGAGGTCCTCAGCCATGCGCTTGGTCAGCGTGGTCACCAGTACGCGTTCGTCGCGCTCCACGCGTGTCTGGATCTCACCGAGCAGGTCATCGATCTGGCCCTTGCTCGGCTTCACGATCACCTCGGGGTCCACGAGCCCGGTGGGACGGATGATCTGCTGGACGTAACCGTCCGATTTGCTGAGTTCGTACTTGCCCGGCGTGGCCGACAGGTACACGGTTTGCCCGATGCGTTCCAGGAATTCGTCCCACTTCAGCGGCCGGTTATCCATGGCCGATGGCAGACGGAACCCGTGATCCACCAGGGTGCGCTTACGGGACATGTCGCCCTCATACATGGCGCCGATCTGCGGAATGGTCACGTGTGACTCATCCACCACCAGCAGGAAGTCATCCGGGAAATAGTCGAGCAGGCAGTGCGGCGCGCTCCCCTGGGTCCGTGCGTCGATGTGGCGCGAGTAGTTCTCAATGCCGTTGCAGAAACCCATCTGCTGCATCATCTCGAGGTCATAGGTGGTGCGCATGCGGAGCCGCTGCGCCTCGACCAGCTTGTTCTGCGACTCAAGCTCCTGCAGGCGCTCCCGCAGTTCGTCCTCGATCCGGGTAATCGCCCGTCCCATACGCTCGGGACCGGCCACATAATGGGATGCCGGGAAAACATACATCTCGGTCTCCTCACGAATCGCTTCGCCGGTGAGGGGATGCAGCGTATAGATGCGCTCCACTTCGTCGCCGAAGAACTCGATGCGGATTGCATGTTCCTCATACATCGGAATGATTTCAACGGTGTCTCCGCGCACCCGGAAGGTTCCCCGGTGGAAATCCATGTCATTGCGCACATACTGCATCGAGACGAAGTGCCGCAGCAGATCATCCCGGTTCATCTCCTGGCCCCGGCGCAGCGTGACCATCGCGGACACATACTCCTCCGGCGTGCCGAGGCCATAAATACAGGACACGGTGGCCACGACGATGACATCGCGACGGGTCAGCAGCGCATTCGTTGCGGAGTGCCGAAGCCTCTCCACTTCCTCATTGATCGATGAATCCTTCTCAATGAAGGTGTCTGTCTGTGGAACGTAAGCCTCGGGCTGGTAGTAGTCGTAGTAGGAGACGAAGTACTCGACGGCGTTATTCGGCAGCAATTCCCGGAACTCGTTGGCCAGCTGGGCGGCGAGGGTCTTGTTCTGCACCATGACGAGCGTTGGCCGCTGCACCTGCTCGATCAGCCAGGCCGTGGTTGCGCTCTTGCCGGTGCCGGTTGCGCCGAGCAGGACAACGTCCTTCTCACCGGCGTTGATCCGTTCCGCGAGTTCCTTGATGGCCGTCGGCTGGTCACCGGCCGGCTGGTATTCGCTGACCACCTCGAACGGTGCCACGACACGGTTGATCTCCTGCGCAAGACTCATGGTTCTACGTTACCGCCAGCCTGCGGACAACCACTGTCCGCAAAGGCCGTTCTTTGCTCGCGGCTGAATGTGTTTCTCAAAGGGCCGATGAGCGCTCCGGCGACCAGCCGGCGTCGTCAATCCAGGCCTCCATCCGAGGGGCCGCATAGTTCGTGAGCCAGTCCTCTTTGCACTCGGCGTAACCGGCGTTGCTTGCATCATCCCGGTGAATCTCGAAGCACCGTTCCTTCTCCGCGAGATAGGCCGAAGCCATGTCGGGATTCGCCCGAAGCCAATCCCGGAAGGCCAACGCAAACCGCCAATTCGGAGACCCGTACAGACGCACATGCACGTTGACCGGACGCCCGGGATCGGCATTGCAGTGAAGCCGTGTCTCCTCCTGCGGCCGGTCGGGAACGGTATCCGGTGAAGGTTCAGGCGACGTAGGGAATCCTGCCACCGCAAGCGCACTGGACAGCTCATCGGCTTCCTGCATGGAAGAGACAGTAAGCTGCAGGTCGATGACATCCTTGGCCGGGAGCCCGGGCACCGCCGTCGATCCGATGTGATGAACGCCGAGGATGCGCGAATCCACCCTGCTCAACCGCCGCACCAGCAGCCCCGCTTGCCGGGACCAGTCAGGATTCTCGACCAACACAGGGCCACCCCGACGCTTCGCCACCCGCCCGTGCTGGAGGTTCTCCGCGAACGGCAGGAGCCGCTGCACCCACACGCGCTGCACCGCATCCCGCAGATCATCGCTGCCGCCCGAATTATCGAGGACGGCATCGGCTGCAGCGTTACGCGTAACGGTTTCCGCCTGGGCGCGAATGCGGCTAAGAGCCTCCTGCTCAGTGAAGCCTCGATTGTCAATCATCCGCCGGACGCGTTCTTCCTCCGGCGCGTCCACCACGAGCACAAGATGAAAGCTGTCCTCCTGGCCGGTCTCCACCAGCAGCGGGATGTCATGAACAACGACGACGGCGCCCTCCGAAGACGTGTCTGCGGCCGCTTCCGCTTCGGCGGCCTTGCGCCGGACGCGGGGGTGGATGATGCCGTTGAGCATGGAGCGCGCGTCCGGATCGTCAAAAATCCGCGCACCAAGCCGGGCCCGGTCAAGTGATCCGTCGGGGAGCAAGACCTCCGACCCGAAAGCGTCCACCACTTCGCGCAGCCCGTCCATCCCTGGCTTGACAACCTCGCGCGCCAGCTGGTCGGCGTCAATGAGGACAGCGCCCAGCTCCCGTAGTGCGGACGCGGCGAGCGACTTTCCCGCCGCGATGCCGCCCGTCAATCCAACCCTCAGCATGAATGTAAGGCTACCGGTGTCGATCCGCCCCTTCCGCCCGGATATCTGGAGCGGTACCAAAGCCGAGCGCTTCCGGTGTCTAGACTTGGTGGGTGAATGCGAGGAGCGGCACGGCGTCCGGATATGGCTTCGAAAACCTGAGACGCTGGCCGGACATAGAGACCGAGAACCTGTTCGCCTCGGACGCGACCGACCGTTTGCTTCTGGATACCGTCGCGGACCAACTGCCGTCTGCTTCCCCCGGTGAAGTTGTCGTGGTCGGGGATGCCTACGGCGCCCTGACACTGGGGGCCCAGCACCTCGGAGCAACGGACATCCGCGTCCACCAGGACTCAATCACGGGCGAACGCGCCCTGGCCGCCAACGCCGAGCGCTCCAGCATGGCCCACAGCTTCACGTCCCGTGCGCTGGACGCGACTTTGTTCGACGGCGCGCGGTATGTCCTGTTGCAACTGCCCCGTTCACTCGATGCGCTCGAAGAAGTTGCATGGCACATTGCTTCGAATGCTGCGAGTGACGTGACGTTGCTGGCAGGCGGAAGAGTGAAGCACATGGCGCCTGCGATGTCGCAACTGCTCGAGAAGTACTTCGGCAGCGTTACGGCCGGCCTGGCACGCCAGAAGTCCAGGGTACTGACGGCGCGGCATCCCTTGGCAGCCGGGCCCAATCTCTTCCCCAAAGCTTCGGCGCACGATGCGGGCCTTGAACTTCCCCTCCAGCTTCGGGCGTATGGCGCCACCTTCGGCGGAACGAAGCTGGACCCCGGTACGCGCTTCCTGCTCCCCTACCTCAGCGAGGCCCGCGCATCCCAGCATGCAATCGATCTGGGGTGCGGCAACGGCACCATTGCGGCCTATCTTGCTTTGGCCCGACCAGGACTTTCCGTCACCGCATCCGACGCTTCGACGGCGGCCGTGGCGGCTACCCGGGCGAGCGTGGAAGCCAACGGCGTTGGCGGGCACGTCGTCGTCGTTCGCGATGACGCGCTCTCACAGCAACCCGACGGTAGCGCTGATCTGGTGGTGTTGAACCCACCCTTCCACTCGGGTCACACGGTGCATGCCGGTATTGCGCTGAAGCTGTTCGACGCCGCCGCACGTGTGCTCTGTCCCGGCGGCGAGCTGTGGACCGTTTGGAACAGCCATCTGCAGTACCGCGGTGCGTTGGAGAAGCGCGTCGGCCCAACCCGCCAGGTGGCGCGCAACCCCAAATTCACGGTGACAGTCTCGACGAGGAATCCACTCCCCAATAGGTGACCGTTTGGTGCGTCTAACGGTCACCTATTGGAGAGTGGATTTACTGGGAATGCAAGAAGGTCCCCGCTCGAGACGAGCGGGGACCCTCCTACAGGTAAGGAAACCTTAGTTGCCGGTAAGCTTCTCGCGCAGGGCAGCCAGCGCCTCATCCGACGCCAGGGTGCCGGTGCCAGCGCCCTGGTTGGCCTCAACAACCGGCTCCGAGGAGTAGCTGGTGGTGCCGGACTCAGCAGGCTCGTTGGCCGCAGCTGCATCGTCGTTAGCGTGCTGCTCGACCTGCTTCTTGTGGGACTCCCAACGCGACTGGGCCTCAGCGTACTGAGCCTCCCAGGCGGCGCGCTGAGTCTCGTAACCCTCGAGCCACTCGTTGGACTCGGGGTCGAAGCCCTCGGGGTACTTGTAGTTGCCCTCTTCGTCGTACTCGGCAGCCATGCCGTACAGCGCGGGATCGAACTCCGTGCTGTCGGCGTCAACGCCCTCGTTGGCCTGCTTGAGGGACAGCGAGATGCGCCGGCGCTCGAGGTCGATGTCGATGACCTTGACGAACAGCTCGTCACCAACTGAGACAACCTGCTCAGCCAGTTCGACGTGGCGGACAGCCAGCTCGGAGATGTGCACGAGACCTTCGATGCCGTCTTCGACGCGAACGAACGCACCGAAGGGAACCAGCTTGGTGACCTTGCCCGGTACAACCTGGCCCAGTGCGTGCGTACGTGCGAAGGTCTGCCACGGATCTTCCTGCGTAGCCTTCAGCGACAGGGATACACGCTCGCGGTCCAGATCCACCTCGAGGACCTCGACGGTAACTTCCTGGCCAACCTCAACAACCTCGGACGGGTGGTCGATGTGCTTCCAGGACAGCTCGGAAACGTGAACCAGGCCGTCTACGCCGCCAAGATCCACGAATGCACCGAAGTTGACGATCGAGGAAACGACGCCCGGACGGACCTGGCCCTTCTCGAGCTTGTTGAGGAAGGTGGAGCGGACCTCGGACTGCGTCTGCTCGAGCCAGGCACGGCGGGAAAGCACAACATTGTTGCGGTTCTTGTCCAGTTCGATGATCTTGGCTTCGATCTGCTGACCGATGTACGGAGCCAAATCGCGTACACGACGCATTTCCACGAGCGATGCGGGAAGGAAGCCACGGAGCCCGATGTCGAGGATGAGGCCACCCTTGACGACCTCGATGACGGTACCGGTGACGACGCCGTCTTCTTCCTTGACCTTCTCGATGTCGCCCCAGGCGCGCTCGTACTGAGCGCGCTTCTTGGACAGGATCAGACGGCCTTCCTTGTCTTCCTTGGTGAGGACAAGCGCTTCAACCTCATCACCAACGGAGACCACGTCCCCCGGATCGACATCGTGCTTGATGGAAAGCTCGCGGGAAGGAATGACACCTTCGGTCTTGTAACCGATGTCGAGCAGGACTTCGTCACGGTCAACCTTGACTACCGTTCCCTCAACGAGATCTCCGTCGTTGAAGTACTTGATGGTGGCGTCAATGGCTGCAAGGAAGTCCTCAGCAGTGCCGATGTCGTTGATAGCGACCTGAGGGGCACCTGGCTTCTCGGTGGTGGTGATGGTCATGTAGTTGGGGCTCCGTTGTGGATTATGTATTGATCCGGGCGTCACGGCACCGTATGACGGGCGCAACTCAATGCACTCGCCGTCTGGAGCCTGCCCGGATGTGGGCAATTGGAATGTGGAAATACGGTGGAGTTCCGGGGAACTCCGTAGAGCTTGCGTACGCCTCGTGGCAGTCCCACCGCAGTCTCACTGACCGAGACGGATCACCGTGCGCGCGACACGCCTACCCAGTCTAGCCTCCGGCGGCAAAGCAGGTCAAAGCGCGTCGGCGGATGCTCCGGCGCGACCGGGACGTGCACTTCCGCTTAGAAATGCGTGATGCAGTAAGGTTGCCGGGCAACGCTGAACAGATGGTCCGCGCGGTCCAGTCCCTCCGGCGAGGCCGCCCGGATCTGACCGGCACTCGCAAGGGTCCGTGCGTCTACTCCACCAAGGTAGATCGAACCGAGGGCTGCGACGTCGAGTGCGATATCGGCCGGCGTCCCTTCGTCCACCCTGCGGACCGAACCGACGCCGCCCGTTACCGTCAGCTCAAAGCTGCCGGCCGAATGCCCCAGACCATCGGCGATCGTCAGGGTCAGCGAGCCGTCCGCCTCGTAGTGCCGTGCCTGGAGCGCAGCGACCGGATCGAGGATTCGGAGCCACAGCACATCTTCCTCGCCCAACAGACCCCTGCACCGGCGATCAGAGAGCGCCCAGGGAAGAGGATCCTGCACAGAGGCGAGGTTGAAACTTACCCGTTCCACCAGGTCGAGCGATCCGAGGAAACGCCACAGCTCCAGGTAGGCGGCGTCGGAGGTCGCCACGAGATCCTTCACCCGCATCGTGTACGGCGTGTTCTCCCAGCCAGCGAACTTGTAGGTGACGTAGCCGTCCGGCCGTCCGTCGCCGTCGTAATGAACTGCCGTCCGCACACCCTTGTCCGGCTGTGGGCGCTCATCGCCCCAGAGCCCTGAGGCCCGCCGCGCATAGGCGAACTGCCGCCCGATCGAACCGAGGTAGCGGCCATGGAAGCCCGCGAAGATTTCCCTCGCCAGCCCGACGACGGCGTCCGGCTCCACTACCTCGACCCGCCCGTAAGCGGGCGCGGTCACCGCGAAGCGCTCCCGAACGTCGACCTCGACACTGGTGGTGAACGTTGCTGCCCCGAACCCGAAGCGCCCATAGATGGTTGCCTCGGAGGCCGTGAGCGCAGCAATCGCGAGACCGCGATCTGCCGCACCCTGCAGGTCGGACGTGATCATGCGGCGAAGCAAACCGCGACGCCGGTGGGTGGGGCGCACCGTCACAGCTGTCACCAGGTGCGCGTCGAGAAGCCGTCCTCCGCCGACGTTGAGAGTGTTGACCATCGTCGCGTACGTGGCCACCGGAACGCGCGGATCCCAGGCGTGCGGCCCTGGCTGCTCGTCGTAGACACCCCACACCGTCCGCCGGTCCGCCGCGAACGCCTCCACAAGGTTCGGCAGGTCCTCGTTCTCCCTGCGGTTCTCGTGGAAGCCGAAGCTCACGCCCTCGAACCAGGAGGCGAGTTGACCGCCGGCTGTTGTGTCGGTCCCTGCTTCGACTGTAAAGGTTTCGATGCGCATGCCAGTTGCCACAGTTTCAGTATGTGCAGTCACAATCAGCCAGCCTAGTGCCCTTTGAACGGAGCGGGCCAGCGCTAGTGCGCGGCTTCATGCCAGCTCATGCCGGTTCCCACGGATACGTCCAGCGGCACCGAAAGGTCTGCAGCGCCCGCCATTTCGGCACGCACCAGTTGGTCCACTTCGTCCCGCTCCCCGGCTGCGACCTCAAGAACCAGTTCATCGTGCACCTGAAGCAGCATCCGGGAAGCCAGTCCGCGCACTCGCAACTGTTCCTCAACACCGAGCATCGCCTTCTTGATGATGTCCGCTGCCGAGCCCTGGATGGGCGCGTTCAACGCTGCGCGCTCAGCCATCTCGCGCAACTGCCGGTTATCGCTCGCGAGGTCCGGCAGGTAACGGCGGCGGCCCTCGATCGTGGAGGTGAAGCCGTCCTTGCGTGCCTGCTCGACGATCCCCCGGAGGTAATCCCGCACCGCCCCGAAGCGGTCAAAGTAATCACGCATGAGGTTACGCGCCTCATCCACCGAAATGGTCAACTGCTTTGACAGGCCGAAGGAACTCAAGCCGTAAACCAGGCCATAGGACATCGCCTTCACCTTCGAGCGCATGGCGTTGGTGACGTCCTCGGGTGCAACGCTGAAGATATGCGAACCCACAAAGCGATGCAGGTCCTCACCCTCGTTGAACGCTGCGATGAGCCCCTCGTCGCCCGAAAGATGCGCCATGATGCGCATTTCGATCTGTGAGTAATCCGCCGTCATCAGGCACTCGTAGCCCGGACCAACCACGAAAGCCTCACGGATCCGGCGCCCCTCATCCGAGCGGATCGGGATATTCTGCAGGTTCGGGTTCATCGACGAGAGCCGCCCGGTAGCGGCGATGGTCTGCACGTACGTGGTGTGGATACGGCCGTCATCCGCGATCGACTTGCGCAAACCCTCAACCGTCTGGCGAAGCTTCGAGGCATCACGGTGCGCGAGCAACTGCTCGAGGAACGGGTGCCCCGTCTTCACGATCAGATCGGTCAGCGCATCTGCGTCCGTGGAGTAGCCGGTCTTGATTTTCTTGGTCTTCGGCAACTCCAATTCGTCGAAAAGGACTGCCTGCAGCTGTTTGGGTGAGCCAAGATTGATCTCCTTGTCGATGATCCGGAAGGCTTCGGCGCTGGTGCTCGCCATGGTGGCGGAGAAGTCCTCATACAGCCGGTCGAGGCCATCCACAGCCACGGCGATTCCGGTCAGCTCCATCTGCGCCAGGACCTCCGACAGCGGAAGTTCAAGCCCTGCGAGCAACTGATTGGCACCGCGTTCAACCAGTTGGCCGGAAAAGTGGCGACTGAGCTCCAGTGCCGCGTAAGCAGCAGCGACAGCAGGCGTTGCCACGTCTTCCTCCTCAATGGCCAGCGCCTGCTGGCCGCCGGCAGCACCCGCCGCGGCAGGGACCGCCAGTCTGAGGTGGAACTGGCTGAGATCGGCGAGTTCATAGCTCCGGCGGTCAGGCTGGATCAGGTAGCCGGAGATTGCGGTGTCGTCCACCTCACCGGCAAGGGTGAAGCCGCGATGGTAAAGCAGCTTGTAGGCGGCCTTGTAGTCATGGACCACCTTGGGCGCATCCAGGTCTTCCAGCCAGGCAGCGACCACGCGCTCCGCCTCGGCGTCGAGCTCCTCGAAGGGTACATATGCAGCCGACGACGCCGTCACGAGGGCAACGCCGATTGCCTCCTCTCCCCCGCTCGTGGAGCGGGTCACCACCTGCACCGCGGCTGTGGCCTGGTTGGTGGCGTTCAGCCAGGATGTGAGTTCTTCAGCACCTGTGAGGACCCGGTGCGGAGGCGGAGCCATTTCGGCGCCCGCCGCCTCGGGCTCATCTTCGCCGACGCGGTCGAAAAGACGCTTCCGGAGCACGTTGAACTGGAGCGCGTCAAAGAGCTCCTCCACGGCGTCGCGGTCCGGATTCTGCGCCTTCATGGCCTGCAGGTCCACCGGCAGCTCAAGGTCGGTGAGCAACCGGTTAAGCCGCCGGTTCCGCTTGACGTTCTCAATATTCTCGCGAAGAGCGTCTCCGACCTTGCCGCCGATCGAATCCAGGTTCTCGAGTATTCCGTCGAGCCCGCCGTATTTTAGAATCCACTTCGCCGCAGTCTTCGGACCAACGCCCGGCACACCCGGGAGGTTGTCCGCGGTTTCTCCTACCAGAGCTGCGAGATCCGAGTAGAGGTGAGGCGGGACGAAATACTTCTCTTCAACGGCCTTGGCGTCCATCTGCGGAATGTTGGTCACGCCTTGCTTCGGGTACAGCACAGTGACCCGGTCATTCACCAACTGGAACACATCGCGGTCTCCGCTGACCACCTGGACGTCCCAGCCGAGGTCCGCGGCATCGACGGCCAGGGTAGCCAGCACATCATCTGCCTCATAGCCGTCCATTGACAGCGTGGGAATCCGCATGGTCTCCAGCACCTTGATGATGAGGTCCACCTGTCCATGGAATTCCTCCGGGGTGCGTGAGCGCCCACCCTTGTACTCCGAGTATTCCGCATCGCGGAAGGTGGGTGTGTCCAGGTCAAAGGCGACCGCTACGTGGGTGGGGTCCTGGTCACGCAGGAGGTTGATCAGCATGGCGGTAAACCCGTAAACGGCGTTGGTGTGCTGACCCGTATCCGTGGAGAAGTTCTCTGCGGGCAATGCGTAGAACGCACGGAAAGCCATGGAGTGGCCGTCGATCACCAGCAGACGCGAACGCTCCAGGGTGTCTGTGGGCGCTCCGGCACCCGTTGTGGGGTCTGTTTGCTCGCCGGCGTCGGCAGATTGGTTTGTTTGGCTCACAGGTGCCAGCCTAGTTGCCATGAACGACATTTTCATTCCCGGCCCCGGCTCAGACGACGACGCCCACCCGTACCGTGAGGAGCTGCTCGCCGCGGGTGTTCCCGAGTCGATGCACGAGTGGCTGCGGGGCCACGGTATCGGCCGGCTGGCTGCGAAAATGGGCATTGTGTTCCAAGAGATGGAGGCACGGCGCATGGTGGCGACGATGCCTGTCGAGGGCAACCAGCAAGTGGCCGGAATCCTGCACGGCGGTGCGCATCTGGTGCTCGCCGAGACGCTTGGCTCATTCGCCGCGGGCCTCCACGCCGGGCCGGACCGACAAGCTCTCGGAATTGAAATCAGTGCCACCCATCATCGATCCGCTGCATCCGGCGTGGTCACCGGCACCGCCGTCGCAATTCACCTCGGGCGCACGCTCACCACCCATGAAGTGGTCATGACCGACGAAGCGGGCAGGCGGCTGTCCACCGCGCGGATCACCAATCTGATCCGCGGCTGACATAACGTGATCGCCGCCGTTCTAAGAGACGTAAGCTGTGGGCATGGCGAGATTCTTCGATATCCATCCGCAGGATCCGCAGCCGCGCGCCATCGCGCAGGTGGCGGACATGGTGAGGTCCGGCGGTCTGATCGCCTACCCGACGGACTCCTGCTACGCCCTCGGCGCCCAGATTGGCAACAAAGACGCCCTGGACCGCATCCGCACCATCCGCAAGCTCGACAACAAGCATCACTTCACGCTTGTGTGCCGGGACTTCTCGCAGATGGGTCAGTTCGTTCTCGTCGACAACGACGTGTTCCGTAGCATCAAGGCAGTGACTCCGGGCAGTTACACCTTCATCCTGCGTGCCACCCAGGAGGTGCCCCGCCGGCTGCTTCATCCCAAGAAGAAAACCGTAGGAGTACGCATCCCTGACCACCGGATGGTCAGCGCGCTCCTGGAGGAACTCGGGGAACCGCTTCTTTCCAGCACGTTGCTGTTACCCGATCAGGAACAGCCGCCCACCGAAGGCTGGGAGATTAAGGAACTGCTGGAGCACCACGTGGACGGCGTCGTGGATTCCGGCGAATGCGGCGCTGAGCCGACAACCGTTGTCGACTTCTCCAACGGTTTCGCTGAAGTTGTGCGGCACGGCATGGGTGATGCGACACGCTTCGAATAACGCGATTCCCTGAGCGAGCGGGAGTACCCGCTTCAGCAGAACCCGCGATGAAGAAATGTGCCCGAAGTGGGACTCGAACCCACACACCTTTCGATACTGCATTTTGAGTGCAGCGCGTCTGCCAATTCCGCCATTCGGGCCAGGTGGCGCCTATCCGCGGGATGGACGTGAGATACGTGACTCAAGCCCTCCCCAGTGCGCGAATCCACTCTACATGCCGATAGGCTGTTGCAGTGAACCGGGGCACCGGCTGTGAGCGTGCCCCCCAGATCAACCAGAACCATAGACGCACATCAAGGAGCCACCAGTGTCTGAAACCCGCGACTCAACTGCCACGAGCCCGGCACGGCGCGTCATAGTTGCCGAGGATGAGACGCTCATCCGCCTCGACATTGTGGAAATCCTGCGCGGTGAGGGTTATGAAGTGGTTGCAGAGGCCGACAACGGTGAGAAAGCCGTTCAACTGGCCCAGGAGCACAAGCCGGACCTCGTGCTGATGGACGTCAAAATGCCGATCATGGACGGCATTACGGCGGCTGAGCACATCGTCAAGGCCCGCATTGCCCCAGTGGTCCTGTTGACCGCCTTCAGCCAGAAAGAGCTCGTGGAGCGCGCCCGCGACGCCGGCGCCATGGCGTACGTCGTCAAGCCGTTCACGCCCGCCGACCTCGTGCCGGCAATCGAAATTGCACTGTCCCGCCATGAGGAGATCAAGGCGCTCGAAAACGAGGTCTCCGACCTTCAGGAACAGTTCGCCACGCGCAAGCTTGTTGAGCGTGCCAAGAGTCTGCTCACCACCAAGATGGGCCTCACCGAGCCCGAGGCGTTCCGCTGGATCCAGAAGACCTCGATGGACCGCCGCCTCAGCATGCGCGAGGTCGCCGAAACCATCATCAACCAGGTCAACTGATCCTCGCCGTCGTCGCAAAGCCGGGCGCCGGCAAACAATTACGTGTCAACCCAGCAGGGCCCCGATCATTGATCGGGGCCCTGCTGTTAGATGCGAATCCTGATGTAGCCGTTACTACTGGCCGGTGTTCTTCACGGGCCAGGGACCGACCTTCTCCTTGCTTGGCCTGTAACCCTCGGGAAGCTGTCCGGCGTCCGCGATGTCGCCCACCTTGTGGACCTTGATGGAGTTGGTTGATCCGGCCTGTCCCGGAGGCGATCCGGCAGCAATGACCACCAGGTCATTGAGCTCAACGAGCTTCTGTTCGAACAGAACCCGGTCAACCTGGGCTGTCATCTCATCAGTGTGCTGGGCGAACTCCACCAGCAGAGGCTGGATACCCCAGAACAGCGACATCCAGTTGAGTGTGGACTGGACCGGCGTGAAAGCAAAGACCGGTTTCATTGGACGAAGCCGTGAGAGCCTACGAGCGGAGTCGCCCGACTGCGTGAATGTACAGATGTACTTCGCATCGAGCTGGTCAGCAATCTCCAGCGCCGCCCGCGTGATTGCCCCGCCGCGGGTCTTCGGCTTGCTGCCGAGCGGAGGAACGCGGTCCAGACCGTGCTTCTCAGTCGACTCAATGATGTCGGCCATTGTGCGGACTGTGTCGATCGGATATTTGCCCACGCTGGTCTCGCCCGAGAGCATCACTGCATCGGCACCGTCGAGCACAGCATTGGCGCAGTCCGATGCTTCTGCGCGGGTGGGACGCGGATTGTCGATCATCGACTCAAGAACCTGGGTTGCTACGATGACCGGCTTCGCCCAGCGGCGCGCGAGTTCGATCGCGCGCTTTTGCACAATCGGGACGTCCTGCAGGGGCAATTCAACGCCCAGGTCACCTCGGGCAACCATGATCGCGTCGAACGCGTCGATGATTTCCTCGATCGCGTCCACCGCCTGCGGTTTCTCGATCTTGGCGATCACGGGGACACGGCGTCCTTCTTCGTCCATGATCTCGTGCACCCGGTCAACGTCGGCGGCGTTGCGCACGAAAGACAGCGCCACCATGTCGACGCCGCGCTGGATTGCCCAGCGAAGATCTTCTTCATCCTTGTCGCTCAGCGCCGGAACGTTGACCGCGACTCCTGGGAGGTTGATTCCCTTGTTGTTGGAAACCGCGCCTCCTACCGTCACTTCGGTCTTGACCCGGACGTCGTCAACCTCGATCGCGCGCAGCGCCACCTTGCCGTCGTCGATAAGGAGCGTGTCTCCGACATTGACGTCCTGCGGCAACCCCTTGTGGGTTGTCGAGCACAGCTCAGCCGTTCCTTCGACGTCTTCGGTGGTGATTGTGAAGATGTCGCCCGGCAGGAGCATGTGCGGTCCGTCCGCGAAACGTCCCAGACGGATCTTCGGGCCCTGCAGGTCGGCAAAAATCCCCACCGGGCGGCCGAGCTCCTCCGCCGCCTTCCGAACGAACTCATAGGTCTGGTTGTGCACGGAATGATCCCCGTGGCTCATATTCATTCGGGCAACATCCACACCGGCCTCAAGCACTGCGAGCGTGTTCTCGTAGCTTGCGATCGCCGGTCCGAATGTGGCAACTATCTTTGCGCGTCTCATAAACCTTGCCTGTCGTCTAGTTATTCGTTGACTGCTGTGCGCTCGTGCTCCGGTGATTTACAGGACGTTGATAGCGCGGTCGGTCGGTGCCACCGGTGCGGGCAATTTTGTGCGGCCCATCAGCCACTGATCCACCGCGGCGGCGCAGGCGCGCCCCTCGGCGATCGCCCAAACGATTAGCGACTGACCGCGTCCGGCATCTCCAGCGACGAAAATCCCGGGGGTGTTGGTCATGTAATAGCCATCACGCCCAACGTTACCGCGATCATCGAATGCGGCATCCAGTTGCTCTGTAATCCGTGCCGGTTCCGGGCCTGTGAACCCCAGCGACAGGAACACCAGGTCAGCCGGAATGTCCCGCTCAGTGCCGGCCTTGGGTACGCGCCGTCCGTTGACGAACTCCGTCTCGGCAACCCTGACCGCCTTGAGCCGGCCATTCTCACCGACGAACTCGACGGTTGACGCCAGATAGGTGCGCTCACCGCCTTCCTCGTGAGCGCTGGCAACCTCGAAGAGCGTCGGGAACGTAGGCCAGGGCTGGTGGTCGGCGCGTTCCGCCGGCGGCTGCTGGCCGATCGCGAGGGTGGTGACAGAGGCGGCCTTGTGCCGGTGCGCCGTGCCGAGGCAGTCCGCGCCCGTGTCGCCTCCGCCAAGGATGACCACATGCTTTCCCTCGGCGTGGAGCTGATCCTCGACCTCATCCCCGGCGACCACGCGGTTCGCCTGGACCAGATAGTCCATGGCGAAGTGGACGCCGTCGAGTTCGCGGCCGGGAATGGGCAGGTCGCGTGGGATGGTCGCTCCTGTGGCGACAACAACGGCGTCGTACCGGCGGCGCAGCTGGTCCCAGCTGATATCACGACCGACGTCGACGCCGGCCCGGAAGCGTGTGCCTTCGGCCCTCATCTGTTCGAGACGGCGATCGAGCTGGATTTTCTCCATCTTGAAGTCAGGGATGCCATAGCGCAGCAGCCCGCCGATCCGGTCATCGCGCTCATACACGGCAACCGTGTGTCCGGCCCGGGTGAGCTGCTGTGCAGCAGCTAGCCCGGCGGGGCCGGAGCCGACTACGGCGATGGTCTTGCCGGTGAGCCGCTCCGGCGGGTGAGGATGCACCCAATCGTTGTCGAAGGCCTCGTCGATGATTGAGACTTCGACCTGCTTGATGGTCACCGGCGGCTGGTTGATGCCCAGCACGCAGGAGGCCTCGCACGGTGCCGGGCACAGACGCCCCGTGAACTCCGGAAAGTTGTTGGTGGCATGGAGCCGGTCGATGGCTTCCCGGCCCTTATCCCGCCAGGTCAGGTCGTTCCACTCGGGAATGAGGTTACCCAATGGGCAACCCTGATGGCAGAACGGAATCCCGCAGTCCATGCATCGGCCGGCCTGGCTCTTCAGGACGCCCTTCTCCTGGGCCTCGTACACTTCCTTCCAGTCCATGATCCGGACCGGAACGGGGCGACGCGGCTGCGTCTGACGTTCGCGAACTTTCATGAATCCACGTGGATCAGCCACCGGTAACCTCCAAAATCCTGTTCCAGACCTCTTCTCCGTCAGGATCGAGACCCTCTTCAATGGCTGCGGCCCGCGCGTCGAGAACCCGTGCGTAATCCCTTGGCAGAACCTTGGTCAGCCGGGGAACTGTACCTTCGAAATCATCGAGCAGCGCAGCGGCGAGCGGGGACTCCGTTTCCTCCAGATGCCTGATAAGCAGCTGGCGGACAATCTCAACGTCTTCGGCATCCAGCTCCACGAGCGCGAGTTCCCCGCTGCTCAGGGCCTGGGTGTTCATCCGGTGCTCCTCGAGGTCCAGCACGTACGCCGTTCCCCCGGACATACCCGCTCCGAAATTCCTGCCGGTTCGCCCGAGGATGAGCGTCTGCCCACCGGTCATGTATTCGCAGCCGTGATCGCCGATGCCTTCGACGACGGCGGTTGCACCCGAGTTGCGCACGAGGAACCGCTCCCCCACCTGCCCGCGGAGGAAGATTTCACCGCTCGTGGCACCGTAGCCGATGACGTTGCCTGCGATGACGTTGCGGTGGGCGGCAAACACGTTCGCCCGGTCCGGGCGGACTATGATCCGGCCCCCGGAGAGACCCTTGCCCACGTAGTCGTTCGAATCTCCGAACAGACGCAGGGTGATGCCAGCAGGCAGGAACGCGCCGAGGGACTGCCCGGCCTGGCCGGTAAGCGTGACGTCGATGGTGTCCGTGGCCAGGGTCTCCACTCCGAAGCGCCGAGTAACCTCGTGTCCAAGCATGGTGCCGACGGAACGGTCCATGTTAACGACGTCTACCGTGATCCGCACGGGCGCACGGTGATTCAGCGCATCGCTGCTCATGTCGATCAGCTTATTGTCGAAGTGCTGGTCCAGCTCGTGGTTCTGCGGCAACATGTTCCGCAGCGGCGCATCGTCACCGAACTCGTTGCCGCGCAGGATCGGATCAAGATCCAGGCCGTCAGCCTTCCAGTGGTCCACCGCCTTCTGGGCGTCCAGCACCTCGCTGTGCCCGATCGCCTCATTGAGTGTGCGGAAGCCCAGCTCGGCCAGGAGTTCACGGACTTCCTCGGCGATGAACTCGAAGAAGTTCACAACGAACTCAGGCTTCCCGGTGAAGCGGCTCCGCAGCTCCGGGTTCTGGGTGGCAACACCCACCGGACAGGTATCAAGGTGGCAGACGCGCATCATGATGCAGCCCGAAACAACGAGCGGCGCAGTCGCAAAGCCAAACTCCTCGCCTCCCAGAAGCGCAGCAATGAGCACGTCGCGCCCGGTCTTCAGCTGCCCGTCTACCTGGACCACCACGCGGTCGCGCAGTCCGTTCAGCATCAGTGTCTGCTGGGTTTCGGCAACCCCTAGTTCCCAGGGCACACCGGCATGCTTCAGTGAGTTTAGCGGGCTGGCACCGGTTCCGCCGTCGTGTCCTGAAATGAGAACGACGTCGGCCTTGGCCTTGGTCACTCCGGCGGCAACAGTGCCGATACCCACCTCGGACACGAGCTTTACGTGTACGCGGGCAGAGGTGTTGGCGCGCTTGAGGTCATAAATCAGCTGCGCCAAGTCCTCGATGGAATAGATGTCGTGGTGCGGCGGAGGCGAGATCAGCGCGACGCCGGGCGTCGAGTGGCGCGTCCGTGCCACCCAGGGGTACACCTTCTGGCTCATCAGCTGACCGCCCTCGCCGGGCTTGGCGCCCTGGGCCATCTTGATCTGGATATCGTTCGCGTTGGTCAGGTAGAGACTTGTCACGCCGAACCGCCCGGAAGCAACCTGCTTGATGGCCGAACGGCGTTCCGGGTCCAGCAGCCGGTCCACATCTTCGCCGCCCTCACCCGTGTTGGACTTGGCTCCGATCCGGTTCATCGCGATGGCGAGTGTCTCGTGTGCTTCCTGCGAGATGGATCCGTAGCTCATTGCACCCGTGGAGAACCGCTTCACGATGCTCGAAACCGGCTCGACCTCTTCCAGCGGCACGGCCGGACGGAGACCCTTCCTGAATCCGAGCAGGCCACGGAGGGTCATGAGCTCGCGCGACTGGTCGTCAACGCCGCGCGTGTAGGACTTGAAGATGTCGTAGCGGCGTTCACGCGTGGCATGCTGCAGCCGGAAGACTGTCTCGGGATTGAACAGGTGCGGTGGGCCTTCGCGGCGCCACTGGTACTCGCCGCCATTGTCGAGGCTCCGGTATGGGTCCTCGATTCCGTCCTCGGGGTACGCGTTCTCGTGGCGGGCGGCAGCCTCAGCGGCGATGACGTCCAGCCCCACACCGCCCAACTGGGTCTGCGTGCCATGGAAGTATTCGTCGACGAGCTCCTGCGAAAGCCCCAGTGCCTCGAACGTCTGGGCACCGCAGTACGAGCTGACCGTTGAAATGCCCATCTTGGACATGATCTTCAACACGCCCTTGCCGAGTCCCTTGATCAGGTTCGCCACGGCCTGCTCTGCTGTGACTCCGCGGATATCGCCGTTGCGCACCAATTCCTCGCAGCTTTCCATCGCGAGGTACGGGTTGATGGCGGAGGCTCCGTAACCGATGAGCACAGCAACGTGGTGCACTTCCCGCACGTCTCCGGCTTCCACAACCAGGGAGGTTTTGGTGCGGTTTGCGCTCTTGAGCAGGTGGTGATGCACCGCCGAAGTCAGCAGCAGCGACGGAATCGGCGCCCATTGCGCGTTCGAATCGCGGTCGGAGAGCACCACGAACTGGATACCGCGGTTGATGGCGCTTGAAACCTGCTCGCAAATTTCCGCCAGCCGGGCGCGAAGCGACGCTTCGCCGCCGTCGACCCGGTAGAGCCCGCGGATGCGCACCGTGAGGCGGTCGCCGTCGTCGGACTCCAGATTGGCGATTTTCGCCAGTTCATCATTGTTGATGACTGGGAAGGTCAGAGCGATCTGCTTCGCATGCACCTGGCTTGCGGACAGGAGGTTTCCGTCCGGGCCGATCGTGATGCCCATCGACGTGACCAGTTCCTCGCGGATGGCATCGAGGGGCGGATTGGTGACCTGCGCAAAGGACTGCACGAAGTAGTCGAACAGAAGCCGTGGGCGCTTCGAAAGCACGGCAACCGGCGTATCCGAACCCATGGCTCCCAGGGGTTCGGCCCCGGCTTTCGCCATTGGGCCGAGCAGGATGCGCAACTCCTCCTGCGTGTACCCGAACGTGCGCTGACGACGGTTGATGGAGGCCTTGGTGTGCACTACGTGTTCGCGCTCGGGCAGGTCCTTGAGGTCAAGCAGATTCTCCTTGACCCACTCGCCCCACGGGTTCGCCGCTGCGATCTCGGCCTTGACCTCCTGGTCCTCGATGATCCGGCCGTCCTCGGTGTCCACCAGGAACATCTTGCCCGGGGAGACACGTCCCTTCCGGACCACCTTCGATGCTTCGACGTCGATGACCCCCACTTCGGAAGCCAGCACCACGAGTCCGTCCTCCATGACCCAGTAACGGGCAGGTCGCAGCCCATTGCGGTCGAGCACGGCACCCACCAGGCGCCCGTCAGTAAACGAGACGGCGGCGGGCCCGTCCCAGGGCTCCATCAACATGGAGTGGTACTGGTAGAAGGCACGCCGGGCGGGGTCCATGGAGGCATGGTTCTCCCATGCCTCCGGGATCATCATCATGATCGCGTGCGTGATCGGACGGCCTGCGAGCATGAGCAGCTCGGCTACCTCATCGAAGGAGGCGGAGTCCGACGCACCTGGGGTGCAGATCGGGAACAGTTCCTCGGGCGACTCGCCCAGCAGCGGGTGCGCCAGTTGGGACTGGCGGGCACGCATCCAGTTGCGGTTGCCCTTGACCGTGTTGATCTCTCCGTTGTGCGCGATGGCGCGGAACGGCTGGGCCAGGGGCCAGGACGGGAAGGTGTTGGTGGAGAACCGTGAATGCACAATACCGAGCTTGGTCTTGAAGCGGGGATCGGACAGGTCCGGGTAAAACGGCTCAAGCTGCGCCGTGGTGAGCATTCCCTTGTACACCATGGTGCGCGAGGACAGGGACGGGAAGTAAACACCGTACTTGTTCTGGGCACGCTTCCGGAACCGGAAAGCGCGCGCGTCGAGGTCCCTGGCGTCGCTGTTCACGGGTGCAAGGAACAGCTGGACGAAGTGAGGCATGCATGCCCTGGCCATCGCGCCGATCAGGTCCGCGGTGATGGGTACTTCGCGCCAACCGAGAACGAGCAGGCCCTCCGATTCGGCGAGGGACTCAAGCCCTGCACGGGCAGTTGCCTCTTCCTTGGCCTCGGCGGGCAGGAACGCGGTGCCGACCGCATACGTGCCTGCAGCAGGAAGGTCGAAGTCGACGACGGCGCGAAAGAACTCGTCAGGGACCTGCGTCAGCAGGCCGGCGCCGTCGCCCGTACCTTCATCAGCACCGACCGCACCACGGTGCTCCAGGTTTCGCAGCGCAGTAAGTGCGGCGTCGACGATGTCATGGCCGGGTTCGCCGCGCAGCGTCGCGATGACCGCGAGGCCGCAGGCGTCCTTCTCGTTCTCCGGGTTGTACAGCCCTGCGGCTTCGGGATAGTCCGCGAAGCGGGTGAACGGTGATTCGGCTGCGGAGGAGTTGCCGGCCTTTACGGTGGCTGGTGCAGTGATGCCATTGGGTGCAGTCATAGAAAGAGTCCTTCCCCCATGATGGAGCGTCGGGAGGGGACAGCTCTGGCCCCGGGCGCAGGTGCCTCACTTACTGGCAGCGCCAATTACATGTGCACATTGTATGACCGGCCTGCCAGCCGCCAGCAGGGACTGCGGGCAACGATTTGGAACGGTGCGGCCTGAATCATTTCCTGCCGGTACGGCGCGAAGCCGGTGAGCTAGCCTGTTGTACCGAACAGGGCCACGACGCTGTGACGGACGTCCAAGAGGGCGGTGGCCTGGGTGGACGCTACTTTCGGGAGTCTGATTCCCGGGGTTCCTCAGCGGCTGCGTCCGGCGGGGCGGACGGGCCTGAGGCGTCTTTTGTTTCTGAGAGATTACCATGACCGGTCCGCATTGCGGCCGATGTGTCCGATGGCTGGACTTCTGTTCCCTTACCGTTACGTCCATCCACGACTACGGATCCAGCCTTGGCGGAATCTTCACCTGCGGCTTTCTTACCCTCGGCGTCTTTGTCAGGATTCTCACCATCAGAGCCGGTGCTCCCTGTGATGCCTTCTTCCGAGGACGACGACGGCGCCGCGGATGTCTCACCGGCGGCATCCCCTGCGGAGGGCTCGGGCGCCCTGCTGGGAAGGTAGACGGACGTCTGGTCCGTTCCCCGCTGTTTCCTGGTGAGGTAGACGAAAATGACAAGGGCACCCACCAGCACGAGGATGCTGGTCCAGACGTTGAGACGCTGCGTGAGGCCGAAGATGGTGATCAGTTCGGCGTCGTCGATTCGCAATGCCTCAATCCAGACGCGACCCGCGGTGTAGTACGCGGCATACAGCCAGAACATGCGGCCGCCGCGCAGCCCGAACCTGCGATCGAGCAGGAGCAGAAGTGCAACGCCGACCAGGTTCCAGAGGGATTCGTACAAAAATGTGGGGTGAAACAATGTTCCCGGGTCCGCATCCGGCGGAAAGTTGGGGTGGTCCGCATCGATCTCGAGACCCCACGGCAATTTCGTCGGAGCGCCGAAGAGTTCCTGGTTGAACCAGTTGCCCCAACGCCCGATGGCCTGTGCAAGCAGTACACCCGGGGCTGCAGCGTCAGCGAAGGCCGAGAGGCGAACGCCGGCACGGCGGCACCCGATCCACGCTCCAACCGCTCCAAGGGCAACCGCTCCCCAGATCCCGAGGCCGCCTTCCCAGATGCGCGGAATCCGGGACAGGTCCCCGTCCGGACCGAAATAAGCATCCGGTGAGGAGAAGACGTGGTAGAGCCGACCGCCGATCAGGCCGAACGGGACCGCCCAGATGGCCACATCCCACACCACGTCCGGGTTGCCGCCGAATTTCTTCCACCGCGCGGACGTGAGCAGAAGTGCGACCACAATGCCTGCAAGGATGCACAGCGCATACAGGTGGATTGTCGCAGGGCCAATGGTGAAGCTCGCCCATTCGGCGGGAGGACTCGGGATGCTGGCGGGGATCATGATCAGCCCTTCGGGGAACCGGAGCGCAGGCTCTTGGTCAATTCGGTGACCGCGGGAACGCCGCCGTCGCGGAGCGCCGCAACAAGCGCTGTACCGACAATCACGCCGTCGGCATAGGCTCCGATCTCACGGACATGTTCAGCGGTGGAGACGCCAAGACCTACGCAGGCCCGTTCTGCCCCCGCGCTGTGCGCCGCAGCCACGACTTCCCGCGCCGCGGAACTGACGGAGGCGCGTGCACCGGTGATGCCCATGATCGAGACCGCGTAGACGAACCCCCGTGTGGCCTGCACGGTCATTTCCATGCGTTCAGGCGAGGTCGAGGGCGCCACGAGGAAGACCCGGTCCAGGCCGAACTCGTCGGATGCTGCGATCCATTCTGCAGCCTCGTCGGGTATCAGGTCCGGGGTGATGAGCCCTGCACCGCCTGCTTCGGCAAGCCTTCCAGCGAACTCCCGGACGCCGAAGCGCATGACCGGGTTCCAGTAGGTCATGACCAGCACAGCCACGTCAGCGCGGCTGGTGATCCCTGCGACCACATCGAAGATCTGCCGGACAGCGAACCCATTCGCCAGCGCTTCGACGGTGGCTTCCTGGATGACCTGTCCGTCCATGACCGGATCGGAGTACGGAATGCCTATCTCGATGAGATCCACGCCGTTCTCCGCCATCGCGACACCGGCTTCGACCGTGGTCTCAACGTTCGGAAAGCCTGCCGGCAGGTAACCGATCAGTGCGGTGCGGCCTTCCGACCGCGCCTTCTCGATTGCAGCCGCAGCCTTGCTCGAAATGGTGGTTGTCATAGCTGCTCCCCTTCCTGCCCGATCTCGGATTCGGCGCTGTCTTCCGGCAGCAGGTCGAACCACTCAGCGGCCGTGGCCACATCCTTGTCCCCGCGACCTGACAGGTTCACCAGGACAACCTTCTCGGCTGCACTCCCGGTCCCGGTCTCGGCGAGCCGCCTGCCCACCTTCAACGCGCCGGCAAGGGCATGAGCGGACTCTATTGCCGGGATGATGCCTTCAGTCCGGCACAGCAGGCTGAATGCTTCCATCGCTTCGGCGTCAGTGATCGGCTCATAAGCGACCCGCCCGATATCGGCGAGGTAGGAGTGCTCAGGACCGACCCCCGGGTAGTCCAGCCCGGCGGAGATGGAGTGCGACTCGATGGTCTGGCCGTCGTCGTCCTGCATCAGGTAGGACCGCGCGCCGTGGAGGACACCCGGCCGACCCAGCGTGATGGTCGCTGCGTGCCGGCCGGTTTCGACGCCGTCGCCGCCGGCCTCGAATCCGTACAAGGCGACGCCGTGGTCATCGAGGAAGCCGTGGAAGATCCCGATGGCGTTCGAGCCGCCGCCGATGCAGGCGCAGACGGCGTCGGGCAGTTGGCCGGTCGCTTCGAGGATCTGCTCGCGCGCCTCCTCGCCGATCACCTCGTGGAAGTACCGGACCATGGCGGGGAAAGGGTGGGCTCCGGCCGCGGTGCCAAGCAGATAGTGCGTTGTGTGGACGTTGGCTACCCAGTCGCGTAGGGCGTCGTTGATCGCGTCCTTGAGCGTCTGGGATCCATTGGTGACCGGGATGACTTCCGCGCCCAGGAGCTGCATGCGCGCCACGTTCAGGGCCTGCCGGCGGCAGTCTTCCGCGCCCATGTAGACAACGCACTCGAGTCCGAGCAAAGCTGCAGCGGTCGCGCTGGCAACACCGTGCTGCCCGGCGCCGGTCTCCGCGATCACGCGGGTTTTGCCCATGCGCTTGGCGAGCAGTGCCTGGCCCAGGACGTTGTTGATCTTGTGGGATCCGGTGTGGTTCAGGTCCTCGCGCTTGAGGAAAACCCGCACGCCGCCGGCGTGCTCAGAAAACCTGCGGGCTTCGGTCAGCAGGGACGGCCTGCCGGAGTAGCTCCGGTTGAGTTCAGCGACCTGCGCCAGGAAGTCCGGATCTGCCTTCGCCTTCTCGAAAGTCTCTTCCAGCTCATCCAGCGCAGCGATCAGCGATTCAGGCATCCAACGCCCGCCATAGGCACCGAAGTAGGGACCCTGGGCATGCTGCAGAGAGCCGCCGGCGTGTTCCCCGGAGAGGAACGCCTCGGCAGCGTCTTCGACACCGGGCAGTGGATGTGGCGTGTCGGTCATGAACCTGCTGTCCTGTCGTGATTCGGGTGCTTTGAAGCCGCGGAACGGCGTCAGTTGTGCAATGCGCGGCCGGTGCGCATGAAGTCGCGCACGGTGGCCTCGGGGTTCTCATGGCGAACCAGAGCTTCTCCGACCAGGACCGCTCGGGCGCCCTGGGCGGCGAATTGCTCGACGTCTGCGATGTCCCGCACGCCGGATTCAGCCACTACCACCACGCCCGCTGGGATGAGGGCCGCCAGCGTCCCGAACACCGAGCGGTCGATGTCCAGGGTCTTCAGATTTCGTACATTTACCCCGATGATGCGGGCCCCGAGTGCGACGGCGCGTTCCACTTCCTCCGGAGTGTGCGTCTCAACCAGCGCATTCATTCCCAGCTCGTGCGTCAGGGCGAGAAAGGTACGGAGTTCCTCGTCAGACAGGGCTGCGACAATGAGGAGGATCAGGTCCGCCCCATGCGCCCGTGCTTCCCAGATCTGGTAATCATCGACGGTGAAATCCTTACGGAGGATCGGCAGGTTCACCGATTCCCTGACGGCGTCCAGGTCCGCCAGCGAACCACCGAAGCGGCGTTCCTCCGTAAGCACGCTGACGACGGCGGCACCGCCGCGTTCGTACGCCGCAGCCAGTTCCGCGGGGTCCCGGATCTCAGACAGGCTCCCCTTCGAGGGACTCTTCCGTTTGACTTCGGCGATGACGCGGACGCCGCCGTTGGATGCGTTCAGCACGTCATAGGCATCGCGCGGAGCCGGCGCCTGCTCAGCCGCGGCTCGGACCTCTTCCAGCGTCACCCGCGACCTGCGTGCTGTCAGATCCTCCCGGACCCCGTCAATGATGTCGTCCAGAACGCTCACTTAGTGCTCGGAGTTCTTAAGCTTGTGCCCGCCAACCCCGTAGCCGGCTTTCTTCAGCACAACACCGAGGACCAGGCCCACCACCATGACGAGCGCACCGATCCAGAACAGGAGGGTTCCGGCGTCGTGATTTCCCTCGGTGCTTGCAAAGATATACGCGAAGGAGGAAAGCGCGGCGCCCGCGAGCATGACAAACACGCAGGTCCACGCGGCAGGACTGTTGCCGTGTCCGATGGTTTCATCATGCGAAGCCGAGTGGCCGGCCATGCGGGCGTCGTCGCTGGACTGGGTTGCGGGCGCAGTTCTAGCCATGGTGCATCTCCTTGTGGTGCTGTGTCTGATGTCCATTCTGCCATTGATTCGAACAGCTCGTTGATGTCGTGAAAACAGAGCCCCTCGTCAGCGGGTGGGGTCTTCTCCCCTGCTCAGGCTGTCCCAACTGTCGATCTCGTCCGCGTTCCTGTTGGTCGCCGTCGCAGGCTTTCTTCGCACGGACTTCTCGTAGCGGCGCGCGGCATTCCAACGGCGACCAGCGCCAAGAATCCAGAGCGCGCAAATGATCAGCAGAATGCCGGCGACGACGGCGACCCACGGCATGGGCGTAATAGACACCGACACGCCCTGCGGTGCGCTTACCCCCAACGCGTCACCGATCGCCGGTGCTGCCGCGGGTAGCGGATCCAGGATGACAGCGAGACTGCTCCAAACAATTCCGGCGCCAGCGACCATCAGGATCAGCGTGATGATCCAGCGTGCAATGGTTCCGGCGATGGAGGCGGCCAGGGCCGCAGCGAGACCGACAAGGGCGAACGCGGTCACTGCCGTGGCGGCGTCGGATCCCGGCACCTGGATTGACGGTGTCTGCACCGCGTCCTGCGGGAGCAGAACGGATAACCAGGTCTGGGTTGTGCTTCCGAACGCCGCCAGCGCTGCAACGACGGTTGCCAGAACCACTATGCCCTTGCGTCGTCTCAGCGGCGCTGCACCCGGTGCCGGTGGTTCCTTGGTCATGCTCACTCTCTCCCAACTCTTGCATCGGTGGCCGGGCTGAGACTGGACGCGATGAGCGCCGCCCGGAGGGGCGCAGCGGCCTTGTTCACACTCTCGAGCGCTTCGGCCTCAAGATCAGAGTCCGCGACGATGCCTCCCCCGGCCTGCACGTACGCCCGGTTGTCGCGGAGCAGGGCCGAGCGGATTGCGATCGCCATATCCATGTCTCCCGCGAAATCGAAGTAGCCGACCACCCCGCCGTAGATTCCGCGCTTGTGGGGCTCGAGTTCGTCGAGCAGGCGTAGCGCGCGCGGCTTGGGAGCCCCGGAGAGGGTGCCGGCGGGAAAGGTCGCCGCCAGGACGTCGTAGGCGGACTTCGACGGGTCAAGCTCACCGACCACGGTGGACACCAGGTGCATGATGTGGCTGAATCGCTCCACCTCCATGAATTGCGTTACGTCCACGGTTCCGGGACGGCACACCTTCGAGATGTCGTTGCGGGCAAGATCCACCAGCATGAGGTGCTCGGCGCGCTCCTTTTCGTCCGCAAGCAGCTCTTCGGCCAGCGCGCGGTCCTGTTCACCCGTTTTCCCCCTCGGCCGCGACCCGGCGATGGGGTGTGTGATCACTTCTGCGCCGTTGACCGTCACCAGGGCTTCGGGCGAGGAACCCACGATGGAGTAGGCACGTCCGGCGGCATCCTGCAGGCTGAAGAGGTACATGTAGGGGCTCGGGTTAGTGGTCCGCAAAACCCTGTAGACGTCCAGCGCCGACGCCTCGCAGTCGAGCTCGAAGCGGCGCGAAATCACCACCTGGAAGACTTCGCCTTCGATGATCGCCTCCTTGCCCTTTTCAATCGCGGCGAGGTAGCGGTCACGGTCCCAGCGTTCGTGGACCCGCGACATCAGGGTGGCTGTATCAACCGGACCCCCGGCAAGTACTGACACCGGCTGGTCCGCGGCAGTCCCGAGCCTGGAGAGCATGCTGTTCACACGCCCCACTGCCTCGTGCCACGCCTCGTCCACCCGTTCGGAGGAATTGTCGTAATTGATCGCGTTCGCGACCAGGGTGACCTTCCCGCCCGTGTTGTCATGGACCGCCATGTCAGTCACCAGGTTCATGGCGAGCTCGGGCAGGTCCAGGTCGTCTTCCGGCGGGGAGGTCAGGCGTTCCCAGTGACGCACCGATTCCCAGCCGATGAAACCGACCATGCCCGAGGTGAAGGGTGGAAGGCCTTCGAATCGGGGGGTTTGGAGGGCCTCGACGGTCTTTCGCAGCGCCTCGACCGGGTTGCCGTCCACAGGTACTCCGGCCGGCGGAACACCTAACCAACGCGCCTCTCCAGACTCTGTGGTGAGGGTAGCCCGCGAATTGACTCCGATGAACGAATAGCGGGACCACACGCCGCCCTCCGCAGCCGATTCCATCAGGAACGTGCCTGGATGAGAGTCCGCGAGCTTGCGGTAGATCCCGATCGGCGTGTGCGCGTCGTCAAGCACCGTCAGGTGAACAGGTATGACGCGCCTGTCCTGCGCCAGCGCGCGGAACTCCTCAAGGCTGGGGCTGATCACTCCGAGCTCGTCCATGTGCTGCATCTTCCTTTTTCTGCACACCCAAGAGATGCGCCCGCTGTGATTCCTGCCTGCTTGATTGTCCGGCAGTGCCGTTCTTCGTCTTTGAATTAGCCGGAGCGTGTCATCTGGAACCGACAACTGCGTCGAGTCCCCTGCCCTCGAAACAGGTCCGCGTGCCGGTGTGGCAAGCGGCGCCCAACTGGTCCACGCGCACCAGCAGGGCATCGCCGTCGCAATCCAGCGCAACAGACTTCACGAACTGCTTGTGGCCGGAGGTGTCCCCCTTGCGCCAGTACTTCCGGCGGGAACGCGAGTAGAAGGTCACTCTTCCCGTGGTGAGCGTGCGGCGCAGCGCTTCATCATCCATCCAACCGAGCATCAGCACCTCGCCGGTGGCGTGGTCCTGGATAACTGCCGCGACGAGCCCGGCGGCGTCCCGTTTCAGCGCGCCGGCGACCGCCGGGTCGAGGGTGGGCTGCGAGTCTGCAGAAGCAGGATCCGGGGTGGCAGGGTGAAGTGACATCGCATTGATTCTAGTCGCGCGCGCCAAGGCAACTTCGCATGAGGGTGTACGTCGGAAGGAACCGGCGAGGTAAGCACCTGCGAATCGCCCGGACAGCAGCGCAGGAATGCAGCCTGTCATGCTATTTTCAGCAGTGATGCATTTCGTAGATCCCTCACGTGTTGTCCTTGCCGAAACACTCCTTGCGGCCGGGCCTCACTCCCCTACGCTGTGTGACGGGTGGCAGACCAAGGAGCTCGCTGCCCACCTTTATCTGCGCGGCCACCGGCCGAGCGTGGGAATCGGCGCTGTGATCAAGCCCCTAGCCGTCGTTTCCGAGAAGGCTACCCGCAAGCTGGCGGCGAAATCCGCAACAGCCGCGTCCTACGAGAAGTTGGTCGACGACTTCCAGAAGGGCCACCCTTTCTACTCGCCGATGCGGATTCCGTCGATCGATGCGAGCACTAACCTCATCGAGTATTTCGTCCATACCGAGGACGTCCGCCGCGCACGCAGCCGGTGGGCGCCACGCGCGCTGGATGAAGAATATTCGAACGCCCTCTGGGACGAGCTGATCAAACGTGCAGCCATCCTCTACCGCGGGGTGGACCTCGGCATTGTGCTCGTTCGGCCGGACGGTCCGCGCCATGTGGCAAAGCGGGCACCCGTTTCGGTGGCGATCGTCGGCGAGCCCGGGGAACTCCTGATGCACGCACATGGCCGTACGCGGCACGCGTTGGTCACTTTCGAGGGCCAGCCCGACGCCGTCGCCCTGCTGGACAGTGCTGAAGTAGGTCTGTGACGGCCACCTTACCGGGGGCGGTCCGGCTTACCTGACCGGGAAACCGGCGTCGCGGATTGCCTTCTTCACCTCGGCGATAGCGTTCACCGGACCGAAGTGGAATACCGATGCCGCGAGCACCGCATCGGCTCCCGCCTCCACCGCGGGCGGGAAGTGGGCAGGCTCGCCCGCGCCTCCGGAAGCAATCAGGGGAACCTTCACCGCTGCGCGGACTGCACGGATCATCGCCAGGTCGAAGCCCTGCTTCGTACCGTCTGCGTCGATCGAGTTCAGCAGGATCTCCCCCACGCCCCGGTCAGCCGCCTCACGCGCCCAGGCAACGGCGTCGATCCCGGTGCCTTTCCGTCCGCCATGTGTGGTCACCTCGTAACCCGATGGTGTGGAGGCGTCGTGGGTACGGCGCGCATCAAGGCTCAGCACCAGAACCTGCGAACCGAAGTGCGACGTGATTTCATCGATAACCTGGGGACGTGCTACGGCAGCGGTGTTGATGGACGCCTTGTCCGCGCCGAACCTCAAGAGCCTGTCGACGTCGGAAATCTCCCGCACGCCTCCGCCGACTGTGAGTGGGATGAAGACTTCCTCAGCGGTCTGCGCGACAACATCGAAGGTGGTGTCGCGATTACTCGATGACGCAGTGACATCGAGGAACGTCAGTTCGTCAGCGCCGGCGCGGTCGTAGCGGTGGGCAAGTTCAACCGGATCGCCGGCATCACGGAGATCCTCGAAGTTGACTCCCTTCACTACCCGCCCGGCGTCGACGTCAAGGCACGGGATAACGCGGATTGCCACGCTCATGAGAAGTTCCCTTGCTAGATCCGGCAGGCGTGGATGGTGCTGACCAGGATGGCACGTGCGCCGAGGTCGTACAGCTCGTCCATGATCTGGTTGGTGCGGTTCCGTTTCACCATCGAGCGCACCGCAACCCACTCGGAGTCGCGAAGCGGCGAAACGGTGGGCGACTCGAGCCCCGGGGTCAGCGCCGCCGCCTCGTCCACCAGCTCCTTGCGGATGTCGTAGTCAAGGAGAACGTACTGACGTGCAACCAGAACGCCCTGCAGGCGTCGGATGAGGATGTCCAGTCCTTCGGGGGCAGCGCCCTTACGGCCGATGAGAATAGCCTCACTGCGGAGAATCGGGTCCCCGAAAATTTCCATCCCCGCCGCTTTGAGGGTGTTACCGGTTTCGACGACGTCGGCAATAGCGTCCGCGACGCCGAGGCGCACGGAGGACTCCACCGCTCCGTCCAGGCGGACCACTGTGGCATCGACTCCCTGCTCGGCGAGAAAGGCGCGAAGCAGGCCGTCGTAGCTGGTGGCCAGCCGGCGTCCGTCGAGCTCCTTCACGGAGGAGAAATGGCCTACGGGACCGGCGAAGCGGAAGGTTGAGGCACCGAAGCCAAGCGGCAGCAGCTCCTCCGCGTCCACCTGTGCGTCCAGGAAGAGGTCGCGGCCGGTGATTCCGACGTCGAGCGTGCCTGCACCGACGTAGACGGCGATGTCACGCGGACGGAGGAAGAAAAACTCGATCTCGTTCTCCGGATCCACCATGACCAGCTCGCGGGTGTCGCGGCGTTGGCGGTAGCCTGATTCGCCGAGCATGGCGGAGGCCGATTCTGACAGGGATCCCTTGTTGGGGACTGCTACTCGAAGCATGGGGTTCCTTCTGGGAGGGTTTCCTTGGGGCAGGCTCACAGGGGCCACGCGCGGAATTCGTCAAGGAATGCCCGGCGCGCGGCTAGAGATGCTTGTAGACGTCCTCGAGCGTGAGCCCCTTGGCGATCATCATCACCTGGAGGTGATAGAGCAGCTGGGAGATTTCCTCGGCTGCTTCCTCGTTCGACTGGTACTCCGCGGCCATCCAGACCTCGGCTGCCTCTTCCACGACCTTCTTGCCGATGCCATGCACACCCGAATCCAGCTCGGCCACCGTACGTGACCCGGAAGGACGGGCGGAGGCTTTCTCGCTCAGCTCGGCAAAGAGGGTGTCGAAGGATTTCACTCTGCCTAGGTTACTGGGTAGAAACGAATACGCCGTATCCGGCCCAAAGTATGTGACGAAGCTCTACCGGCTCCAGGGGCCTAGTACCGCCGCTGTGGTGAGGGCGGCGACGGTGGCCTCATAACCTTTGTCCTCGCTCGAGCCGGCGAGGCCCGCGCGCTCCAGTCCCTGATCCTCCGTGTCACAGGTGAGGACTCCGAAGCCCACCGGCACGCCGGTGCGGACGCTGACCTCGGTGAGCCCCGAGGTCGCGGCCTGGCAGACATAGTCGAAATGCGGTGTGCCACCGCGGATCACAACACCGAGAGCGACGACGGCGTCGTAATAGGGTGCCAGCCTCGCCGCGGCGACGGGCAACTCGAAACTCCCGGGAACGCGCAGAACGTCCGGCTCGATTCCCGCCTCCGCGGCTGCGCGCCTGGCGCCGTCGAGGAGCCCGTCCATGATCGCGGTGTGCCAGCTCGCAGCTACGACGGCAAGCCGGACAGGCTTCTGCAGGGCAAACTCGGTGATGGTGGTGAGGTCAATACTGGGCGCGCCGTGGCCGCTCATGGTTCTCCTTATGGAAGTAACGGTGATAGTTGGGAGGGCGTTCAGCTTTGCTGGACGATCTTTTCCTGCGGCTTATCCAGATGCTCCTGCAGGTGGGAGAGCTGGTGGTTCAGGCGGTCGCGCTTGGTTTCGAGGTAATGCCTGTTCTCCAGCCGCGACGGAATGTGCGAAGGCACCATTGAGACAACTGTTATTCCGTAGCGCTCAAGGTGGTCGCGTTTGAGCGGATTATTGCTGAGCAGCCGGATCCGGGGCATCCCAAGCTCCTTCAGGATCCCCGCGGCCACCTGGTAGTCGCGGGAATCCACGGGCAGTCCGAGCTGCTCGTTCGCCTCGACGGTGTCCGCGCCGTTCTCCTGCAGCGCGTATGCCCTCAGCTTGTTCGCGAGCCCAATCCCCCTGCCCTCCTGACCGCGCAGGTAGAGCACCGATCCACCCTGTTCCTGGATGAGTTCCAGGGCCTGGTCCAGCTGTTCGCCGCAGTCGCACCGATGGGAACCGAAGACGTCCCCGGTCAGGCATTCGGAGTGCAGGCGCACCAATGGGGCCACGTCTTCTTCCCCGCTTCCCGGCGCGGACATGCTCAGATGCTCAACAGCTGACTCTGACACGGTCCACGCCCGCGCGCGGAAGGCCCCGAATGCCGTCGGGATTGCCACCTCGGGCCCGCCCGTCAGCGTGCTCATTCGACGCTCCCAGCTCCCGGCGCAGCAAGATAGGCAGCCAGGTCCTCAATCGAGATCAGTGGGGCGCCGTGCGCCGTCGCGAATTCCCGTAGCGCGGGCAGGCGCATCATGGCGCCGTCGTCGTGTGCGACTTCGGCGATCACCGCTGCCTGCTCCACGCCCGCGAGCCGGCACAGGTCAATCGCTGCCTCCGTGTGGCCCCGCCGTACTGACACGCCGCCGTCCACGGCGCGCAGCGGGAACATGTGCCCGGGCCGGGTGAGGTGGGCGGCCGACGACGACGGCGACGCCAGTGTCCGCGCCGTCAGCGCCCGGTCAGCCGCGCTGATACCGGTGCTCACCCCCTGGGCGGCGTCGCAGGACACGGTGTACGCCGTCTGCTTGGCATCCTGGTTGTCAGCGACCATGGCGGGCAGGTCCAGTCGATCCGCGGCCAGACTCGTCAGCGGAACGCACAGCACGCCCGAGGAGTATCGGATGGTCCACCCCGTCAGTTCCGGCGTTGCGAACTGCGCGGCGAAAATGATGTCACCCTCGTTCTCACGGTTCGCATCATCGACGACGACGACGGCACGCCCCGCGGCGATTGCTGCCACCGCCGCCTCCACCGGGTCAAGGGCAATGGCCGGCACACCGGCGCCGCTGGTTCCCGCCTGTGCGGTCTCCGTGCTCCGTGCTGTCTGCGGCGCGCTCATCCCTGGCCTCCGTTCGAAGCGAAGCCCAGCAGCCGCTCGGCATATTTGGCGAGGACATCCATTTCAAGGTTCACCCGGTCGCCGGCAACCTTGGCGCCGAGGCCGGTTTCACTCAGGGTGGTCGGAATGAGGCCGACTTCGAACCACGGCTCTGCCGTCCCCGCATCGCTTACTGCCGTTACCGTGAGGGACACCCCGTCGACCGCTATGGAACCCTTCCGGGCCGCATAGCGGTCAAGCGGTGCGGGTACGCTGAAACGCAGCCGCTCCCACGAGCCGAGGTCCTCACGTTCGAGCAAAGCGCCCACGCCGTCGACGTGGCCCTGGACCACGTGCCCATCCAGCCGTCCACCGGCCGGGACACAGCGTTCCAGGTTGACGGAGTCCCCCGGTGCCAGCTCCCCGGTTGTCGTGCGGGTGAGCGTTTCGCCCATCACATCGACGCGGATCCGCGAGTCGTTGTTCTCTGTCGCTGTGAGGCAGACGCCATTCACGGCGATTGACCCGCCGGGCTGCAGGCCAAGCCCGGTTTCCCCGGCGTCGAACTCCAGTACCGCGCTGTCCCCGTCCTGCTGGACGGCGACCACTGTACCCTGTCCGGTCACTATTCCTGTGAACACTCACGAACCTTTCGCTGGGTGCGCCGGAGGAGGCGCAATGGGTTTGAAATGCAGGCGGACGTCGTCGCCCAGTTGGGTGAGAGGCGCTGCGCCGTCCGGGTCCAGCCGCCACACATGCGCGTCAGCGAGTGTTGCGACGCCGAGCCGCTGGAACGCCGGGATGCCCGCACCAAGCAGCATCGGTGCAATGTAGGTGAAGAGTTCGTCCACCAGGTCGGCCATGAGGAACACACCGGCCAACTGTGGTCCGCCCTCCACGAGGACATGGCGGGCACCGCGGCTATGAAGCTCGTTCAGCGCCGCGTGCGGGTCATGGGTTCGGAGGTGGATAAATCCTTCTCCGCGGATCGCTGCACCCTCCGGGATGTTCCGGAAACCCATTGCCGCCCGAAGCGGCTGGCGGGGCGCATCAGCGCCATCGAGTGCACGAGCAGTCAGTTGAGGATCGTCGGAGAGCACAGTTCCTGTGCCGACCAGCACGGCATCGACCCGCGCGCGAATCGTGTGGCCGTCAGCGCGGGCATGCGGACCGGTTATCCACTGACTTGAGCCGTCCGCTGCGGCGGACTGGGAATCCAGGCTCTGCGCAACCTTGACGGTCACAAACGGACGCTGCTCCTGAACTGCCTTCCCCCAGCGCCGGTTCAGTTCCTCGCCGGCTTCGGCAAGAAGTCCGCCGACGACGTCGATCCCCTGCCCGGCGAGCCACGCCGCACCCCCTGCTGCCGTTGGGTTGGCATCTGCCGCCGCATACACCACCCGGCGGATTCCCGTCCCGGCAATAGCCTGGGTGCAGGGTCCGGTGCGGCCGGTATGGTTGCACGGCTCGAGGGTGACCACCATGGTGCACCCGGACGGATTGATGCCCTGCTGGGCGGCGTTCTTGAGGGCGGCGATCTCCGCATGGTCAGTGCCTGCTCCCCGGTGCGCGCCACTGGCGACCATGGCGCCGTCGTTGTCGAGGATGACAGCCCCGACCAGCGGATTCGCTCCCCGCACTCCCTGTCCGGCCAGCAGCAGGGCGTTCTCCATGGCCATCATCTCCGCCGCGGTGATGCCGGTCCCGGCAGTCATGGCAGGCTCGGTTCAGCGCTCGCGGCGAGCTGTTCATCGGTCTGGGACCTGCGCTGCGCGCGCGCCCACACCACGAAGCCCACGAGCGTGAAAATGCCGTAGAACAGGTACATGAAGGCGGACGCGTAGTAGCCGGCGCTGAAAAGTAGCGGGACGCCGACCACGTCGACAGTCACCCAGATGAGCCAGAATTCCACCCATCCCTTCGCCATGCCGAAGGTGGCAAGCAGGGAACCGACGAAGGTCCAGGCATCCGCCCAGACCGGCTCGTAGGAGCCCAACGCCCGAAACAGCGGCGTCAGCGCCACGGTACCGAGGATCATGGCGGCGACAAGGCCGACTCGCGTGCGGCTCGATGCCCAGCGCGGTGTAATGGCGGTCCCAGCGGAGGAGCGGGCTTGCCGCCAGCGGCGCCACCCGTAGACTGCCACAGCGATGAACATGACCTGCCGGGCGGCCTGTCCGAGCAGGTTCGCCGTCGATACACCGCCAAAGACCGAGCCGAGGAAAACCGTGAGTAGAAGAAGGTTCCCGGCGATGCCTACGGGCCAGGCCCAGACTTTCCGGCGCATGCCGCCCAGGGCGCTCAGCAGGCCGAAGACGTTCCCGAGAACTTCCCGGACAAGCAGCGGACTGCCTCCGATGAAGATCTGGGCTTCGAAGAGCCACCGCAGAAATTCCATGTCGATCCCTCAAGCTCGTAATTGCGGCTCCAGGGTTAACGACACAGCGCCCGGCGGACACCGGGAATCGACGCGCGAACGCCGACAACGGTGCACACCCAAGGGCTGCACATGCTTCTCCCATCCAGACTTTAACTGTCGGTGCCGGAATTTCACCGGCTCAACCGTTTGATGCTGTCTCCAGCAGCGCGCGGGTCGCGGACTATAACCGCCGGTTCGGACTTACACCGACCCCGGAGCACGTTGTACGAGGGATATTCTTTCACACCTGTGACATGCGCGCGCTCCGCGCGTCACGAAGTGAGATCAACCTCTCGCGTCCGGCTTCTCGACTGGTTTTGCGTCGACGCCTGCCTCCTTGCGCTGCTGCGCGGTGATCGGTGCTGGAGCGGCTGTCAGCGGGTCGTAGCCGGCGCCGGTCTTCGGGAAGGCAATGACGTCGCGGATGGAGTCGGTACCTGCCAGGAGAGCAACCACGCGGTCCCAACCGAAGGCGATACCGCCATGCGGAGGCGCGCCGTACTTGAAGCCCTCAAGCAGGAAGCCGAACTTCTCCTGGGCATCCTCCGCGCTCAACCCCATGACCGCGAAAACGCGTTCCTGGACATCACGCTGGTGAATACGGATGGACCCGCCGCCGATCTCGTTGCCGTTGCACACGATGTCGTACGCGTACGCCAGCGCGCTGCTCGGGTCCGTATCGAAGCTGTCCACATACTCCGGCTTTGGTGAGGTGAAGGCGTGGTGCACCGCCGTCCATGCTCCGGATCCGACGGCAACGTCACCGGCCGCCACAGCCTCCGAGGCGGGCTCGAACATCGGCGCATCCACCACCCAGACGAACGCCCAGGCGCTGGGGTCGATCAACCCCGTCCGGTGCCCGATCTCGACGCGCGCAGCGCCCAGCAACGCGCGCGACGACGGCTTCTCACCCGCGGCGAAGAAGATGCAGTCACCCGGCTTCGCTCCCACAGCGGCGGCCAGGCCCTCCCGCTCGGTGTCCGTGAGGTTTTTCGCAACGGGACCGCGGAGGCTGCCGTCGTCGTCGATCAGGACGTACGCGAGCCCCTTCGCGCCACGCTGCTTTGCCCACTCCTGCCACGCGTCAAGCTGGCGGCGCGGCTGGGCGGCACCGCCGGGCATCACGACCGCACCCACGTACGCGGCCTTGAACACGCCGAACTCCGTGTCCTTGAAGTACTCGGTAAGTTCCGTCAGTTCGAGACCGAAGCGGAGGTCAGGCTTGTCGGAGCCGTAGCATGCCATCGCGTCGGCGTATGTCATGCGCTGGATGGGCGTCGGGATCTCGACGTCGATCAGGCGCCAGAGGGCCTTTACCAGCTGCTCGCCGAGGGCGATGATGTCGTCCTGCTCAACAAAGCTCGCCTCGATATCCAGCTGGGTGAACTCGGGCTGCCGGTCGGCGCGGAAGTCTTCGTCGCGGTAGCAGCGCGCAATCTGGTAGTACTTCTCGAACCCGCCCACCTGGAGGAGCTGCTTGAACAGCTGCGGCGACTGCGGGAGCGCGTACCAGGAACCGGGTGCAAGACGGGCCGGCACCACGAAGTCGCGGGCGCCTTCCGGAGTGGAACGCGTCAGGGTAGGCGTTTCGATCTCCACATAGCCGTCTGTGTGCAGCAGCTCCCGGGCAACACGGTTGGCCTCCGAACGCAGCCGGAGGTTGGCGTTCGGTGCGGGACGTCGAAGATCGAGGTAGCGGTGCTTCAGCCGGGCTTCCTCGCCGACCTCCACGTGCTCATCAATCTGGAAGGGCAGCGGATCCGAGGTGTTGAGGATCTCCACCTTCTCCGCAATGACTTCAATTTCGCCCGTTCCGAGCGCGGGATTCTCGTTGCCCTCCGGACGCTTCTCGACGGTGCCGATAATCTGCAGGACGTACTCGTTGCGCAGGGAAGAGAACACGTCCTCCTCCCGCACCACCACCTGGGCAACACCTGAGGCATCGCGCAGATCCAGGAATGCCACACCACCGTGATCACGACGGCGGGCCACCCATCCGGCGAGGGTTACGGTTTGTCCAATGTGCCCGGTCCGTAGCGAACCAAGGTCATGTGTGCGCAGCACAGCATTCCTTCCGGTGTGATTGACTCTAGAGAAATTCGATCGATCCGTTCGAGTTTACCGTTGGAACGCACGCACCTTCGGCCACCTCGAAGTCATCGGAAAGGGAACCGGCGAATGTCGCAGGCACTGAACAGGCAACTCGGCGGCTTCGATGCGACGACGGTGGGCGTTGGATCGATGATCGGCGCCGGCGTCTTCGTGGTATTCGCACCAGCCGCCGTCGCCGCCGGGCCGCTCCTCCCGCTGGCCGTTGTCCTCGCCGGATTTGTCGCCTACGCCAACGCCGCCGCGTCCGCCCAGCTCGCGGCCGTCCACCCCTTCAGCGGCGGGGCCTATCTCTACGGTCGCCGCCAGCTCGGCGCCTGGCCGGGATTCCTGGCCGGGTGGAGCTTCCTGACCGGCAAGTCGGCCTCCTGTGCCGCGATGGCACTTACCTTCGGGCTGTACGCCGCCCCCGGCTGGGAGAAGCCCACCGCAGTCGCAGCCGTAGCCGCCCTGACCGCCGTCAACCTGCTGGGCGTCACCCGCACCGCACTGATGACCCGGATCATTGTGTCGCTGGTTGTCCCGGTGCTGGCTTTCGTCATCGTCGCTGCTTTTGCACGGCCCGACGCCGGCACCGCCGCAGTCCCGGTCCCTCTCGAAGCATCCCCGTGGGGTGTGCTGCAGGCCGCGGCACTCATCTTCTTCGCGTTCGCCGGTTACGCCCGGATCGCCACAATGGGTGAGGAGGTCCGCGATCCCGCACGCAACATTCCCAGGGCGATCTTCGGCGCGTTCGGGTTCACGCTCGCGCTCTATCTCCTGCTCGCTTTCGCGCTGCTTCGCGCGTTGGGCGCCGGGGCGCTAGCCGAGTCAACGGCACCGCTTACGGAGGTCTTTCCTGCAGGGGAGTCGATTCCAGCAATCGCCGTCACCGTAGCGGCGGCCCTGGCCAGTCTGGGGGCCCTGCTCGCGCTGATCAGCGGAATCGCACGCACGAGCCTGGCAATGGCGCGCGAGGGGGACCTGCCGCGCATGTTCCGCGCGGTGTCTTCCCGCCACGCGACGCCATACGTCGCCGAGGTGGCGACCGCCGTCGTCGTCGTTGTCCTTCTGCTGGTGACGGACATACTGACCGTCGTCGGGTTTTCCAGCTTCGGCGTACTGATCTACTATGCGGTGGCCAACCTGTCTGCGATCACGCTCAGCTCGCGGCCCTGGTATGCGCCGCGGGCGCTGAACGTCATCGGACTGCTCGGATGCCTCGTGCTCGCCTTCACCCTGCCGCCGGTTTCAGTCCTGACGATGACGGCGGTTCTTGCCGTCGGGCTCGGCGGGAGGGCGGTCGCCGTCCTCGTGCACCGCCGGCACGTCTCGTAAACCGGTCCTACTGCGGCGACACAGCGGGCCAGAGATCCTCTGCCGGCGGAGTCCAGGTTGCAGGGTCCGTCGGCACCTGCTCCCCCGAGCGGATGTCCTTGACTTCATGCGAGCCGTCCTCGGAGGTAAACCACACAAACGGAATGCCGCGGCGGTCGGCAAATTTGATCTGCTTGCCGAACTTCTCCGCAGAAGCGGCAACCTCGACGGGAACACCCCGGCTGCGCAACCCGGCGGCGACGTCCTGCGCCGAAGACCACGAATCGTCGTTCGCGAGGGTGACCAGCACCGCCGTCGGGACCTGCCGGGAAGCTGCCGCGAAGCCCTGGCTCAGGATCCGGGTCACAATGCGGGTGACGCCGATGGACAGGCCGACGCCCGGGAAGGTCCGGTTGCCCTTGCTGGCCAGGGCATCGTAGCGGCCGCCCGAACAGATCGAGCCAAGCGATTCATGCCCCACCAGGACCGTTTCATAGACCGTCCCCGTGTAGTAATCGAGCCCCCGGGCGATGCTGAGGTCTGCCAGTACCCTGCCCGGTGCCCGCTTCGACGCCTCGGCGATGACCTGCTCGAGCTCCGCCAGACCCTCATCCAGAAGCGGGTCAGCGACCCCCAACCCGCGGACCAGGCCGACGAAGGAGGTGTCCTCGGTGCGGATCGAGGCGAGCTTCAGCGCCGCCTCTGCCTGCGCATCAGTAGCCCCGATTTCTTCCCTGAGCAGCTGGGCGACCTTTTCCGATCCGATCTTTTCCAGTTTGTCGATGCTTCGCAGAACGCCGGCCGTGTCAGTCAGGCCGATGCCCCGATAGAAGCCTTCGGCAAGCTTGCGGTTGTTGATGCGCAGTTGGAAGTCCGGGATGGGCAGCCCGCCGAGGGCCTCGATGACCACCAGGGCAAGCTCGACGTCGTAGCGGAACGGCAGCGAACCGTCGCCCACAACGTCGATGTCGGCCTGGGTGAACTCGCGTGCCCGGCCCTCCTGCGGACGTTCACCGCGCCAGGCCTTCTGGATCTGGTAGCGACGGAACGGAAAGGCGAGATGGCCGGCGTTTTCCACTACGTAGCGCGCGAAGGGAACGGTCAGATCGAAGTGCAGTGCCAGCGCGTCTTCACCGTTCGAGCGGGCGGATTCCTCTTCCTGGAGCCGCGAGACCGCGTAGACCTCTTTGTCGATCTCACCCTTGCGGAGCAGTTGGCCCACCGTCTCTACCGCGCGGGTCTCAACGCTCGAGAACCCGTGTAACTCGAAAGTCCGCCGCAGGGTGTCCAGGACATGGAGTTCCACGAGGCGCTCCTGCGGGAGCCACTCAGGAAATCCGGACAACGACGACTTTCGTGCCATTTATACAACTCCTAGCGAACGACGCCGGCAAGCATCCGGTTCGGGACGACGGCCAACGAAAATGGAAGCAGCACAGATCCGACTATGCCTACACTGTGTGCGGCAATCATTTTATGGGCTCTGGGCGGTGCCGTGCTAACCGGTGCAACGCCGCGCCACCCACCGGCTGAACTTGGGAGGGATCGTGGCCGCCGACCGCCGAGGGCGCGACATGCGCCGCCACATCGCACAGATCGAGGCGAAGCGCGAACTGAATCGGGCACAAGTACAACGACGACGAAGGGACAGCCTGTTCGCCGGTGTCGCTGCCGCAGTGGTGCTGGCGCTGGCGGTTTCGCTGCAGCTTTTCTGGTTCAGCTCCAACCCGACAGCTGCGCAGATGGACGTGCTCGAGGATGCACCCGGCGTTAGTCCCACGGACCCCGTCGAGCCAAGCGCCAAGGCCGCCGACATTCCCGATCCTGCCACGGTCGATGGCGAGGTCTTCACCGGGACCCTCGCCACCAGCGCCGGCGACATCGGCGTGGAACTGGACGCGAACCTCGCCCCGCAGGCCGTAGCAGTCTTTAAGTCCCTGGCGGAGGAGAACTTCTTCGCCGGCAAGAGCTGCCATCGGCTGACAACAGCGGAGACCATGGGCGTGTTGCAGTGCGGTTCCCTGAACGGTGACGGCGCCTCCGACCCCAACTACCAGTGGGGTCCGGTGGAGAATACACCGGAAGACGGCAGGTACCCGGCCGGCAGCATTGCCGTGGCCCGCGGCCAAAGCACAGACAGCCACGGGACGCAGTTCTTCATTGTGTATAAGGACTCCCAGATCCCGCAGGACACCGGGGGCTATACCATCATGGGCACGGTGACCTCGGGTCTTGAGGTGGTTCAGGGAATTGCGGATGCCGGAGTTGAGGGCGGCGGCGAGGACGGTCCACCAGCAACCCCTGTGACGATAGACTCATTAACCCTGCGGTAACTCCACAGGACACGGCCCTGACAGGCCATCCATCGAGCGAAAGACTTCTAGCGGTGACAAACAGTCAGAAATCCGACGAAACGCCCGTAACCGACGCCGCTGTTGCAGAGGCCGGGAACCATGAGCATGCCGAAGCAGCAGCTGAACCGGCCGCGCCTGTTGCTGAGCCCCAGCTGGAAGGGGCGAACCCTGAAGCCGTAACGGAGACGGCTGAAGAAGGGGCAAACCCTGAACCGGTAACGGAGACGGCTGAATCGGCAGCGCCGGAGCCCGTACAGTCCGAGACAGCAGCAACGCCGACGCCAGGGCCCCGCCCTGGGAAGCCCGGCTCCCCGCGCCCCACGCCGGCCGCCATGGCGCCGCGCCCCGGCGGACCCGCCGCGCCGGCCGCCGTCGTCGCCCCTCCGATCCACAGCACCCCGTTGGCCGAGGCTGCGAGATTTGCGCGGGTTGAGGAAGACGGCCACGTCTTCCTCATCGTCGACGGCGAAGAGTTCGCGGTAGGCCAGTATCCGGATGCCACGCGCGAGGAGGCGCTCGGCTACTTCGTGCGAAAGTACGACGACGTCGCGGGGCAGGTCACGCTGCTGGAGCAGCGGGTACACGCGAAAGCTCCGTCCACGGACATGCAAAAGACCGCTGCGCACCTTCGCGAGCAGGTCGCTGAACGAAAGATGGTGGGCGACGTCCGGGCACTCGAGGCGCGCTTGGACAGCCTCGCCACGCTAATCACCGAACTGGAAGCCGGTGAGAAGGCCGAACAGGACGCCGCGCGCGCCCGCGAACTTGAATCGCGCGAGGCAATCGTTACGGAGGCTGAGGAAATCTCCGGACGCGATCCGTCCACGGTGCAGTGGAAAGCCAGCAGCACCCGCATGAACGAGTTGTTTGAGCAGTGGAAGTCGGCACAGAAGTCCGGCATGCGGTTGGGGCGAGGCACCGAGGACGCCCTGTGGAAACGGTTCCGTTCCGCACGAACCGTGTTTGACCGGCACCGTCGCGCCTACTTCTCCCAGCTGGACAGCGACAACGCGGAGGCTAAGCACGCCAAGGAAGCTCTGATCCGGCGGGCCGAGGAGCTGTCCACGTCAACGGACTGGGGACACACCGCCGCGGAGTACCGCCGCCTCATGGATGAGTGGAAGGCCTCGAAGCGGGCAAGCCGGAAGGACGACGACGCCCTCTGGGCGCGGTTCCGGGCTGCACAGGACAAATTCTTCTCCGCGCGGAAGAACGCGAATGAAGCCATTGACGAAGAGTACGGGGCCAACCTGGTAGTTAAGGAGCAGCTCCTGGTGGAAGCACGCCAACTGCTGCCGGTGAAGAACGCCACCGCGGCGCGCAAGGCCCTGCAGTCCATCCGCGATCGCTGGGAGGAAGCGGGGAAAGTTCCGCGCGGGGATATGGGCCGGGTCGAAGCGAAGCTGCGCGAAGTCGAGGACGCCGTCAAAGCCGCCGAAGACGAGCACTGGCAGCGCACCAATCCTGAGACGAAGGCGCGCACCAACAGCGCGCTGTCCCAGTTGGAGAACACCATCGCTTCCCTGGAAGAGGATCTGGCAGCAGCAGAGAAAGAAGGCGACGCACGGCGTATCGCCGCTGCCCGTGAGGCACTCGATGCCCGCAAGCAGTGGCTGGACATGCTCCAGAAGTCAGCCCAGGACTTCGCCTAGCCCATTCTGCGCATCACCGGTGAAGTCCCGGTTGCACTGTTATCCACAACGGCGCAACCGGGACTTTCCCTTTTCCCGGCTGTTGGGGAAGCTTGATGCATGTCGCTCACGCAAGGCCAGCCGCTGCCGGCCCGGTACCCTCCACGCCGTAACCTTGCCGTGAACTCCACCGGCGGGGTGCTCTTCCACGGCGGGACACTCTTCAGCGAAGTGGAGCTGCAGGCCATGCAGCTGGATGGCCTGATGGTCCACGTTTGCGGAAACTCGTATGTGCGAACCGATCAGCCCGCCACACCCGCGATCAGGGCACAGTCCGCCATCAACGTTGTTCCCCGAGCCTTGCAGCACCGTGTAGCGCTGGCCCGCCAAAGCGCAGCGTGGGTATACGGATGCGCCCAAGCACCGGCCATCGTCAGCCTGGTTACCGACCACCGCCGGCGGACTACAGCTTTACCGCCGTTCAGCGACGCGGTGATGCATCAGGTCACACTCGGGCCGTGCGACCTCCACACGATCGGCGGAGTCGATGTCACCTCTCCCCTGCGGACTGCGCTGGATACTGCCATCCACGGGCAGGACGACTGGGCAGTGGAGGCCCTTCGACGAATCTCGTCCATCCCCGAGTTACGGTGCCCGCTGGAACTGGTGATTCTCTCGCTGGAGAGTTCGGCCAGGGTGCCCGGGAAGGCACGTGCGCTTTCCCGCCTCAGGGAAGCGTTGCGGTGCTAGTTCAGAGCCGGCGCTGCGCACCTGTGGTCCGGTAGACGTCGAAGACACCGTCTATGCGACGTACCGCGCTCAGGATGTGGCTGAGATACTTCGGATCGCCCATTTCAAACGCGAACCGTGACAGCGCCACACGATCGGTTGAGGTATTCACGCTCGCGGCGAGGATGTTGACATGGTTCTCGGAAAGGACGCGGGTGACGTCGGAGAGCAGGCTCTTCCGGTCCAGCGCTTCCACCTGGATCTCCACCAGGAACACGCTCGATTGGGTCGGCGCCCACTCGACGTCGACGATCCGGTCCGGCTGGTCGCGCAGCTCCTGCACGTTCCGGCAATCGGTACGGTGCACCGAGACACCTGAGCCGCGTGTTACGAATCCGACAATGGGGTCCGGCGGCACCGGTGTGCAGCAGCGCGCGAGCTTTACCCAGACGTCGCCCACCCCGCGCACGGTGACCCCGGAATCGGAAAATTTGGGCCGCCGGGGCTGGGTGGCTACCGCTGTTTCGGCGATGTCCTCTTCGGCACCCGCATGGCCGCCCATGAGGGCCACCAGATGCTCGATGACGTTCTGGGCCGAGGAATGACCGTCCCCAACGGCTGCGTAAAGAGCGGAGATGTCAGCGTGCCGCAGCTCCTGGGCGACGGCCAGCAGTGCGTCGTGGGTCATCATGCGCTGCAGGGGCAGGTTCTGCTTACGCATAGCGCGCGTCAGCTGGTCCTTGCCCTTCTCAATGGCTTCTTCCCGACGCTCCTTCGTGAACCACTGCCGGATCTTGTTACGGGCGCGCGGACTCTTGACGAATCCCTGCCAGTCCTGGCTTGGTCCCGCTCCCTCAGCCTTGGAGGTGAAAATCTCCACCCAGTCGCCGTGATTCAGCTCGCTGTTGAGCGGCACCAGCTTGCCGTTGACGCGGGCGCCGATGGTCCTATGCCCCACTTCGGTGTGTACGGCGTAGGCGAAGTCCACCGGAGTGGAGCCCGCGGGCAGGGCCATGACCTCACCCTTCGGGGTGAAGACGAATACCTCCCGCGCGTTGATCTCGAACCGGAGCGAATCAAGGAATTCATCCGGGTCGGAAGTTTCCTGCTGCCAGTCCACGAGGCTGCGAAGCCAACCCATGTCGCTGTTGTCCGGAGCTTCACTGCTGCGCGCCCCGCCGGAATTCTTGTACTTCCAGTGTGCTGCGACACCGTACTCCGCACGTCGGTGCATGTCGTGGGTGCGGATCTGGATCTCAACGGGTCGTCCGCCCGGCCCGATCACCGTGGTGTGCAGAGACTGGTACATGTTGAACTTCGGCATCGCGATGTAGTCCTTGAACCGGCCCGGAAGCGGGTTCCACCGCGCATGCAGCTGGCCAAGGGTCGCGTAACAGTCGCGAACGCTATCAACCAGAACCCGCACGCCCATGAGGTCATGGATGTCGTCGAAGTCTTTCCCCCGGACGATCATCTTCTGGTAGATGGAGTAGTAGTGCTTGGGGCGGCCGGTAATCATTGCCTTGATCTTCACGGAGCGCAGATCTTCGCCGATCTGGTCGCGAACAAGGTTGAGGTGCTTCTCCCGCTCCGGGGTACGGTCCCCCACCATTCGGACGATCTCTTCATAGACCTTCGGGTGGAGGGCAGCGAATGAAAGGTCCTCAAGTTCCCACTTGATGGTGTTCATACCAAGCCGATGCGCCAGCGGTGCGAAGATCTCGAGGGTTTCGCGCGCCTTCCGCGCCGATGACTCCGGCGAGACGAACCGCCAGGTGCGGGCGTTGTGCAGGCGGTCGGCGAGCTTGATGACCAGCACCCGGATGTCCTTCGCCATCGCAACGACCATTTTCCGGACGGTCTCGGCCTGCGCGGCGTCGCCGAACGAAACCTTGTCCAGCTTGGTCACACCGTCAACGAGCATCGCCACTTCCTGGCCGAAGTCGCGGCGGATGTCATCGAGGGTGCAGCTGGTGTCCTCCACGGTGTCATGCAGCAGCGCCGCAGCAAGCGTAGTGCCCGTCATACCGAGCTCGGCGAGGATGGTCGCGACCGCTACCGGGTGGGTGATGTAAGGGTCCCCGCTCTTGCGCTTCTGCCCCTCATGGCTACGCTCGGCTACCTCATAGGCACGCTTGATGAACTCGAGGTCTTCCTTGGGGTTGCTCGCCCGCACCGTACGCAGGAGAGGTTCGAGGACGGGCGAGTAGCCGGTAGGTCCCCTGCCCGCCAGCCGGGCCAGACGGGCACGCGTGCGCTCACGGCGTCCCGGGGTATTTCCCTGATCATTGTCCTGAACGGGCTGAGCAGATGCGGGACGGGCCGTCGTGGCCGCCGCAGGCCGGACCGTATCCGCGCTCGAATCCACGCCCGGACCGGTGGTGGATCCGGTTCCGGACGGGCGTCCGGGACCACTGGCTTCAGCCACCCATAACCCCTCTTCGTCTATGCCCTGACAGTTCCAGCCGGAACCGGCAATGCTTCAACATCCCATATTCCTGCTTGACTATCCAAGTTTATCCACTCACCGCACCACCGATGTCCACGTTCAGCGTGCACGAAGTCGGCCCGGGCGCCGAACGCTTCGGATACGACGTTGCCCGGCACTTTGATTCAAGTACCGGGCAACGTGGTTCAGGGGTGAGCGGCGCACCTTGTCAGGCTGGGACTGTGCTCTCTTCACCCTTCGCTTCGAGGGAACGCCGATGCAGCACCTTCTTCTCCTGCTTGCGGATCTCGGGCTCGTTCATCCGAAGCATCGCGTACATGGGAGCTGCCACGAAGACCGTAGTCAGCGTTCCGATGATGATTCCGACAAACAGGGCAAGGGAGAGGTCCCTGAGCGTGCCCGCTCCGAGCAGCATGGCGCCGATGAACAGGATGGCAGCAACCGGAAGGACCGCCACCACTGAAGTGTTGATGGATCGGACCAGTGTCTGGTTCACCGCAAGGTTCACCTGCTCACCGAAGGTCCGCTTAACGGATACGTCCTGGTCCGCCGTGTTCTCCCGGATCTTGTCGAAGACCACCACGGTGTCATATAGCGAGTAACTCAGGATCGTGAGGAACCCGATGATCGCGGACGGCGTCACCTCGAAGTCGCTCAGGGCATAGATCCCCGCGGTGGTGACCATGACCACGAAGAGAGCGGCCATCGCCGCTACGGACATCTTCCACGTTCGGAAGTAAATCGCCATCAGCGCAGCCGCCAACACCACGAATACAATCAGGCCGATGATTGCCTGGCGGCTCACGTCCTCGCCCCAGGTGGGCCCAACGAAGTTGGATGTAACATCTTCGCCGGTCACACCATAGGCGCCGATAAGCGCGTCCCTGACCTCCAGGGTCTGGTCATCGCTCAGCCGCTCGGTCTGGATGCGCATTGTCTCCGGAGCGATATTCGTAACTCGCGGAATGGCCTCCGGCACAACGCCGGTCACCGCTTCTTCGCCGGCCGCGACGTTGGTGTCCTGCACATTGGAGACGGTGAATTCCGATCCGCCGCGGAAGTCGATTCCGAGATTAAACCCACCCTTGATGACGGGAATCAACAGGGAAATCAGCACCGCGGCGCCCGCGATGATGAACCACAGCTTGCGCTTGCCGACGAATGGATAGGATCGCTTACCGGAGTAGAGCTCGTTGCCGAACTCCGCAAAACTGAACCGGCTCATCGGTTGTCCCCTTCCTGGGATCCGCGCCCTCGGGCGGCGACAGCCTCGTGGTCGTTCGTTGTTTCGGGTTGCTGTGCGTCTTTGTCCCGTCCGGCAGCCTTCTGTTGCTCGGCAAGCCGGCGTTCAGCGATAGTCGTGCGGCGTTCCGCCTCACCGGCGGCCGCCTTGTTGCGGCCGCGGAGCTCGACTGCAGGCTTCTCGACCGGCTTGTGGCGTACGCGTCCAGCACCACGGTACAGCGGCAGTACGCCAAGCCGAGATGGATCAAGACCGGACCAGCGGTGCCCTTCACCGAAGAAGCGGGTCATCGCGAGCAATCGCATCATGGGGTGCGTGAAGAGGAAAACGACGATGAGGTCCGCGATAGCCGTCAGGCCCAGGGTGAAGGCGAACCCGCGCACGTTTCCAACTGCCACGAAGTAAAGGACAACGGCGGCTAGAAGGTTCATCGCCTTGGATGCAAGGACGGTCCTCTTGGCGCGCCGCCAACCGTTTTCCACGGCGGACACCAGCCCGCGTCCGTCGCGGAGTTCGTCCCTGATTCGTTCGAAGTAGACGATGAAGGAGTCCGCGGTCTGGCCGATTGCCACGATCAGGCCCGCCACACCTGCAAGGGATAGACGGTAGTTCTCGGTCCAACCGAGGATGCAGATGGCCAGGTAGGTAAGACCGCCCGCCACGACGAGCGAGGCGATCGTGACCAGTCCGAGCATCCGGTACTGGAACAACGAGTAAACGGCGACCAGCACCAACCCGATAATGCCGGCGATCATACCGAGGCGAAGCTGGTCTGCACCAAGGGTGGCGGAAATCTGCTGCTCACTCTGGATCTCGAAACTGATGGGCAGCGCACCATACTTCAGCTGCTCAGCGAGGGCCGCAGCGGACTCCTCGGTGAAGCTGCCGCTGATCTGCGGGCGGCCGTCGGGGATGACCGCGTTCGTGGTCGGCGCGGAGACGATGACGCCATCGAGCACGATTGCGAATTGGTTCCTGGGGTCGCCCTGGCCGATCGCGAACAGGCGTTCGGTTACCTCACGGAATTTTTCCGTTCCCTCATCATTGAAGTCGATGTTCACAACCCACTGGTTCAGGGACTGACCCCCCTGTCCGGTGGCCATCCCGAAGTCCGCAGATTCGATATCGGTCCCTCTAACCTCGACCGGTCCAAGAATGTACTTGCCCATGGTGTCGGGTTCGCAGGCGACCATCGGCTGGTCTGCAGGTGCTGGCTCGACCGCCGGCTCCAAAGCCTCCGGGCTGGTGCAATCGGTCGACTCGAACTCCTGTATGAGCTCCGGGGTGATCCAGTTGGGGTCGCTTGCACCGGTGGGTTCCGCCGACGGCGTGGGCAGCTGGTCCTCCGGAGTCGGCGTTTCTGCTGCCGGGGCCTGTCCGGCCCCGCCGAGCAACACCGGCCGGAACTCCATCTGGGCGGAAGCCTGGATGAGCTCCCTGGTTTCCGGGTCCGGGATACCCGGAAGCGCAACAATGACGTTCTGGCCGGACTGGGTGCTGATCTCCGCTTCAGCTACGCCGCTGCCGTCCACGCGCTGGCGAATGATCTCGACCGCCTGGTCGAGTTGCTCAGGGGTGATCTCCTCGCTGCCGCCCTGTACCTGGGGCGCGAGGATCATCTGCGTGCCGCCTTCAAGGTCGAGGGCGAGCTTGGGAGCCCAGCTGGCGTTGCTCCACAGCGAGCCGCCGCCAAGCAACAGCGCAAGGAGTGCAAAGACTACGCCGAGCCAAACGAGTGTTCGTTTGGCCGCCGAGCCCGGTCCGGATGGTGCCATGGTGGGTGAATCCTTCGTGTTGGAAACGTGAGACTTCGAATTCCCGCCGCAGCAGCTGCGACGGGCGTCGGCTACTACTGCTCTTTGTCGTTCCGATCGCGGGCGTTCTCGCGGTTCAACCGCTCAGCGGTTTCTTCGGCTGTCTCGGGTTTGACCGGGCGATCCGCCTCGTTTGGTGAGTCGGTGAGCGAGGAGGCGTCGTCGGGCACTGTCTCCGTGTGCTCCGCTTCGGCTACAGGCTCGGGTGTGACCACCTTGCTGAGCGTCTGGGAGTGCACCGTAGCCGTCACACCCGGAGAAATCTCGATGAGCGCTTTGTTGTTGTCCTCATCCAACGAGACGATGGTTCCGAACAGGCCGAAGTTGGTCATGACGTCCGTACCCGGGATCATCTGCGTGCGCTGCTCGGCAACCTGCTTCTTCATCTTCCGCTGCTTCCGGAACATGGTGAAAATCAGGAAGGCGAGGGCCAGGGGAAGAAGCAGGGTGAAGATATCGAATCCGCCACCGGTCTGTTCGGTGGACTGGGCAACTACATTTGCGAGCACAGAAAAGTTCCGTTCCTATATTTGGTCAGCGCAGTCAGGCCGCAGCGGGTGCGATTCCGACGCCGATTTCCGCGGCCCTGTGCGGCCGGTCCGAATGGTGATTCCACAACGATGGCCGCACGGTGTGCCGCACGTCATATCAGTGTAAGCCGTATAGCCCCGAACACGCGCACCAGCCCCGGTGCAGCACTTTCGGGCAATCCTCTCCTTAGGCGTTGCTTCTATCCGGCGCTGTTGTCGAGATAGTTGCCGGAGCCGGTGTCACTGACCTCCTGGTACACCGAGAAAAGGTCCTCCGGCATGGCTGCTGCCACTGTCGGCGGCATTGCCAGGCCGAGGTGCTCCCAGGCCGCTGCAGTGGCGATCCGTCCGCGTGGCGTACGCCCGAGCATCCCCTCGCGCACCAGGTACGGCTCGGCGACTGTCTCCACCGTTTCAGGTTCCTCCCCCACCGCAATGGCAAGGGTGGACAGGCCCACCGGCCCCCCGTTGAACTTGGTGACCAGTGCGGTCAGCACCGATCGGTCGAGGCGATCAAGACCCTTTGCATCAACCTCGTACATGTCGAGGGCAGCTGAAGCGCAACGGGCGTCGATGACATCGACCGAGTGAACCAGCGCCCAGTCACGGACACGGCGCAGCAACCGGTTGGCGATTCGCGGCGTGCCTCGCGAGCGCCCGGCGATCTCGGCGAACGCCGCAGAATTTACGCGCATATCCATCATCATCGCCGAACGCCGCAGCACAAGCTCAAGTTCCTCCGTGGAGTAGAACTCCAGATGCCCCGTGAATCCAAAACGGTCGCGTAACGGTCCCGGCAGGAGGCCCGCGCGGGTGGTGGCGCCAACCAGTGTGAACGGCGGCAGTTCCAACGGGATAGCTGTGGCACCCGGGCCCTTACCGACGATGATGTCTACCCGGAAATCCTCCATTGCCATATAGAGCATTTCCTCGGCGGGGCGCGACATCCGGTGGATCTCGTCAAGGAACAGCACTTCGCCGTCGGTCAGCGACGAAAGGATCGCCGCGAGGTCACCGGCGTGCTGGATGGCCGGGCCGGAGCTGATGCGGAGCGGCGCGTTCATCTCGGCCGCAATGATCATTGCCAGCGTGGTCTTGCCAAGTCCGGGAGGTCCTGAGAGGAGCACGTGGTCGGCACTCCGGCCGCGGAGCCTGGACGCTTCCAGGACCAGGGAAAGCTGACGCCGGACCCGTGCCTGGCCCACGAAGTCATCAAGGTTCTTGGGGCGCAGTGCCGCTTCGACGGCCCGATCCTCCGGATCGACTGCTGCGGAAATGAGCGGCTGCTCGTTGTGGCCTTCCATACTCTCTGCCATGTGAACTCCTACGACCGCACGGACGCGCGCGCGCCGTCCTGGCCGAGCCGCCGGAGAGTGAGTTTCAGGATGGACCCCACATTGCCGGCGGCGGCAACCTCGGGCGAGTCCTGAACGGCTGCGTCAATGGCGGCTCCGGCGTCTTTCTCGGACCAGCCAAGGCCCATCATCGCCGCGAGCACCTGCCCCTGCCAGGGATTCGACGCCGCAGCGGTTGGACCGGATTCGAGCGGCACGAGTTTGTCGGCCAGTTCCAGCACGATTCGCCGGGCCCCCTTCGGTCCGATGCCCGGCACCTTGCTGAACGCCTTGTCATCGCCCGAGGACGCAGCAACGCGGATGACCTCCGGGGTATGTACGGCGAGTACAGCCAGCGCCAGCCGCGGACCTACGCCGCTGACACCGAGCAGGGTTTCGAATACTTCGCGCTCCTCCGGCTCCGAGAAACCAAACAGAGTCATGGAATCCTCGCGGACGATCAGAGCGGTGAAGACCCTGGCCTGATTACCGACACGCAGGTTGGAGAGCGTTTGCGGCGTCGCCTGAACCAGCATTCCGAACCCGTTTACATCCAGGACTGCCGAATGCAGGTCCACGTGGCTGACGGTTCCGGTCAAAGAGCTAATCATGCGCTGCGGCTCCAAGCTGGTCGAAGTGGAATATCACCGAACATATCTACGAATCAGCGTACGGCCCGCACTGGGCATTCCGGCAACCGCCACACCGAAGGAGCGCTACCTCACCGCCGTCGTCGGGCCTTTGCTTCCGCTTCAGCCCACAGGCGCTGGGCCGCCGTGAGCCCCGTGCTGCCGGACTGCAACTGTGCCGACGACGACGCGCCCGTGCGCCACGCGTGCGTGATGGCGAGCGCCAGTGCGTCTGCGGCGTCGGCCGGTGTCGGTGCGGTTGAGAGCCGCAAAATCTTCGTCACCATCTTGGTAACAGCGGCTTTATTCGACTGGCCGTTGCCGGTGACCGCCGCCTTGACCTCGGTCGGCGTGTGAAGGGCCACCGGAATGCCGCGCCGCGCCGCCGCGACGATCACCACTCCCGAGGCCTGCGCCGTACCCATGACTGTGCTGACATTGAGCTGGCTGAAGACACGTTCGACGGCGAGGACCGCCGGTGCGTGGGCGTCCAGCCAGATATCCACCGACTCCGCAATTTTCAGCAACCGTTTGTCAAGGCTCTGGTCCGCCGGCGTACCCACCACCCCGACGGCGACCAGCGTGGCCCGACGGTTCGGCTCAACGTCGACGACAGCGAGTCCGCAGCGCGTCAGTCCGGGATCCACACCCATCACGCGCACCGTCATTCCGGGGTGCTCCTTCTCACGCGGCGGTGCCTGCGGTGGAAGGACTAATCGTCGCTGTCCAGCTCGGCAAGGACGTCCTCACTGAGATCAGCGTTGGAGTACACGTTCTGCACATCATCGAGCTCTTCGAGAGCGTCGACCAGTTTGAGGAACTTGCGCGCGGCGTCGGCGTCGAGTTCCACCTGCATCGAGGGTACGAACTCAACCTCATCTGTCTCATACTCGATTCCGGCCTCTTCCAGCCCCGCGACGACGGCGCGCAGATCCGAAGGCTCCGAATGCACGTCAAAGGAATCACCGGATTCCGTAACTTCTTCGGCACCGGCGTCCAGGACGGCCATCAGGATGTCGTCCTCGCTCAGCTCCTTCCGGGGAAGGGTGATAACGCCCTTCCGTGAGAAGAGGTACGCCACGGAACCGGGGTCGGCGATGGTGCCGCCGTTGCGCGTAATGGCAACGCGGACCTCCGAGGCAGCACGGTTCTTGTTGTCGGTCAGGCACTCGATGAGGAGGGCTGAACCCTGTGGGCCGCGTGCTTCGTAGATGATCTCCGAGTAATCGATCACCTCGCCGGTGAGGCCTGCACCGCGCTTGATTGCGCGGTCGATGTTGTCATTGGGCACCGACGTCTTCTTGGCCTTTTGCACGGCAAGTTCCAGCGCCGGGTTGCCTGACATGTCCGCACCGCCGGCACGCGAGGCGACCTCAATGTTCTTGATCAGCTTGGCGAAGGACTTGGCGCGTTTGGCATCGATCACGGCCTTCTTGTGTTTAGTGGTAGCCCATTTAGAGTGCCCCGACATGCTCTGCCCTTCTCTTCGCGATCATGGATAGGAATAACTCGTGGATCCGGTGCTCACCAGTGACCTCCGGGTGGAAGCTCGTTGCGAGCAGGTTTCCAGAGCGAACTGCAACAATTCTAGCTACCGGCTTTGCCCCGGCCTGTTCAGCCCCGTGTTCAGCCGGCGGGGTATCCGGCGCGTCAACCTGCGCGAGGACCTGAACGGACTCCCCCACTTTCTCCACCCAGGGGGCGCGGATGAACACCGCCCGGACCGGCTCGCCGTTCCCCGGGAGCTGGGCGAAGTCAAGGTCCGTTTCGAAGGATTCACGCTGCCGACCGAACGCGTTCCGCCGCACCACTATGTCCAGTCCGCCCAGTGTCTGCTGCGGGTTTCCCCGCAGGTCGAGAGCTGCGTCAGCGATGGTATCCGCCAACATGATCATGCCCGCGCAGGAACCGTAGACGGGGAACCCTCCACGGATCATCTCCCGCAGCGGTTCGGCGAGTTCGAAAGCGCGGGTCAGTTTGTCCATGGTGGTGGATTCGCCGCCCGGGATGATGAGCCCTTCGAGCTCCGCCAGCTCACCGGGCCGACGCACAGCCGCTGCGCTCCCGCCGAGCTTTTCGACCACACGGATGTGTTCGCGGACGTCGCCCTGCACGGCCAGGACGCCGACGCGCACGGGCGAGCCGGGCAATGGGTTGGTGGAAGTCACCGCTCCATTCTAGGTTGGCACCCCTCTCATGCGCCGAATCGGCGTCATGACCAACCATGCCAACGACGACGGCATTCTCGGGTGCCATGCCCGGACAGGTTCCAAACCGCGATAAGTTAGGACCTATGTCTGCCCTGTCTAGCTTGAGCGTCCCCCTGGGCAAAGCGGTTCGCGCCGCTTCCCGGCTGCGCGGCGGCGGCTCCGCGTTTCCCGGCCTCGTTGTTGAGCGGATCGACCCCGGATTCATGGCCAGGGCGTTGCGGAACCTGCCACGGGGCGTTGTCGTCGTCAGCGGCACCAACGGGAAAACCACTACCACCAAGATGGTGGTCGAGCTGCTGCAGGGCCAGGGGCTGAAGGTCTTCACCAACCGGACCGGCAGCAACTTCACGCGGGGTGTGGCTGCGGCCCTCCTTGGCGAGGTGGACTTGCGCGGGCGCCTCGACGCCGACGTCGCGGTGCTCGAACTCGATGAAGCCCACGCGGTGCACTTCGTCAACCTCGTTCCGCCTACGCACTGCCTGCTGCTGAATGTGCTGCGCGACCAGCTGGACCGCTTCGGCGAGATCGACAAAACCACGCGGCTACTGGAGCAGATAGCGCGCAAGACAACGGGCACCGTGGTTCTGAACAGGGAGGATCCGCGGGTCGCTTCGATCGCCTCAGCCATACCCCGGACAGCGATCACCTACTTCGGCCTGGACGAATCGCTTCGGGGAACCTTCCCGAGCGACGACGAACTGCGCGGCGCCACCGGCACCGCCCCCGCATCGGACTTGCCCGCCGACGTCGTACTGGAAACGGTGGACGGGAACACTGCCTCACTCACGATGGACGGTGAAACCAGCACCGTGGACCTCAGCCTGCGCGGGGTCTACAACATCTTCAACGCCGCCGCTGCGCTCGCTACTGCCCGGGTGATCATGGGCGGCGATGTCCAGCGCGCACCGCTGCTGGCGTCCCTTGCCGCTGTGGAGCCGGCATTCGGGCGCGGCGAATCGCTCGTGGTGGACGGGCAGCCGCTGGAACTGGTTCTCGTGAAGAACCCGAGCGGGTTCCGCCTCGGCCTGAAGTCCTTCGACGCAGCCGGATACGCCACCATGATCGCGATCAATGACAATTACGCTGACGGCCGTGACATGTCCTGGCTGTGGGATGTGGACTTCGACAGCCTGAAGGACGGCGGCGTTGACATGGTCAGCGGTGTGCGCGCCTACGACATGGCGCTCCGGCTAAAGTACGACGACGTTCCCGCCCGAGCAGTGGAAACCGACACCGGGTCGGCTCTGCGAACGTTCATCCGCAGCGCCCAGGGCCGTCCGAAGCGGATCTTCTGCACCTACACCGCGATGCTCGCCATCCGGCGGGGCCTTTCCAGAATCACCGACGTGAAAGTGGTGTCATGACTACCGGCAACACTTCGAATGAACAGCTTCCAAGCAAGGGAACTGTGCGCATCCTGCAGCTCTATCCGCGGGACATGAACATCTACGGCGACTGGGGCAACGTTCTTGTGCTCAACCAGCGCCTGGCCTGGCACGGCTACGACGCCGTGCTTCTCGAGCACAACGCCGGTGATACCTTCCCGGACGAGGTGGACCTCCTGATCGGCGGGGGCGGTCAGGACAGTGGCCAGGTGGTGATCCAGCAGGATCTTCAGTCCAACGCTGCACACCTGCGTGCCCTCGCCGAGGACGGAACCCCGATGCTTGCGATCTGCGGGCTGTACCAGTTGTTCGGCAGGTTCTTCAAGACACACGACGGCACACTGATTCCGGGCATCGGCGTCCTGGACATTGAAACGCACGGCGGCGACAAACGCCTGATCGGCAATGTGGTGGCCCGCAGCGAGGAATTCGGTGACATCCACGGCTATGAAAACCACAGTGGCCAGACGTTCCTGGGCCCGGGGGTAAAACCACTGGCCACGGTGACCAAGGGTGAGGGCAACAACTCGACCGACAACCACGAGGGCGCGCGCCACCTCAATATCGTGGCGAGCTACCTGCACGGTTCCCTGCTGCCGAAGAACCCCGCTGTCGCAGACTTCCTGATCGAACAGGCAGTAACGCGCAAGTATGGATTCTTCGAACCCGGCGAGGTTGACGACAGCCTGGCCGAACTCGCACGGCAGCACGCGGGCACCCGCCCGCGCTGAGCGTCTTCTCCGAAAGGTCAGTCCTCCTCGGACACCAGCCACTGGTGCGCGCCGTCCTCGGACGCGCCGTACGTTTCAATGGTCGCCAGGGTGCGCGCTTTGACCGCCTCCTCGTGCTCCACCGTCGAGCAGGAGCCCGGCTCCTGGTCGGGTGCGAGCGAGCACCAGCGGTAGGGATCCCGGACGATCACCGAGGGAACCCATGCCAGGTCGCTGACCGTCCACTCGCCGTCCTCCTCTGCGAACTGCGCGCGGACGGTAAGGCCCTCATTGTTGACGTCATAGACCGGAGAGAGTTCCGTAACCCCGTTCCCGAGTCCGTAGACGATCCAGGTGTCGTTGTAGTACTCGATGGGCAGCACCGAGTGGGTGTGGTGCCCGTAGATGAAGTCGACTGCCCCGCTGTCCGCGAGCGCATGGGCCAGGTCGATTTGCTGCTGGTTGGGCAGTGACGCGTACTCATCCCCGGCGTGAATTGCCGCGATAACGACGTCGGCGCCCTCCTGCCGCGCGCGTTCCGCCTTGGCGATCATCGTCGGGGCATCCAGCATGTCCACCTGCCAGTCAAACTCCGGGATGAGCCCGTTCAGTCCATAGGTCGCTTCGATGACCGCCACCTTGGCTGCAGGCGCATCAAGGATCATGAGTTCCTGCGCGTCCTGCTCAGTACGGTAGGAACCCGTGTGCTCAAGACCCAGGCGGTCGAGCGTGTCGAGTGTTCGAACGAGCCCCTCGGTACCGGCGTCGATCGTGTGGTTACTGGCCGTGGTGCAGGCCTGGTAGCCAACGGCCTTGGCCGCATCCAGGATCTGGGGCGGAACGTTGAACTGGGGATAGCCGCTGAACGGCCCATCCGGGGTGGCAACAGGGGTTTCCATATGGCACACCGCGAGGTCGCTGTTCTCGATATAGGGCCGCTGGCCCGCCAGCAGGGGCTCGAAGTCGAGTGTTCCGTTCCCGGTTCTCCGGGCGTCTACCGCCGCCTGGTCCCAGAGCTGGGGATGAACCAGGAGGTCACCGGAGGCCATGAGCGTGAAACACCGGTCAGTGGGACAGTCCGGGCCCTTGCCCGGGGTCGGTTCGGGGGTTGGCTCGGCAGACGGCTCGGGTTCGGTGCTTGCAGAAGGCGGCGGCGTCGTCGTGGCCGTTTGCTGTGTTCCCTCGGTGGTGCGCCCCTCGCCCACCCCCATGCAACCCGAACACGCCAGCGCCAGTATGATTCCCAACCCCGACATCCCTGCGGTTCGCCAGCGACCAGCCACTACGTCCTCCTCGATCGTGAGCTTCCATGATAGGTCGGAGCTACTCGAAGAAGCGGTATTCGCTGGAGAGGTGACGCCCGTTGTGCAAAGGTTGGTTCTCATGAGCAACCCTTTCTCCACCACGAGTACACTGCCGTACCAGCTGCCGCCTTTCGCCCAGATCCGCGAGGAACATTTCCTGCCCGCCTTCGAGGCCGGATTTAGCGGGCATCTCGCCGAATTGGACTCAATTGCCGGCAACACCGAACCGCCGACGTTCGAAAACATGATCATCGCCCTCGAGCGCGCCGGGCACGCGCTTCGCCGGGTGGCGCTTGTGTTCTACAACAACTCCTCGTCCCACTCGACGGAGGGCATTCAGGCCATCGAGCAGGAAATCGCGCCGAAAATGGCCGCCCACGAAGACAACATCTACCTCAATGGCTTGCTGTTCGAGCGGGTCAACGCAGTGCCGGTGGAAGGCCTTGACCCAGAATCGGCCCGGTTGGTCCAGGAGTACCGGCAGCGCTTCGTCCGTGCCGGTGCACAACTAGACCCCGCAGCCCAGCAACGCCTGAGGGAGCTGAACGGAGAACTCTCGCGGCTGAGCACTGACTTCTCGCAGCGCCTCATGAGGGAGATGAACGATTCCGCTGTGCTGGTCGCGGATCCCGCTGAGCTGGACGGGCTCACCGAGGACGACCTCGCCGCTGCGGGAGATGCCGCAAAGGCTGCCGGACACCCGGACGGGTATCTGCTCACCCTCATCCTTCCCACCGCCCAGCCGGCGCTGGAGACACTTACCAACCGCGAGACCCGTCAGCGTCTGTACGAAGCATCGATCAACAGGGGCTTCCGCGACAATGCCAACAACACCACCGGGGTAGCTGCCCGCATGGCCGCACTGCGGGCCGAACGCGCAGCACTGCTCGGCTTCGAGAACCATGCCGCGCTGGCAACGGATGACCAGACCGCGCCGTCGCTGGATGCCATTCACCAGATGCTCGACCGGCTCGCGAAGCCGGCCGTACGGAATGCCCGCGCCGAGGCGCAGGAACTCGAGGCGGCGGCCGGACACCCCATCGAAGCGTGGGACTGGGCGTTTTACTCGGAGAAGGTCCGAACCGAACGGTTCGATGTTGACCTGGCTTCCCTCCGCCCCTACTTCGAACTGGAACGCGTTCTCAAGGACGGCGTCTTCTTCGCAGCCAACAAGCTGTACGGGCTCACGTTTCATGAGCGGGATGATCTTCAGGGTTACCACCCGGATGTACGGGTCTGGGAGGTCCGTGAGGAAGACGGCACCGAGCTCGGTTTGTTCCTGGGCGACTACTACACCCGTGATACCAAGAACGGCGGCGCCTGGATGAACTCCTTCGTGGAGCAGGCCCGGCTCACCGGGACGCGCGCCGTCGTCGTCAACAACCTGAACGTGTCCAAGCCGCCGGCAGGGGAACCGACGCTCCTGACCTACGATCAGATGCGCACCACCTTCCACGAGTTCGGCCACGCGCTACACGGCCTGTTCTCGGACGTCACCTACCCGTTGTTCTCGGGGACGTCGGTGCCGCGTGACTTCGTCGAATATCCCTCGCAGGTCAACGAGATGTGGATCCTGTGGCCGGAGGTGGTGAACAACTACGCGCGCCACTACCGGACCGGAGAACCCCTGGCTGCGGAAACGATCGACAAGCTCCTGGCCGCGCAGCAGTGGGGCGAGGGTTTCGCCACGACCGAGTACCTCGGGGCAGTACTGCTTGACCTCGCATGGCACGAACTTTCCCCCGGAGCCACGGTGGAGGATCCGCTCGCCTTCGAGCAGCAGGCACTGCGTGAGGCTGGTGTGGACTACGCACCGGTACCGCCGCGCTACCGTACCGGATACTTCAAGCACATCTTCGGCGGCGGCTACTCTGCCGCGTACTACGCCTACATCTGGAGTGAAGTGCTGGACGCGGACACCGTCGAATGGTTCAAGGAAGCCGGCGGCCTGACCCGGGCAAACGGAGAACACTTCCGCAAGGAGTTGCTCTCACGTGGATACAGTGTTGATCCCCTCGAAGCGTTCAGGACCTTCCGCGGACGCGCCGCCAGCATTGAGCCGCTTCTTGAGCGCAGGGGCCTGGCCGAACAGGCATGACGACGATCGCCGGTTGCCAACGTCTCCAGCGGTCCTGGTACGCCGCGCTGGCACAGGCAACCGGCGGCCGCACGTTCTCCACCCACGAGTGCGACTGGATCTGGCTGCCTGCGCGCTCAGAACTCATGCTGATGTTCCCCGCAAGAATCTCCACGGCGGGGTTGGGGCCGGGCCTGGCCGAGGGGGTCCGCCTGGGCGTTCAGACAGTCGGCGTCTGGCTGAACGCCGCTGTGCGTGCAACCGGTCTGGCGGAGTTCGGATTCACACCCGGGTGGCAGCCCTGGTGGATGAGCGCGCCAGCCGATGCGCTCTCCACATTCCGCACGGACGGCGTGGAGCTTACGTCGGCAGTACCTGAGTACTCCGGTGTTCTCGCCGCCGAACTGGCGGTGGTCAGCGCTGCACCGGCGCGGGCATGGCACGCGCTTGCCCGCGTGGATGGCGCGGCCGCCGGTGCAGCTTATTCCTTCTTCGACCGTTCCGCGGGCGGCTCCAGCACTCTGGGAGGTATCTTCAACATGGAGGTGCTTCCCCAGCACCGCCGTCGCGGACTCGGGACAGCGCTGCTGGCCGCTGCCGGGGGTCAGGCTGCAGCGGCTGGCGCGAAGGAGTTGGCGCTCAATGCCACCCCGGCGGGATATGAGCTGTACTCCCGGCGGGGTTTCGACCTGATTGGACGCGGCCAGACGTGGTGGCTGCACCTCGACCGGTGAGAGCGTTCTGCCGTAACGGCCATCAATCAATTCGCTGCCATCGGCCACCCTGCAGCACACGCCGCGGCGGTGATCCGAACAGTGGCTGGGTGAGAACGTCAGCGACATCCTGCTCCCACGGCAGCTGGTCCGAGTCATCTGCCCAAACCGCTTGGAGCGCCCGAAGTTTCTTCCCGTAGATTTCATCTGCGATAAGCAGCACGTCCCCTGGAATCTCCAGTGGAGCCAGATGTACCCTGCGTTCCTTGAGTGGAACCTCCAGCTCAGGCACCAGCACCAGCCGTCCGTTCACCACCATGTCCGCGAGCGTGTTGAGCATATCGGCTGTCTCTTCCATCATCCGGCCGGTCAGCAGAATCTCCGGAGCCCCATGGACGGTAAGGCCGACCGTGTAGCAGACGGGTGGACTGGTGGTTGTGCTGTACACGTACTGAAGCTGGACGCCGCTGCGCGCCACACGTTCTCTAGTCTGCTCAACGACCTCGTCCCAGGTTGCCCCGTTACACATATCGCACATATTTGCCTCCTGTTGCCGCATGGGATGACCTGCCCCGCCCTCAACAGGCGGTGAAGTCAGTCTTCCCTCCGGCTCTGACAAAACGTGTCGGGGCGTCGGTGCCGGACACGTTATGGCTGCTGGAGCACCCACTCCCCAGCGCCGTCCTCTGCAGCGCCCATCGACTCAACGGTGGCTTTGGTGCGCTCACGGCTGGCAACGTCCTCGGCGGCGCTCACGCAGGCGGTGCCCTCTGCCGCCATCTGCTCGAGCTGATCGGCGGCGACCGGACACCAGCGGTGTCCGGGCCCGTTCCAGGTGGCTGGGAGCCAGCGAAGTTCCTCAACGTGCCACACGCCGTCGTCGTTCTGTTGGAAGTCTGCCCGGGCCAGGATGCCCTCGGTGTTCCGGATGTCGGGGGTCACGTGGGCGGCGAGGGTATTGCCCAGTCCGTAGACGATCCAGACGCCGTTGTACTTCTCAATCGGCAGCACGGAATGGCTGTGATGACCGTAGATGAGGTCGAACTCGCCGCTGTCCACCAATGCGTGCGCAACCTGTTGCTGCTGTGCATTGGCGTAATCGGCGTACTCGTCACCCGCGTGGACTGCAGCGAGGACAAGATCGGCGCCCGCAGCACGTGCCTGACGCGCCTTCTCTATCATTGCCGCCGGATCCAGCAAATCCACCTGCCAGGGGAACTCGGGAACCAGTCCGTTGAGCGCGTAGGTTCCGGTGATGACGGCGATGCGGGCGTCCCCGGCATCCACGATTAACGGTTCAACGGCGTCGGGGCTGCGGTATGAGCCAGTGTGTTCGAGTCCAGCGCGGTCCAGCGTGTTCAGCGTGCGGTTGAGTCCGGCTGTACCCGCGTCGATTGTGTGGTTGCTCGCCGTTGTGCAGGCGTCATAGCCGACTTCAACCACGGCATCCGTTATCTGAGGCGGGACATTGAAGGCCGGGAAACCCGAAAAGGGTCCGCCCGGCTCAGCGAGCGGAGTTTCCTGGTGGCAGACTGCGAGGTCCGCCGGCGCTACGTACTCCTCCTGGGCGGCAAGGAGTTCGCCGAAGTCGAGGGAGCCTCCGCCGTCCGCCCGCGCCTGCTCCCACAGGGCCTCGTGCAGGAGCAGGTCCCCTGAGACGACGACGCTGGTGCATGCAGCCGCCGGGCACGCAGGACCGCTCGGAACAGGGGTTCCGCCCGAGCCTTGGGACTCGGCGGGGATCGACGGCGACGGGTCGGGCGGAGATTGAAGCGTACGCGTGCTCGCTGTCGGCGCGCTTTCGTCGGTACTGCCTGCAGGGACCTGATCCGCACCGACGCAGGCTGACAGTGCCAGCAGCATTGCCAGCGCCGCCGCTCCCCCACGAAAACTCCGCCTATCCACGCTTTCAGGATAGGCCGTTGGGTTTCTCCGCCGGACGGAATTCACCGTCTGGGAACGGCGGAAGGGGCCGGACTCTTCATCCGACCCCTTCCTTTTACTGATCGCTTCGGGTTACCAGCCGCGCTCAGCAAGGCGGTGCGGCTGCGGAATTTCGTCCACGTTGATGCCGACCATCGCTTCGCCAAGGCCGCGGGAAACCTTGGCCACCATGTCAGGATCGTCATGGAAGGTGGTGGCCTTCACGATGGCAGCCGCTCGCTCCGCCGGGTTCCCCGCCTTGAAAATGCCGGAGCCGACAAACACCCCGTCAGCACCAAGCTGCATCATCATCGCGGCGTCAGCCGGGGTAGCGATGCCGCCCGCCGTGAAGAGCACCACAGGAAGTTTGCCTGCGGCGGCAACTTCCTTCACCAGCTCGAACGGAGCCTGCAGTTCCTTCGCGGCAACGTACAGCTCATCCTCAGCCATGGAACTCAGGCGCGAAATTTCCGAACGGATCTTACGCATGTGCATTGTGGCGTTCGAAACATCGCCGGTGCCCGCCTCACCCTTGGAACGGATCATCGCCGCCCCCTCGTTGATGCGCCGCAGCGCTTCACCGAGATTGGTTGCGCCGCACACGAAGGGGACCGTGAACTTCCACTTGTCAATGTGGTTCGTATAGTCGGCCGGGGTCAGCACCTCGGACTCATCGATGTAGTCCACACCAAGGGACTGAAGCACCTGCGCCTCGACGAAGTGGCCGATCCGGGCCTTGGCCATCACCGGGATGGAAACGGCTTCAATGATGCCGTCGATCATGTCGGGATCCGACATGCGGGATACGCCGCCCTGCGCGCGGATGTCCGCCGGCACCCGCTCAAGCGCCATGACAGCCACGGCACCGGCATCCTCAGCGATGCGTGCCTGCTCCGGGGTGACAACATCCATGATGACGCCGCCCTTGAGCATTTCCGCCATCCCGCGCTTGACGCGGCTGCTGCCGGTCACTGACGCGGTGGTCGAAGCTTCTTCAACAGTGGACACAGTTTGGCCCCTCAGGGTAGAGAAAAGATGACATTCCATGATACGTCCGTGCCGGGCCGATAAACGCCAGTCAGCAACTGCGCGTAACGGCGATCCAGTTGTGCACCCGGACAGCAGACCGACGGGCGGACTTCGATCAGGCTGTGGCCTGCAGCCTGACCGCCCGGATGCGCTGAATGATGGTGATGACGCTGGCCAGCGCGAGCAGGATGAGGACGGCGAGCAGCACCACCTCCGGTAGTCCGAGCCCCGTCAGGCCCGTCACGACAAGTACCGAAACGAGGCGCTCAGCGCGTTCAGCGATTCCTACGTTCGCTGTGTAGCCGAGCGACTCCGCTTTGGCTCGCGCATAGGACACAATCATCCCGAGTACAAGGCAGGCCAGCGCGGCCAAGGCTATGGCACTGTTGCCCCCACCCAGGAAGAACCAGATTGCGACGCCGGCAAAAAGGGCGCCGTCTGCGATCCGGTCCAGCGTGGAATCCAGGAAGCTGCCCCACGATCCGCTGCGGCCCTGGGTGCGGGCCATAATGCCGTCCACAATGTCGGAGAACACGAACAGCGTGATGAACACAGTGCCCCAGAACAGCTGCCCCAGCGGATAGAACACCAGCGCCCCGCCCGCTACACCGAGTGTCCCTACCACGGTGACGGCGTCGGGCGTTACCTTCCACTTCAGCAGCAGTGCGGCCAACGGCGTGAAGAGCGCTGTGAAGAACGTGCGCGTGTACTTATTCAACATGTGCTGCCCCCGGCGCCTTGGAACAGGCAGCACTGGCTTCATCCCATGCAGCGGCGAGCTGCCCGCGCACTTCGTCGAGGGTCTGGGTGATCGCCTTGGTCTGCGCGATGATCGGAAAGAAGTTACCGTCGCCGCTCCAGCGCGGAACCACATGCTGATGCAGATGGGCTGCGATACCCGCGCCGCCGGTGACGCCCTGATTCATCCCGAGATTGAAACCAGTAGGGCGGGCGACACTCCGCAGCGCGTGCATCGCCGTCTGGGTCAGCTCTGCGACCTCGACCGTTTCCTGGCGCGTGATGTCCGTGTAGTCCGGAACGTGGCGATACGGACACACCAGCAGGTGACCTGGGTTGTAGGGGAACAGATTCAGGACCACGTACGCATTCTGCCCACGATGCACAATCAGCGAATCTTCATCGGAACGCTCAGGCGCTGCGCAGAACGGACAATCCTCCTGCCGGCTGAACTGCCCCTGGCCCCCCTTGATGTATGCCATCCGGTGCGGCGTCCAAAGGCGCTGAAAGGCATCCGGCACTCCGGGCAACTCGAAACCGTCCGTCACGTCTGAGTCGTCGGCGTCTTGCCCGCCGGCGCCTGCGTCCTCATGCATGGGCGGCTACTGTTCCCTGTTGCGGACGGCTTCCACAATCCGCTTCAGCGCTTCATCGACCGGCACCTGATTATCCTGGCTTCCATCGCGGAAGCGGAAGGAAACGGCACCCGCCTCGACGTCATCGCCGCCGGCAATCAGCACAAACGGCACCTTCTGCTTGCTGGCAGTGCGGATCTTTTTCGGGAACCGGTCCGAGGTGATATCCACCTCCGCACGGATGCCCTCAGCCTTGAGCTTGTCAACGACATCGAAAAGGTACTCATTGAAGGCGTCCGCGACCGGGATGGCAAGGACCTGAACCGGTGCGAGCCAGGCAGGGAAGGCGCCGGCGTAGTGCTCCGTAAGTACACCGAGGAACCGTTCGATGGAGCCGAACAGCGCACGGTGAATCATGACCGGGCGCTGACGGGTTCCGTCCGCCGCCTGGTATTCGAGCTCGAAGCGTTCCGGCAGGTTGAAGTCCAGCTGGATGGTGGACATCTGCCATGTCCGGCCGATCGCGTCACGGGCCTGCACCGAGATTTTCGGGCCGTAGAACGCAGCTCCGCCAGGATCAGGTACGAGCTCGAGACCGGATGCTGCCGCAACCTCGGCGAGGGTGCGGGTCGCCTCGTCCCACGTCGCGTCGTCGCCCACGTACTTCTCGGGATCCTTGGTGGAGAGCTCGAGATAGAAATCGTCGAGACCGTAGTCCTTCAGGAGGCCCAACACGAAGTTGAGAGTTGTGGTGAGCTCGTCCTTCATCTGCTCGCGGGTGCAGTAGATGTGGGCGTCGTCCTGGGTCATTCCCCGGACCCTCGTGAGGCCATGCACGACGCCGGATTTCTCGTAACGGTACACGGAGCCGAATTCGAACATCCGGAGCGGCAGTTCGCGGTAGGACCTCCCGCGGGACCGGAACACCAGGTTGTGCATGGGGCAGTTCATCGGCTTCAGGTAATAGTCCTGGCCGGGCTTGCGCACCTTGCCGTCCTCATCGAGTTCCGCATCCACGTGCATGGGCGGGAACATTCCGTCCCGGTACCAGTCGAGGTGGCCCGAAACCTCGTAGAGGTGCCCCTTTGTGATGTGCGGCGTGTACACGAACTCATAGCCGGCGTCCACGTGGCGCTGGCGGGAGTAATCCTCCATCGCCTTGCGGACGATGCCGCCCCTCGGGTGGAACACGGGCAGGCCGGAACCAAGCTCATCCGGGAAGGAAAAGAGGTCGAGCTCGTTGCCGAGTTTGCGGTGATCACGGCGTTCGGCTTCGGCGAGGCGTTCCTGGTACGCCTTCAGCGCATCCTTCGTGGGCCAGGCCGTTCCGTAGATGCGCTGCAGTTGCTTGTTCTTCTCGCTGCCCCGCCAGTACGCCGCGGCGGAGCGCGTCAGCGCGTATGCGTTGGAGATGAGTTTGGTGTTCGGCAAGTGGGGTCCGCGGCAGAGATCCTTCCAGACAATATCCCCCGACTTACGGTCGACATTGTCATAGGTGGTCAGTTCGCCGGCGCCGACCTCGACGGAAGCGCCGTCGTCGTCGGTGATGTCCCCGCCGCTGCCGCCTTTGAGGCCGATCAGCTCAAGCTTGTAGGGCTCATCCGCCATTGCCTCGCGCGCCTCGGCTTCGCTTACTTCGCGGCGTGCGAACAGCTGGTTGGCGTTGACGATCTTCAGCATCATCTTTTCGAGCTGCTTCAAGTCTTCCGGCGTGAAGGGCTCAACAACATCGAAATCGAAATAGAAGCCGTCAGTGATGTACGGACCGATGCCCAGCTTCGCGTCCGGACGTAGCTGCTGCACCGCCTGAGCCATTACGTGAGCGGCCGAGTGACGCAGCACTTCCAGGCCCTGCGGTGAATCGATCGTGACCGGTTCCACCTCTGCGCCGTCCCCGAGGGTACGGCTGAGGTCCCACAGTTCGCCATTCACCCGTACGACGACGACGTCCCGCTGCTCGCCGAAGAGGTCCGCGCCGGTGGTCCCGCTGGTCACCCGCTGCTCTTCGCCGTTGACGATGAGGGTGACTGATGGGGGCGCTGACACGTGAGGTCTCCTTGGTAGGGGCGAACAGGTTAACATCCAATAGGTCAAACAACCGTACCGGCGGGTGGCGCAGAGCCTGAAGCACAACACTCCCGCCGCGGTCCCTTGATGGTATCGGTTGCGCCGGTGGCCAACCAATGCGAATCAGCCGTGCCCTTCCCGCGTCCCGGGCAGGGCGGCCGACTCTGGATATTCCCAGGTCTAGGGTCGCCTGCGTACCTTCAGTTCGTATTCGATGAAGGCATCGATCATTGCCCGGTAGGTCTGTTCCACCACCGTTGGATCAACGTCTTGCTTCTCTGCATACGCACGGACGTTGGCAATCACCTGCTCCACCCGTGCGGGCGCGCGCACCGAGGCGTCGTCGTGCTTGAGTGATCCCGCGCGGCGAACGAGGCGTTCCCGCCGGGAGATCAGCCCCACCATCTGCTCATCCACCTCGTTGATCGCGATCCGCACTGCGTTCAACTGTTCGGCGTTGGCCGCGTCGGGCTTCTTGGAGTCAGGCGTTTGAGGGCTCGGCATAGTCCGAGACTACGTGAGTGCACTGCCCTCGGCACTGCTGTTACGGAGCAGGCGCGCTGCCTGGACGAATCAGCCGTGGGAATGCACAGGCTTCGAGCTGCGTTGTGAATGCCGACGCAACACATGCAGCCAAGGACCTCAAGAAATAAAGGAGCACCGTGGACTACACACCCGCCGCCGGTACTATCACCATGTTTTCGACGTCGTGGTGCGGTTACTGCCGCCGCCTGAAGTCACAGCTCGATGCGCAGGGCATCGGCTACCAGGAGATCAACATTGAAGAGGTCGAAGGCACCGCGGAGCTCGTGGCATCCCTCAATGGCGGGAACCAGACCGTTCCGACCGTCATCTTCCCTGACGGCAGCACGGCCACCAACCCCTCCGTCTCCGAGGTCAAGGCCCGCGTCGCCGCATGACCAATCCGGGGCACTGACTCGCGCAAGACAATAGTCGCCGCCAATGCCTAAGCTGGGAACGTCCGAGACAACCCAGCGATAGGACAGTATTCAATGGCACACAGCGTCAAGGGCGTAGTGGTAATGGAAAAGGACGGGCCAGCTTCCGTCGTCACCATCAATGTTCCGGACCCCGGCCCCGGTGAAGCCCTGGTGGACATTCTGACCTGCGGGGTCTGCCACACGGACCTGCACTACAAGCAGGGGGGAATCAGCGATGACTATCCGTTCCTGCTGGGCCACGAGGCAACCGGTGTTGTCAGCGCCGTTGGTGAGGGCGTCACGAACGTGCAGCCCGGCGACCGCGTAATTCTCAACTGGCGCGCCGTGTGCGGACAGTGCCGTGCGTGCCTGCGCGGACGGCCTCAGTACTGCTTCAACACGCACAACGCCACCCGGAAGATGACCCTGGAGGACGGCACCGAGCTCTCCCCCGCTCTGGGCATCGGAGCGTTCGCCGAGAAAACGCTTGTGGCGGCCGGGCAGTGCACAAAGGTGGATGTCTCAGCTGATCCCGCCGCCGTCGGACTCCTGGGATGCGGCGTCATGGCCGGAATCGGGGCCGCTATCAACACCGGTAACGTGCAGCGCGGAGATTCGGTGGCAGTGATTGGGTGCGGCGGCGTCGGCATTGCCGCGATTGCCGGCTCGAAACTCGCCGGTGCAACCCGGATTATCGCCGTGGACATCGACAACCGGAAACTTGAGCTGGCGCGCGGACTGGGCGCTACGGATCTCGTCAACTCGACCGAGACCGATCCGGTGGAGGAAATCCGCAAGATCACGGAGGGTAACGGAGCGGACGTGGTCATTGACGCCGTCGGACGCCCGGAGACTTACCGGCAGGCGTTCTACGCACGCGACCTCGCCGGCACCGTTGTGCTGGTTGGCGTTCCCACACCCGAGATGAAACTTGAACTGCCGCTCCTTGACGTGTTTGGCCGCGGCGGCATGCTTAAGTCTTCCTGGTACGGCGACTGCCTGCCGTCCAGGGATTTCCCGATGCTGGTGAGTCATTACCAGCAGGGAAACCTGGACCTTGATGCCTTCGTCACTGAACGAATTTCCATCGACGAGGTCGAGGACGCCTTCGCGAAGATGCACGACGGCGTGGTGCTGCGTTCGGTGGTGGAGTTCTGATGGCTGCGCGAATCGATCATCTGGTCACATCGGGTACCTTCTCGCTCGACGGCGGCACCTGGGAAGTCGACAACAACGTCTGGATCGTCGGGGATGACACCGAGTGCATCGTCATCGACGCCCCGCACAACGCTGGTGCCATCGTTGAGGAGATCAACGGCCGGCAGGTCCGTGCCATCCTGCTGACGCATGGACACGACGACCACATCCGCGCCGTTGGAGACCTGTTCGACGCTGTACGGGCGCCGATCTACCTGCACCCCGCGGACCGGATGCTCTGGGACACGGTGTACGGTGACTCGGCTCCGGCCCGTGAGATTGCCGACGGCGACACCTTCAACATTGCCGGCGTCACGCTCCAGGCGATCCACACCCCCGGTCACTCCCCCGGGTCAGTCTGCTTCTACCTGCCCGACGCCGGCACGCTGTTCAGCGGAGACACGCTGTTCCGCGGCGGCCCGGGCGCCACGGGCCGCTCCTACAGCGATTTCCCGACCATCATCAACTCGATCCGCGATAATTTGCTGCCCCTCCCGGCCGGCACGGTGGTGAGGGCCGGCCACGGAGACTCCACGAGCATCGGCGAGGAAGCGCCCCACCTGCAGGAGTGGATCGCGCGCGGACACTGAAGGAGCAAGCGTCACATGCGGGAGGCCGGGCTCCAGCCCCCCGCCGCCGCCTGATAGACCGCGACGACGGCGTCCGCCACCTTCTCAACTGTGGTTCCAGGTACGAGATCTTCGGCTGCTCCTGCCGTGGCGGGGTCCCAATCCAGGCCGAGCGCCGAGTATGCGACTTCCAGGACCCGGCGGATCGGCGCCGAACCTTCGACGACGATCACAGATGAAAAGAGCCACGCGCCGGAAATTACCCGCTGCGCGGTCCCGACCAGCTTGACCTGTTGAGCGCCGTTTCCGTGAACGCTGAACTCTCCCGGGCAGTACTCGCCGGGAATCTCGCCGACAGCGGCGTCCACATCAACCCGTCGCAGCGCATCGGCGAGCAACTCCCCAAAAAGCTTGAAACGCGTCCGGGAGCCGGCGACGGCGTCTGGATGCGGCTCAATGTGGTCAACGATCAGGCAGCCCTGATGATAGGCGGCAGCGCGCCCGCCGGCCTTGCGGATGAGCGGCGTAAAACCCTGGGCGCGAACGGCCTCTTCGGCGGCGGCGTATCCCGCTAACCGGGCATCGCGCTGGCCGAAGGCCACGGTGGGCGAAGGTCGGTACAGCCGCAGGGTGGGAGGGAGCCGACCTTCGGCCGCGGCGCGGAGCAGCGTAAGACCGCGCTCGAGGTCCACCGCCGCTCCAGCCGAGGGATCAGAGAGCACCTGTAGAGGTTGCACGGACCACACCGGGGCGCTCGCGCCCGTTAATTCCTGAGTCATGGTTCCTGCGCAGCTCCAACCGGTCCGCCGTATATGGCCGGAACCAGCTTAACGGCCGCCGTCGATGTTCCGGCTCCGCTGCTCGATTCCGGGCGTACCGTACGGATAGTCCGCGAGATCCGGCGCACTTACCTCTGAGAGCCTCGCGACCTCTTCGGGTGTCAGCTCCAGCGTTGCTGCGCCGAGGTTATCCGCCAGCTGCCCGGGCGTTCGCGCGCCAAGGATCACTGATGTGACCGCCGGCTGCTGTGCCACCCACGCCAGCGCCACCTGGGACGCGCTGACTCCGCGCGTCTCGGCAGTCTGGAGTACGACGTCGATAATCGCCCACGTCTTCTCCTGCTGGTTGCGCTTCTTCCACCCTTCCATGCCGCGTTCGGGGTTTTCGCCAAGGCGTGTGGCGCCTTCGGGCACCGCATCCCGGCGGTATTTACCCGTGAGCCAGCCGCCGCCCAGCGGAGACCACGGCAGGAGTCCAATACCGGCGTCGAGCGCTGCCGGTACTATTTCGGCCTCGATGCCGCGCACCAACAGGCTGTACTGGGGTTGGAGCGTAACCGCCTGATCCCAGCCGCGCGCCTTCGCGAGGTGCACGGCCTTTGTGAGCTGCCAGCCGGTGTAGTTGGAGAAGCCGTAGTAGCTGATCTTGCCGGCGCTCACGGCGTCGTCGAGGAATCCCAGTGTTTCCTCGAGCGGGGTCAGCGGATCCCAGGAATGCATCTGGTAGAGGTCAATGTGGTCCACGTTCAGCCGCGCCAGCGACGCATCGAGGGCACGGCGCAAGTGCCTGCGCGAGAGTCCCAGGTCATTGGCGCCCTTGCCCATCGGGAAGCGGCCCTTGGTGGCGAGGACCATGTCCTGCGCCGCCGAGCTTTTGGCAAGCCACCGTCCGATGATTTCCTCGGAGGCGCCCGCCGTGTAGACGTCAGCAGTGTCGATGAAGTTTCCGCCGGCGTCGGCGTAGTCGTCGAGGATGGTGTGGGAGGTAGCTTCGTCGGCTTCCGCGCCGAAGGTCATGGTGCCTAGGGCGTACGCTGACACTGCGGTCCCGCTGTTGCCGAGATTTCGATACTGCATATGCACTCCTCGTCGTTACTGATCAGTCGGTTACGGTCACTCCACGCCAGAACGCGACGTGATCCGTGATGTTTGCTGCCGCGTCCTTGGGTTGCGGGTAGGTCCAGGCGGCGTCCTCGTTGAGCTCGCCGTCGACTTCGAGGCTGTAGTAACTTGCCTCGCCTTTCCATGGGCAGGTTGTGCGCATGTCGCTGGACCTGAGGAACTCTGTCTTCACGCTGTCCTTGGGGAAGTAGTGGTTTCCCTCCACCATCTCCGTGTGCTCGGACTCAGCGATGACCTGGTTGTTCCAGACTGCCTTGGCCATGATGTCCTTCTTCCTCTTGCACCGCCCAGCGCCGGACGCGCTGGAATGGCCGGTACCGGAAAGTAACGACGACGCCGCCCCGCACATTCCCTGATGATCGGTCAGGAAAGCTTGCGAAGCGTCAGGATCTGCTCGGTCCGGCCGAAGGGCCCTTCCAGGTCATGCAGCACGGACGAGGTCAGGCCTATCCCGTTACCGCCGAACGTGACACGGGTGTCCAGTCCCAGCCACTCACCCCTGGGCTGCCGGTGCAGGTGAACCTGAAGGTCCACGTTGGGGAACGCCCAGCTTCCGGGGCCCGGCGGCACGCGTGTGGCGATCCCGTTCGCCGTATCCATGAGTCCAATGAGGCGGACCACATCCGACGATGCCTCGCCCTCGATCAGGGGGTGCGGTGTACGCAGCCAGACCCTCCCGCGGCCCGGCCGGTGGCCAGGCAGGCGGCGTGCCTCGATGGACTGGATGTAGCCGCCGGGCCACTCTGCGACGGCGTCATGCTCTACGCCGTCGTCGGGTCCGGGCAGCGGCTCTTCCTCCGCAGCGGCGACCGACGCCGTATCGCTGGCCGCCAGCCGCCACGCATGGGCGCGGATCGCTGTCCTGCCACCGTGGTTCATTTCGGCTTCTAGCAGTTCGATGGTGCGTCCGGGCCTGACCATCCGCACCGAGACATCCACGGTGTCCAGTGGGATCAGACCGAGGATCTCGTATGAGATCCGGGCCATGAGCAGGTTCTCACGGGGCTCAAATCGCTCAAGGCAGTGCGCAAGCAGGCCGGATGCCGGAGCCATGTGCTGCTCGTGGTCATTCCAGGCTCCCTGTGCGTGGATGGTTGCTTCGTATCGCCCGTTTCCGAGGTTTCGATAATAGGAATCCGCCATTGTCCTGATGCACTCGCTCCTGCTGGAAATGAACGCCCGCTCATGAGGGCCCTACTGCGACAATACTCAACCACAGCGGCGCAACCGGCCGGAAATCAGAGGGTGGTAAGTCCTCAGGTCCCACAGAACGTGCGATAGGTTCCGAAGTCCAACGGCGCAGGTTCGGCGTAGCGCTCAAAACCCTCCCGCTCATCGAAGGGCGCTGTCACGGCCTTGAGCAACCCGCCAACGGGACTGAGGTCGCCTCGCCCAGCGGCGGCCAGGGCTTCCTCCACGAGATGGTTCCGCGGAATGTAGGCGGGGTTCACGCGATCCATGGCGGCGGCGTCGGGCGAGAGGGCAAGCCAGCGCTTGGCCCAGGCATCGAAGGCCGCCGGATCCGGGAAAAACGCCCGGGCCGGCGCTGCGTCTCCCCGTGCCGCCGAGTTGAGGACACGGAAGAAAGACGTGAAATCAGCCTGACTCTCCTCGAGCAGGGTGAGTAGCTCACCGGCCAGGTCCGCGGATGTGGCGTCGTCGGTATGGTCCGTCAAGCCAAGCTTGGCACGCATGCCCGCCGTCCAGGCCGCACTGTACAGCCCGGGGAATCCGGCCAACGATTCTTCGGCGAGCCTGATCGCCTGGTCCTGGTCTTCATCGAGCAGGGGCAGGAGCGCTTCGGCGAACCTTGCGAGATTCCAGTGGGCTGCGACCGGTTGATTGGCGTAGGCGTAGCGCCCGACGTCGTCGATGGAACTGTAGACGGCGGATGGATCGAACGCCTCCATGAACGCGCACGGCCCGTAATCGATGGTCTCGCCGGAGATTGTCATATTGTCGGTATTCATCACCCCGTGTACGAAGCCCACCAGCATCCACCGGGCCACCAGGGAGGCCTGGGCCGCGATGACGGAGTCGAGCAGTGCGAGGTATGGGTTCGCCGCCTGTGCTGCATCCGGGTAGTGACGGTTCATGGCATAGTCGGCAGCACGCCGGAGCAGGTCAGTTTGGCCCGTTGCGTTTGCATACTGGAAGGTACCCACACGCACGTGGCTGTCGGCCACCCTGACCAGGACTGCTCCGGGAAGGTGTGTCTCGCGGCGCACCGAATTGCCGGTGCCGACGACGGCGAGGGAGCGCGTGGTCGGGATACCAAGGGCGTGCATCGCCTCGCTGACGATGTATTCACGCAGCATCGGGCCAAGTGCAGCCAGGCCGTCTCCACCCCGCGCGAAGGGCGTACGGCCTGAGCCCTTGAGGTGAATGTCCCGGAGGCGGCCGTCAACGTGGGTCACCTCGCCCAATAGCAGTGCCCGCCCATCGCCGAGGCGCGGACTGTACCCGCCGAACTGGTGTCCCGCATACGCCTGTGCAACCGGTGTGGCGCCGTCCGGAACCACTTCGCCGACCAGCAGGCGCACACCGTCCGCGCTGCGCAGGAAGTCGGCGTCCAAGCTGAGCTCGGCTGCGAGCTGCTCGTTGAGGAGAAGAAGCTGCGGGTCGCTGCACTCGTCGGCCCGCCAGGGAGCTCCCAACTCGGGGAGTTCGCGGGCGAAGCTGTTGCCGAAGACCAGGGTAGGTGCTGTTGATGCGCTCACGCCTTGAATAACAGCCGCGGCCGCACCCTTTGTTCCCTGACCGCGCTTCGCCTGATGTTCCGTGGAGGGAAGGGGCTGCCTCCCCTCCACGGCAGTGGCGATCCTAGAGGTCGGCGAGCATCTCATCCATCTGCTGAATCTCCGCCTGTTGCGTTTCCACGATCTCCTCCGCGAGGGCGATCGCTTCAGCGTTCTTACCGTTTTCGATCTCATCCTGCGCCATGTCGACGGCGCCGTCATGGTGGGCGATCATGGATTCGAGGAAGAGCCGAACCGCTTCGTTGCCGGTCGCCGTTTCAAGCTCGGCCATCTGGTCTTCACTCAACATGCCGGCCATTTCATTTGCCCCATCCGATCCATCAGCTTCATCCGCTCCATCAGTGGAACCCATGTCGTGGCCCTCCATACTGTGGCCATCGGCGGAATCCATGTCGTCAGGTTGAACGGGTTCACCCCAGGCCTGCAGCCAGGCCGTCATGGTTTCGATCTCCGGCGCTTGTGCGTCCTTGATCCGGGTGGCGAGGTCGGATACCTCAGGGCTGATGTCCTGCTTGGTCAACATGAGCTCGCTCATCTCGACTGCCTGCTGATGGTGCGGAATCATCAGCTGCGCGAACGAGACGTCCGCATCGTTGTGCTCGGTTGAGGTCTCGGCTGTCTCCTGGCTCGACGATGAACCGTCGCCTGCCGGTGCGGAGTTGCCGGCATCGCTACCGCAACCGCTGAGAGTGATGGCGGCTGCGAGAGTCAGGGCTGAGAGGGAAAGGTACTGCTTCATGCTGATCTGATCCTTCTGTTCTACGTAGGGTGTCTGTTGCAGTGCGCACCGGCCGGGGCCGTGGCGCTCTGAGGCCGACGTCAGGTGCGGCTGATACAGAGTCGGATCAGGGACGGAGCCGGGATTGCGAGCGGCAGTACGCGGACGCGCAGGAGGCACCGCAGCAGGGCAGAGCCGGGAACGGGTCTGCCTGCCGGGCGCAGGAAGGTCAGCAGGGTTACGACAATGAGCGCCAGCACGCATACGCCCATCGCCATGCCGTCCTCGCAGGGGCCAGTGCAGCTGTATGCCGTACCGCTGTCAGAGGGATCTGCGACCGCAGCGGGATCGATGCTTGCGAGGACGGTGTCCTCGTGGTGTAGATGGCCCTCGTCGTGCCAGCCGCTACTGGAGGTCGGAAATCCGGTTATGACCGACGCTGGCCCGGCATTGGCGCCATGGGCTGCCGTCGGACCGTGTCCGCCCATCCAGACGTGCATGGCAAGGATTCCGACGATCACGGCGGTGAGGCCGGCGAAAGTCAGGGCGGCGCGCGGGAGCTCCAGAAGCCGCGTCGTCTTATAACGGCTGCCTAACATGGCTGGCCTCCTTTCCCTGGCTCCGAGTTAGACCTCCCCCGATCAGGAAGGAGGTCGCCGCCGTCGTACGGTTACTGCGCCGGCGTAGTGGTGATGCGATTCGCGTCGAGGTTCATCCGACGAAGCAGTTGCGCGTTCAGCGCGACTACGATCGTCGAGACGCTCATGAGAACCGCGCCCGCCGCAGGTGATAGAACGATACCTGCGAAAGCAAGCACCCCGGCCGCCAGCGGGACGGCCAGGACGTTGTAGCCCGTCGCCCAGACGAGATTCTGGATCATCTTCCGGAAGCTGGCCCTGGACAAGTCAATCATCGCAAGGACTGACCGCGGGTCATTTCCTGCCAGCACGACGCCGGCCGATTCCATTGCGACGTCGGTGCCCGCGCCGATGGCGATTCCCACCTCTGAGCGGGCCAGCGCCGGGGCGTCGTTCACGCCGTCGCCCACCATTGCGACCTTGAGTCCGCGGGACTGCAGTTCAGCGACCTTCGAGTCCTTGTCCTGTGGCAGGACGTCAGCGAAAACCTCGTCAATACCGAGCTCCGCACTGACGGCATCGGCGACCTGGCGCGCGTCTCCGGTGATCATGGCAACCTTCACGCCCCGGTCCTGCAGCGCTTTGACCGCTGCCCGGGACTCCCCACGGACACGATCCTCGAGGCGCAGCGCCCCGACGACCACCCCATCGCGCACGACATGTAGAACGGATGCTCCCCTGCCCACCCATTCGGCGACTGTGGCGCTCATCTCCGTGGGCGTCTGTTGGCCAAGGTGCTTGAGCATGTTCGGCCCACCGACAATCACCGCAGAGCCGTTCACGGTTGCCTGTATGCCGCGGCCGGTCATTGAGGAGAATTCGCTCCCCCGGTATCCGAGCGCTCCCGCGTCCTGGTTCTCGGCCGCAGCGTTGACGATCGCCCTGGCAACAGGGTGTTCGCTGTCCGCTTCGGCTGCTGCCGCGAGGGCCAGAAGCTCCGCTTCGCTGACGCCTCCCGTTGAGGTGACGGCGGTGACAGCGGGGCGCCCTTCGGTGAGGGTGCCGGTCTTGTCGAACAATACGACGTCGATGGTGCGCATCCGCTCCAAAGCCATTCGGTTCTTGATCAGCACACCGGCTTTCGCTGCACGCTCGGTGGAGATAGCAATGACCAATGGGATCGCAAGGCCCAGGGCGTGGGGGCAGGCTATGACCAGCACCGTGACGGTGCGGATGACGGCGTCATCCGGGCTGCCGATCAGGAGCCATGCTCCGAAGGTGAGGATGCCCGAGATGAGCGCGAAGTAGAACAGCAGTGCTGCTGCTCGATCGGCCAGGGCCTGTGCCCTGGACGACGATGCCTGCGCCTGGGCAACCAGTCGCTGGATACCGGCCAGCGTGGTGTCCGAGCCGACCGCCGTGACCTTCACACGGACCGCGTTGTCGGTTGCTACCGTTCCAGCAACCACCACCTCACCGATTGTGCGGGAGACCGTGCGCGATTCACCGGTGATCATGGATTCATCGAATTCGGCAGCGCCGTCGATGATGGTGCCATCTGCCGGCACCCGGGCACCGGAACGGATAAGCACAACATCACCGCTAGCAAGGGTACTCACGGGGACGGATTCGGTTCCGTCCTCCGTAACCTTCTCCGCTTCGTCCGGCAGCAGAGCGGCCAGGGCGTCCAGCGCGCCGGCGGCCGAGCCGAGGGCGCGCATCTCCATCCAGTGGCCCAGCAGCATGATCACCACCAGGAGCGCGAGCTCCCACCAGAAGTCGAGGTTGAAACCACCAATGCCGAGGGTGGTGATCCAGGACGCGATGAAGGCTACGCTGATTGCCATCGCGATCAGGAGCATCATTCCCGGTTGACGGGACTTCAGTTCGGCGATGCCGCCTTTGAGGAACGGTGCACCGCCGTAGATGAAGATGATGGTGCCCAGGATCGGCGAGATCCACAGCGAGCCGGGGAACTCGGGCAGCGTGTAGCCAACAATCATGGCGAACATGTGGCTGAACAGCACGACAGGGACGGCCAGTATCAGGCTGACCCAGAACTTATTCCTGAACATTGCCGTTGAGTGCCCTGCGTGTTCACCGTGGCTATGCACTTCATGATCGGCGTGCGACGCGTGGGCGTCATGGCCGCCGTGCTTGTCTGCGCCGGGAGCTGTCCGGCTTCTCATGCTGGTATTGCCATGCGTGTGGTGATCCGCTTCGACGGATGCCGGTTGGTCATTCGAGGGATGTTTCATGGTCAATCTCCTCCGGAGGTCGACTTGATTGCCGTATGAGGTGACCTTCAAGGAGTAAGCGGCCCATTGGGGGCTCGGACTTCCCGCTCCGGTACTGGAAAACATATACCCCCTAGGGGTATATGTCAAGCCTGTCGTACCAAGTTGGCGATCACCTCGGCTCATGCGTCAACGCCGTCCGCCATCTATCGCTTTCCCCGCTGGCCGGGCGTATTTTTGATCTATGTCGGCGATGGGCCTTCCGCCTGGCGCCGTTGGGACTGCGGGATCGAAGGGAGCCAAGTATGTCCATTTTCCGGCGCAGGAAAAGCACGTTCGAGCGCAAGCAAGCCGCTGCTGCATCTGCCCAGCAGAAGGACTTCCGGGAGGGGTACGTCCACATCCAGGGGAGTGAGAAGAAGGCCGACGAATTGGCGATGAGGGCTTACGGGGACAAGGACGGCGACGGCAAGCCGGACGTACCCTTCATGCCGTTCCCGGGATAGCCCCGCCGATGAGGTAGCCGGGAACCGCTTAGTCGCGGAATAACGCTAGTTGGAGCAAATGCAGAACGGGTGCCCGGCGGGGTCCAGGAACACCCGGAAGGTGGTACCGGGCTGATTCTCGTGCTTGACAGCGCCGAGGCCGACGACGGCGGTTTCCGCTGCGTCCAGGTCATCGACAACGATGTCGAGGTGCATCTGTTGGGGATGTTCCTGTGAAGGCCACTGGGGCGGCGCATAGGAGTTCACCTGCTGGAAGCAGATGGCCTGACCGTAGTCGGCGCGGATTTCGACCCAATCCGCCTCTCCTTTGATCTCCCAGTCGAGCATGGAGCCATAGAAAGCTGCCAGCGCTTCGGGGTCCGGGCAGTCAAGAACGATCGTTGGAAAGCGTGCAATAGCCATGTCAGCGAGATTAGCGGCCATTGCGGACAACCTGTGTCCGTATGCCACCGGTCGTCGTCACGGGCTAGCCGGCAGCACGCAAAACTCGTTACCGGAAGGGTCTTGGTAGGTCCGCCACGGCAACCCATTCGGCTGCGCAGTCACTTCACGGCCGCCGCGCTCTGCAATGGCCACCGCAATGCCATCTGGGTCTTCCCCGGGATCGAGCCGAACGTCGAGGTGCATCCGGTTCTTCACGTTTCCCTTCGCACGCAGTTCGTCACACAGTTCGAGGACCGGGCCCCGCCGGGAAGAGTGCCGGAGGGAACGCGGCACTTGGGTCGAGGGCGTCCACCCAGTCAGCCATGACCAGAAAGCTGCGTCCCGGTCAGGATCAGCCGAGTCGAGCGGAATCCCCGCGATCGGCCCGGTGTCCTCAAAGGCTGGCCGGTCCCCCATTACACAGCAGGGATTCCCCTCCGGGTCTGCCAGTACCACCCAGGGAACCTCGCCCTGGCCGATATCGAGCCGGAGCGCACCCAATCCGATCAGCCGCTCCACCTCCTGCTCCTGGCGGTACCCGCCGTGGAAGTCGAGGTGGATTCGCGGTTCCGCCGACGGTGGCTCCGGCACGCGCTGGAAACACAGATCCAGTGTTGGTCCGTCCGGTATCGCGAGCCTCGTTTCGAACCCGTCATGCTCATCAGTGAGCCTCTCCCCGCCGACCACCGTCTCCCAGAACCGGCCGAGTCGCTGCGGGTCAAGGGCGTCGAACACCACATTCTCCAGGTACATGGATCTCACCGTAGGCCAGTCGCAGCCCACTGCTCAACGCATCGGCGCTTCAAGGGCTGTGAAGATCCAGCACGACGACGACGGCGGCCACCCGCCGCCGGAGGTGAGTCCCGCCGTCGGGCTGGGCGGGTGAGCATGGCTAGGCTGGGTGGATGGCGACAGTTATTCTCGTGCGGCACGGCCGCACCACAGCGAATGCTTCAGGCATGCTGGCCGGTCGGGCCGACGGCGTCAGCCTGGATCAAATTGGCCGCGACCAGGCGGCGGCAGCGGCTGACCGGCTCGCGGCCGTACCCATCCTTGACGTAGTGTCGAGCCCCCTTGAGCGGTGCCAGGAGACCGCCCAGTTCATCCTCAAGCGCCAGACGGGCGCCCGACGCGCCCCGCTCGACATCAGTCTCGATTCCGATCTCACTGAATGTGATTACGGCCAGTGGCAGGGCCGCACGCTTAGCGATCTGGCCAAGGAGAATTTGTGGTCGGTCGTGCAGTCGCAACCGTCCGCCGTGACCTTTCCCGGCGGCGAGTCCATGGCTGCGATGCAGGCCCGATCGGTAGCGGCGATCCGACGCCGCGATGCGGTCCTTGAGGCGGAGCACGGGCCAGGGGCTGTGTGGGCCGCGGTGAGCCACGGCGACATCATCAAGTCCATTCTCGCCGACGCGCTCGGCATGCACCTCGACCTGTTCCAGCGCATCAGCGCGGGTCCGGCTTCAATTTCAATCGTGCACTACGGTGCGGTTCGGCCGACGGTCCACGCAACCAACACCGAAGCCGGGGATCTGTCATGGCTGGCGAACACTGTGAACTCCGACGATGCGCCGGTGGGCGGTGGTGCAGGGCACACGCCGTCATCAGCCCGATCAGCCCGATCAGCCCGATCAGCCCGATCAGCCTAAAATAGTCCTATGCCTACAACTGTTCACGAGTTTGCCTGGCCTGACCGCGTCGTCGTTGGCACCATTGGTGTTCCCGGGCAGCGCACGTTCTACCTGCAGGTGCGCACCGGAAAGCAGATCGTGAGTATCGCGCTGGAGAAGCAGCAGTCGGCCCAGCTTGCCGAGAAGATCGACGAGATCCTCGACCAGCTCATCACCCTCGAGGGGAACCCCTTCAGCGTTCCCACGAGCACACCGATCGAACTGGTCGACAATGACCAACTCGAGGCGGTGGAGGAGCAGTTCCGCACCGGCGTGATGAGCCTGGCGTGGGATCCGACGACGGCGCAGCTCGTCATCGAGGCCTACCCGCTTCCCGACGGTGATGCTGAGGACGACGCACTTCTCGAGGACGACACTGACGCGTCCGAGGTGCTGCGGGTGCGGATGCCGGTCGGTACCGCCCGTGCGTTCGCCAAGCGCACGCGGGAAGTTGTGGGCGCCGGGCGTCCGATCTGCGCGCTCTGCGGTGAGCCCATCGACACCGACGGTCACACCTGCGCCATTCCCGAGGCCTGATGCCGGCGCCCGACCTCGCGACCGCCGAGCTGACGCTCACCGGTCGCATCACGACGGCGTCGAACGCGACATTCCTGGGCAGCATCGGCGACACAACCGTGGTCTACAAGCCGGTTGCGGGTGAACGTCCGCTCTGGGATTTCCCCGATGGCGCCCTGGCCCACCGGGAGGTAGCCGCCTACCTCGTCTCGGAGGCTCTCGGGTGGAACGTAGTCCCGCGCACCTGGCTGCGTGACGGCCCGTTCGGCGAGGGAATGGTGCAGCTTTGGCAGGAGACGGATCCTGACCAGAACGCGGTGGACCTCGTCGCGGCGGACGAGGTACCGGAGACGGGATGGAAGCAGGTCCTCGAAGGTCAGGACGAGCAGGGCCGTATGGTCGCCCTCGTCCACGAGGATACGTCGGCGCTCCGACGCATGGCGGTGTTCGACGTGATCGTCAACAACGCCGACCGTAAAGGCGACCACATCCTTCCCCTGAGCACCGGTCACCGGTACGGCGTTGACCACGGGTTGACTTTCCACAGCGAGCCCAAACTGCGCACGGTGCTCTGGGGTTGGCTGGGAGACCCGCTGACCACCGAAGAGCTCGACGGCGTCAAACGTGTGAGCGAGGCATTGCAGGGTGAACTCGGCCAAGACCTGGCGGACCTGCTCACCGTCGACGAAATTGCTGCACTCACCGAGCGCTGCGCCGTGTTGCGCTCCGCTGGACGGTTCCCGGCACCAAGAGGACGGATGTCAGCGGTGCCCTGGCCGTTGTTCTAGAGGTCCCAGTCCTAACGGGAAGCGCGGAATCATGCGGCTTCTGCAGCCCGTCCGCAACTCCGTGCCCTATGCGTGCCCCTCCCACTAAGAGCTGGTTCTGCCGTCGCGCTGGACCTCGACACGCACTCCCAGTCGACCTGGCTGGACGCTCAAGCGAAACTCGTAATCGACGACGCGCCCGATGATGTTGCCGAGGACAAGCCGGTCGTTGTCTCGAAGCAGGATACGAGTTCGAACAGCCTGTCGAACAGCCTGTCGAACAGCCAAGTAAACGCTATCCGTAGCGTAGTCTCCATTTGTCGGCGGTTTGAAGTGCATAGGATGCCGGTGTGGACCCACGGGGGACTTGCTGCCGCGATCCAAGCGAAAACTAGTCCCTCACCGAGCGGTTTAGGGCAGCGACGGTAGATCAATGGCGCCTCCTGATCGAGTAACCGACTTGGTAGAGCGGAACGCTCTGCGAGACTATTGGCGTATGACCAGCGAGTCCGAAGCACCTATAGAAGCGCCAGATTCCGCTTTTACTATCCATTCGCTGAACAACTACACGAACGTCTATGTCTCCTCGAGTGCAACAGCGCTCAACCTCGACAGCGAACATGTAGGCGACCTGATTCACGAGTTGCATCGCGAGACGACCCGAGAACTCGCCAAAGGCGGCGTGAAGTACACCAACCTGCGATGGGCGCTGACTCCTCGAACGACACATGCGGAGGTCGCTTTCCTCTTCGACTCCACCGCCGTCGGGAGCAACTACTACGGGTTCGAACTCTCGAAAGCTTGGTTGCCGGCGCTTTGGCGTCACGGGCCTCATCGGACAGCGATCAGCCAGGGCGACATACTCAATGCGCCGCCGGACTGGGTTTGGAAAGAACTAGACGAGCACCTTGTCCGCACGGACGACTTTCCTCGATTGGCCACCGAACAGTACTACGCCCTCTATCTCACGAATATGTCGCGAACACAGGTCAGCACGATGGACGCCGCACTGCGAGATTCGACCGCCGCGTACTTGGGGTACATCGACTGCTCAACATGGACTCCACTCAAGTCGTTCATGCTGCTTCCGCAGTACGCGATCCGCGACGACGATGCGCTCGTCGTTCCAGCCGACGAGAACGGCTCACCGCACGTCATCCCGCCCACCACAGACAACGGTTTCCGCCTCGTCGGAGTGGAGGAGCCGCTCTACGGCGTGCTACTCGACCACCGGATGGACAATGGCATACCGGAGTGGGCGGACGAAGACAGTGCGCTCACGCTCACTGCGCTTGGTGGCATGCAGAGCCCGCTCAGAGAGCTGAAGCTTGATCTCGACGAGCGACGGTTCAACCATCTGACGAGCGAGACCAATGGCCACAGAGCCTCCTTTCGCAGGGCTGGACTGGATGGACTGAGTCGCGAGGAACTCGTCCAGGCGATTGAAGCCAAGATCCGGAGCGGTCTCATGTTCCACCTGCGGTTCATCCGCGGGACCCGTGATGGCGAGCCCGCTCCCGAGAACAACGCTCTAATGTTCACCGTGCCAGTGGAATTCCCCGACGACACGGCCAAGGTCCGCCGCTACCAGGTCGGGATCAAGTACACCCCTGCAAGTCACACGGGAGAAGTGGTGACGTTTCATTAGCTGTGATGTCCAGGGAGATTTGTCAGCCTGGTGACCGGTTGTCTGGGACCGTGGGACGAGTCTTTAGGAATAAGTGCGCGGGGTCGCTCAGGGCGTCCCATCAGGTGCGGCAAATCTGCACCCGCGCGCCGACAACCTTGCGGGGGCCGCGCGCCACTCGAAACTGTCGGTGCCTTGTGACAGGCTTGAAGCAGTTACTTCGACAACACATGAAAGAAGGTGCACGGTGGTCGACCTACACCCAACGACCCACCTACAGGCCGCCGCCTGGGTGCCCGACGACGATCCCGAGCGTCCTTGGGATGAGGCGGCAGAACTGGCTACCGACTGGATCCGGGAGCGCAGCGAGGCCGAGGGCGTCAAGGTACTGCTGGTGACCAACACTTTCCAGAACGCTCGGGGCATCGAGAGCCTGGAACAGATCGCTCGGGAGGGTGGTCAGGCCACGCCGCAGGGCAAGGAGCGGTTCGAACGTGGTCCGGTGCTGGCCTACGTGCCGGACGAGCGGACCTTGAAGCTCGCTCTCAACCTGGCTCGCGGGTACTCGCTCGCCGTGGTCGAGACCGTGAGCTTCCCATTGGCCGAGTGGGCGTCCGACTCCGGTGCGATCAACCTGCTGGACGGCAGTACCAACGCCAGCAACCTGTCCGATGACGTAAAGGCCGACCTTGACCACGCGCTATTCTTCGGTGGCAACAACGGCTGAACCGGGTCACACGAGAAGAAGCACGCCCGCAATCATCTTGCACATCACGTCCGGGCAGGTCAACTCGCTCCGGAGCAAGCGGTGTCCTACGTCATGGCCAAGGGAATCTCAGACCGAGGCGCCACGCGCCTCCGCCTGCTGCTCGAGCAGATTCGGTGAAGTAACGTCATGGCAGGAGCGAAATTCTTCAAGTACCACTGGAACCGGCTGGAGAAAGGTTCCATTGTCGTCGTCAGCCTGAGCAAGGCGGCCAACGTCCGCCTCATGGACAGCACCAACCTCAACGCCTATAAGAATGGACGAAGCCACCGCTACAGCGGTGGTCTGGTCACGAAGACACCATTCCGTATCCACATACCGCGCACCGGCAGTTGGTACCTGACGATCGATCTCATGGGGCTCAAAGCCACCAGTGTCCGGCACTCGGTAGAGGTGAGATCCGCCGCCACTGCCTACCGCGAAGTCCGCCCCACTCCAGTCCCTGAGTGGTATCCGCCACGAGCGTCCTCCTATCGTGCCGGACGACAACGGCGAGACTTGGGACGTGTTTATCTCCCATGCCGGTGAGGACAAGGAGGCGGTCGCGGAGCCGCTCGCCGAAGAGTTGCGAGCCCGCGGGCTCAAGGTATGGCTCGACAAGACCGAGCTGCGTATCGGGGACAGCCTGCGCCGCAAGATCGACTACGGGCTCGCCCATAGCACGTTCGGTGTTGTCATCCTGTCCAAGTCGTTCTTCGCCAAGGGGTGGCCGCAGTACGAGCTGGACGGGATCGTGGGGATGAGCGTGAGCGGCGACCAGCGGATGCTGCCGATCTGGCACGAGATCTCTCGAGACGAGATCGCCAGGCAGTCGCCCTCCTTGGTCGACAAGATCGCCCGTAGCACCTCCCTGAACACGGTGGCGGAGATTGCGGACGAGATCTTCAAAGTCGTCCAGACGCCGTAGGTGCGTAGCTGCATCCAGTAGCTCTACAAGGCAGTCTTCGCAGGCACGACCGCGCGAAGGCAAAGCGGCGTGAGTTCGGCGCGTGCTGGACGAACTACATTTCGGTCCGCCCTGGGGCATCGACGGGCAGAACGTTGGCTTCAGAACCTTTGATATCCTCGCTGTCACGCGGGAGCCCGCTCCGGTCGATCCGGCCCTGACCTTCTCGGAGTGGATGGCTCCCTACGGGCGCCGCTGGACAACGGCCGTACGCCCTCGCCGCGGCGACGTCCGGACGGTACCCTCCGCCGAAGGCAGAGCGGATTCAGTACCCGATCTGCTCCACATCGGAAGAGTTCAAGAAACAAGCAAAGCGACTGATGACCGTTTCTATCCTTTGGGCCGGGCTAGATCATGGCCCCTAGAAGTCCCAGTCCTCATCCTCAGTATTGACGGCCTTGCCGATCACGTAGGACGAGCCCGAGCCCGAGAAGAAGTCGTGGTTCTCATCCGCATTCGGTGACAGCGCCGACAGGATCGCCGGGTTCACGTCAGTAACCGAGGACGGGAACATTGCCTCATACCCAAGGTTCATCAGTGCCTTGTTGGCGTTGTAGTGCAGGAACTTCTTGACGTCCTCCGCCAGCCCCACGCCGTCGTACAGGTCGTGGGTGTACTGGACCTCGTTCTCGTACAGCTCGAACAACAGCTCGAACGTGTAGTCCTTGATTTCCTGGCGCTTCTCCGGCGTAGCCTTCTCCAGCCCGCGCTGGAACTTGTACCCAATGTAGTAGCCGTGCACAGCTTCGTCGCGAATGATCAGGCGAATCAGGTCTGCGGTATTCGTCAGCTTGGCACGCGAGGACCAGTACATCGGCAGGTAGAAGCCGGAATAGAACAGGAAGCTCTCCAGCAGCGTCGAGGCGACCTTGCGCTTCAGCGGATCGTCACCGCGGTAATAATCCATGACAATCTGAGCCTTCTTCTGAAGGTACTCATTTTCCGTGGACCAGCGGAACGCGTCGTCGATCTCCTTGGTGGAGCACAGCGTCGAGAAGATCGACGAGTAACTCTTCGCGTGCACAGCCTCCATGAACGCGATGTTGGTGTACACCGCTTCCTCATGCGGCGTCACCGCATCCGGAATCAGGGAGACGGCGCCAACGGTGCCCTGGATGGTGTCCAGCAGGGTCAGACCCGTAAACACCCGCATGGTGAGCTGCTGCTCGTCATGCGTCAGCGTGTTCCACGACTGCACGTCGTTGGACAGGGGCACCTTCTCGGGCAACCAGAAGTTGTTGACCAGGCGGTTCCAGACCTCGACATCCTTGTCGTCCTGGATACGGTTCCAGTTGATCGCCTCAACGTGCGACAGCAACTTAACCTTCTCGGTCATTTCGGCCCCTTGTCCCGTTCGTTCGATTCGCCCGTAACGGGCGGTTAATTCCACTAGTTAATGTACGACGACAGCGGGCCTGGCTCATCCATGCCGGCCCACCGACGTCGTCGTACTTTAGTTGCCTGAAGCTACTAAAGCATGCAGCTGACGCAACCCTCCACCTCCGTGCCCTCCAGCGCGAGCTGGCGGAGTCTGATGTAGTAGAGCGTCTTGATCCCCTTGCGCCAGGCGTAGATCTGAGCCTTGTTAATATCGCGGGTGGTGGCGGTGTCCTTGAAGAACAGCGTCAGCGACAGCCCCTGGTCCACGTGCTGGGTGGCAGCGGCGTAGGTGTCGATGATCTTCTCGAAGCCGATCTCGTACGCGTCCTGGTAGTAATCCAGGTTGTCGTTCGTCAGGTACGGTGCCGGGTAGTAGACGCGCCCGATCTTTCCTTCCTTGCGGATCTCGATCTTCGCGGCCACCGGGTGGATGGAGGACGTCGAGTTATTGATGTAGCTGATCGAGCCCGTGGGCGGCACGGCCTGCAGGTTCTGGTTGTAGATTCCGTGCTCCATGACGGTGGCCTTCAGCTCACGCCAGTCCTCCTGCGTGGGGATGTGGACCTTGGCGAACAACTCCTCGACCCGCTCAGTCTGTGGAACCCATTCCTGCTCGGTGTACTTGTCGAAGAACTCACCGCTGGCGTACTTGGACTTCTCGAAGCCGCCGAACGTCTGCCCGGTCTCCTTCGCCAGCAGGTTCGAGGCCCGCACGGCGTGGTAAACCACCGAATAGAAGTAGATGTTCGTGAAGTCCAGGCCCTCTTCGGAGCCGTAGTGCACGCGCTCCCGGGCGAGGTAGCCGTGCAGGTTCATCTGACCGAGCCCGATGGCGTGCGAGGAATCGTTACCCTTGGCGATCGACGGCACCGAACTGATGTGGGACATGTCGGACACTGCCGACAGCGCACGGATGGCCGTTTCGATGGTGTTGCCGAAGTCAGGCGAGTCCATGGTCTTCGCGATGTTCAGCGAGCCCAGGTTGCAGGAGATGTCCTTGCCGGTGTCCGCATAGGAAAGGTCATCGTTGTAGGTGGTGGGCTGGGAAACCTGCAGAATCTCCGAGCACAGGTTGGACATGATGATCTTGCCGTCGATCGGGTTGGCCCGGTTCACGGTGTCCTCGAACATGATGTACGGGTAGCCGGACTCAAACTGGATTTCCGCGAGGGTCTGGAAGAACTCGCGGGCCTTGATCTTGGTCTTCTTGATCCGCGAATCATCAACCATCTCGTAGTACTTCTCGGTGACCGAGACATCCGAGAACGGCATGCCGTACACGCGCTCGACGTCGTAGGGCGAGAACAGGTACATGTCCTCGTCCTTCTTCGCCAGCTCGAACGTGATGTCCGGGATCACAACGCCGAGGGACAGCGTCTTGATGCGGATCTTCTCGTCCGCGTTCTCACGCTTGGTGTCCAGGAAGCGGTTGATGTCCGGGTGGTGCGCGTGCAGGTAGACAGCCCCGGCACCCTGGCGGGCGCCGAGCTGGTTAGCGTAGGAGAAGCTGTCTTCGAGGAGCTTCATGACCGGGATGACGCCGGAGGACTGGTTCTCGATCTGCTTGATCGGTGCACCGACCTCACGGATGTTGGTCAGTGCGAAAGCCACGCCGCCGCCGCGCTTGGACAGCTGGAGCGCCGAGTTGATGGAGCGCCCGATCGACTCCATGTTGTCCTCGATGCGAAGCAGGAAGCAGGAAACCAATTCGCCGCGCTGACGCTTGCCGGCGTTGAGGAACGTCGGCGTGGCGGGCTGGAAACGGCCCTCAATGATCTCGTCCACCATGCGGCCGGCAAGTTCCTCGTCACCCCGCGCAAGGTGCATGGCGACCATGCACACGCGGTCCTCGTAGCGCTCCAGGTAACGCTTGCCGTCAAACGTCTTCAGTGTGTACGAGGTGTAGAACTTGAACGCGCCGAGGAACGTCTCGAACCGGAACTTCTTGGAGTACGCGCGGTCGAAAAGGCCGCGGATGAAGTTCATCGTGTACTGGTCGAGCGTTTCGCGCTCGTAGTACTCGTTCTTCACGAGATAGTCGAGGCGTTCCTCGAGGTCGTGGAAGAACACGGTGTTCTGGTTGACGTGCTGCAGGAAGTACTGGTGCGCCGCTTCTCTGTCCGCCTCGAACTGGATCTCCCCGTTCGGTCCGTACAGGTTGAGCATCGCGTTCAGCTCGTGGTAGCCGAGCCCGTTGAAACGCTCGGGAAGTGCGGGGGCTTCTGTTTCAGCGACGGTCATGTCCAAAACTCTTCCAATCCTTGGGTTACCCGGTCAACGTCCTCGGACGTTCCCATGAGCTCAAATCGATACAAAACGGGAACACCGCACTTGGCGGCCACGATGTCCGCAGCCAGGCAGTAGGTGTCCCCGAAGTTGGTGTTTCCGGCGCCGATGACGCCTCGAAGCAGCGCGCGGTTCTCCTCGACGTTGAGGAATTTGATGACCTGCTTGGGCACCGCACCGTTTCCGTTGACCCCACCGTAGGTCGGCAGGATCAGGACGTACGGGCTGTGTGCGCACAGCGTGTCATCTTTGGTGAGGAGCGGAATGCGGGCCGACCGGACAGGCAGTCTGCTGACGAATCGATGCGTGTTATCCGACGTCGACGAGAAATAGATCAACGCTGCGTCAGTGTCCACCGCACCCCCAGTTGCCTGTGCGCTTGTGCCTCGATCGATGGTTGACGTTGTCATACCGACCGCATCCGCCCCTCGCGAGTAGGTGTGGCTTCAGCGGGCTCTAGGCGACTGAAGTAACAGCGCCCTGGGCGATCTCGTTGATCTTGTCAGGGCGGAATCCGGACCAGTGGTCCTCGTCAGTGATGACGACGGGAGCCTGCATGTACCCGAGCGAGCGAACCCGCTCCAGCGCCGCCGGATCCTGCGAGATGTCGACGCTCTGGTAGGCGATGCCCTTCTTGTCCAGAGCCCGGTAGGTGGCGTTGCACTGTACGCATGCTGGCTTGGTGTAAACCGTGACGGTCATGTCCCTAACTCCCCTTGTGAAGTGCTGCTATTCGGCGAATGTTGGTGGGCTTCAAGCCGCACATCTTCCGAAGATCTTCAGGTGATGCGCCAGACTGCCTCGCCAGCAAGTTTTCGATATCTAGATACTACATCTAGTGCAACGCAGTGGCGCCGACCCCAAGATGATGTATTACAAGTATGTCATTTACCCGCCTGTTAGTCCACAGGTAATCCACACCTTCCAGGCCTGCGGAAGCGCTCAAATCCGCGGTTCCACCCATCCCGGTCCACAGCCTGTGGAGCGTTCAGTGCACAGAAACTTTGTGAGCGTGTCGCGCAAACTTCGGCGTGTCGCGAGGATCGACTCCGGCCCGCGGCACCCATTGCGAGGTCCACCAAGTGTAGGGCAGAATCGAACCTGTGTTCGAACACTATAAGAAGCAGAACACCTGCGTTATTCCCGACGACGGCGGCCATCCCTGCGGCCGTCCGGCGGTCGATTCGCCGTTCGCACTCTGCGCGGCTCATGTCGCCGTCGTCGTTGAATGGGCGGGTACCGAGGTGGGCACCGCAGACTCACTGCCGTCCGCTTGTCCTGGGTGCGGATCGCGGATCGGTGTGCGCTATCCCTCGGCCTGGGTCTGTGGGACCTGCGAGTGGAAGCTGGGCGATGTCCTTGACGAAGGGCTGCCTCCGCCCAGGGTGGATGTGGTCTACTACATCCGCTTCCGGAACCGGATCAAGATCGGCACTACCGCCAATCCCCGGCAACGCCTCGCCAGACTGTGGCACGATGACGTACTCGCGTTCGAGCGCGGGGACAGGCTGGTGGAACGACGGCGGCATCAGCAGTTTGCGCAGTTGCGGCTGGAACGCTCCGAATGGTTCAGTGTCGCGCCGGTCCTCGAAGATCACATCGCCGAGCTCGCCGCGGGCGTTGAAGACCCGTGGGCACGCTACGCCCGCTGGCTCAGCGAGGCCGCCGCACTCCGCGGCTGACCTGGGAAATCGAAGGCCTGGACTGTCTACTCCGGGCGCCGGGCCAGGATCTGGTCAACGCCCATGCGCCCGTCCCGGAAGGTCATCATTCCACCCACCAGGTAGAGCCGCCACACCCGGGCCACTTCCTCGCCCATCATCGCTACGGCCTCATCCCAGTTGGATTCAAAGGTGTCCAACCAGGCAGCGATGGTGCGGACGTAGTGTTCCCGCATAGCCTCGACGCCCCGGATTTCAAACCCGGCTCCTTCGATCAGGTTGACGGTGTCCCCGATCGGGCGCATGTGCATGTCCGGTGCGATGAAGGACTCAATGAACGGTCCCCCGCCGGGATGCCGGCCGGAGCGTGACATCTGCTGGATCAGTACCTTCCCGCCCGGCCTCACGTTCCGGAACAGCGTGGACGTGTAGACGCCGTAGTTCGACTCCCCCACGTGTTCCCCCATCTCCAGTGACGCGACGGCGTCGTATGGCCCGTCTGCCACGTCGCGGTAGTCCTGCAAGCGGATCTCCACACGGTCCTCGAGTCCCCGCTCGGCGATGCGCCGGTCAATGAAGGCTTTCTGCTCCTTCGCGATGGTCACCCCCGTGACCTTCGCGCCGAAATGCTCCGCAGCGTACAGGCTGAGTGAGCCCCAACCGCAGCCCACGTCAAGGAACCGCTGGTTGGACATTGTGTCGAGGCCAACCTTGCGGCACACGAGGTCCAGCTTGTCCCGCTGTGCGTCTTCCAGCGTGTAGTCGGGTGCCTCGGAGCGCCAATAGGCGCAGGAGTACGCCATGTGGCGGTCCAGGATCAACTGGTAGAAGTCGTTGGAGAGGTCATAGTGGTGGCTGATGGCCGCGCGGTCCCGCAGCAGGCTGTGCAGTTTCCCCGTGATCTTCGCCTGCGACCGCGGTGCGGGAAGGGGTCCGCCCAGGACGCCGAGGTCCCGGGCGAGCTTCCCGAGTTGGAGCAGCAGCTGGGGAGTCAGCTTCGGCATTGAGAGGCCACGGTTTCCCACCACTGTCCACAGGTGGGTGAGCGCGCCCTCAAGTGAGCCCGGAACGTCGAGTTCTCCCGTGACGTAGGCCTGGGACGCCCCAAGTTCTCCCGGGCTCCAGAGGATGCGTCGCAGTGCGTCGGCGCTGTTCAGCTGGACTTCGGGCGCTCCAGCCGGACCGGCAACGCTCCCGTCCCATGCGCTCAGGCGTACGGGAAGCTCTCCGCCCACTATCGGTTCCAGGATGCGTGCGATGGCCGGCGCCACGTTCCGGTTGATGCCTGCGGACTGCCGGTCCTGCTGCGTATTGGTCACTGGGAACTCCTCATGAGGGACGGCGGTCGAAGATCAGCTGTTGGACATCGAGGTAGCCGGCCTGGAAACCGGCGCGCGAGTAGCAAAGGTAGAACAACCACATCCGCTGGAATACCTCGTCGAAACCCAGGTCCTCAACCTCCGCGCTGTTGGCCAGGAACCGCTCCTCCCACAGCCGGAGGGTCTGTGCGTAGTGGTCTCCCATCGACAGCCGCTCGCGCACGCGCAGGCTGGTGGAGCGGTCCGTGATGTCCTCGATAGCGCGCACGGAAGGTATGAAACCGCCGGGGAAGATGTACTTGTGGATCCAGGTGTAGGAACGGCGGGTAGCCATCATCCGCTCGTGCGGCATGGTGATCGCCTGGATGGCAACGCGCCCTCCGGGAGCGAGAAGCCGGTCGATCGTCTGGAAGTAGACACCCCAGTACTCGTGCCCGACGGCTTCGATCATCTCCACCGACACGATGGCGTCGTACTCTCCCTCCACCGCCCGGTAGTCCTTCAGTTCCACCCTGACCTGCCCGGAGAACCCGGCCTCTGCGATGCGCTCTTCCGCCAGTTGCTTCTGTTCGCTGGACAGGGTCACTGAGACCACGTGCGCTCCGCGCCGGGCTGCCCTGATGGCCAGCTCTCCCCAGCCCGTACCGATCTCGAGCACGCGTGTCCCCGCACCGACCGAAGCCTGATCCAGCAGGCGGTCGATCTTGCGCTGCTGTGCCTCGGCGAAGTCCTCCCACCGGACGTCGAGGAGCCGCGGACCGGCGGCTTCGAACAGGGCGCTTGAATAGGACATGGTGTTGTCCAGGAACAGCGCGAAGAGCTCATTGGAGAGGTCGTAATGCCGGGAGATGTTTGATCGGGTGTTGGCTGTGCTGTTGCGTTCCTTCCGCGGCGGCTTCGGCAAGTAGAGCCCGCGCAGCTTCTGGAGGGGAACCGGCACGAGGTGCGCTGCCTGCGCCGCGAACACCTCCATGACGGATGTGAGGTCCGACGCCGTCCAGTCCTGCGCCATGAACGACTCGCCCAACCCGATGAGCCCGTTGTCGCCCAACCTCGCGAAGAAGTCCCCCGGCCGGTGGATCCGCATCTCAGGGGTGTTGTCTTCCAGAGTGCGGAGGCGTGCGCCGCCCAGCACGGTCCCGTCGTCGTACACGACCCGCAGCGGCAGCCGGTTCACGGCCGCGGTGAAGATCTTCTCGGCGAGCGCCGCGGCTATGCGGGTCCGCGGGCCGGAGGGAACGTATGCGATCCCCGGCCAGATCTGCGGATCGACGTTGGCGCGGGACCGGCTGACGGTGGTGCTCATCTCACTGGCTCCTGTTGTTCATGGTGTTCTCTGGCGTGGACGGGAAGTCGGCGCAGCCAGAGTCTAATTCCCTGCCACCGTATCTGCACGGCCACCCGGAGCGGCGCCATCGGTATGGCGGCGGTCATGCGGATGATGTTCCACGTCGTGGCGGGCATCCGGCGTCCGGTCATGGTGGCGATGAAGGGCGAGTGGTCCGGCCGGTGGAGGGTGATGGCGATGGCCAGTTGCTCGTCCGGTTGCGGCACGCGCATGTCATAGGTGCCGGAGACGTCGTTGAACGGTGAGACGTAGAACTCCTTGGCCACCTCGGCGCGCCCGCCGTGGTCAGGCTGGAGGAGGTAGCAGTGCCGCTCACCGTAGGTGTTGTGCACTTCGGCGATGACGGCGCTTGGCTCACCGTTTCTGTCGTGGCACCAAAAGAGGGTCAACGGGTTGAAGACGTGGCCGAGCACCCGGGCGCTGCCCAGCATCGTGACGGTGCCGCCGTCGTCGTCGATTCCCCGGGAGGCAAGGAAGGCCGACACGTTGGACCGCAGCGACGACGCCGGGTCCCCCAGATGGTCGGCCGGTGAAAATACCGCAAAGGGACGCAGCCACCTTGGCAACTGCGGCAGCTCGTCGAGGTCCACAAACCAACTGAAGCTCCGGTAGGTGAATTCGTTGCGCAGCGGGCTTCGCCGGACGTGACGGATGTTTGTCGCGTAGAGGCTTGGTTTCATACCGGCGAGTCCACGAGGTCACCGTAGTCGGCATCGGTATCGAGGAGCCACAATCCGCCGAGGCGTTCAGCGGCCCGGCGGCCGGACAGCGCACCATCTTCGTGGAATCCCCACCCATGGTAGGCGCCCGCGAAGGCAACAAGCTCATCGCTCAGCTCTGCCAACCTGCCCTGGGCCGCAAACGAGGTGGGTGTGTACTGGGGGTGGTCGTAGGTCATGGTTTCGATCACTTTTGACTGATCGATCCGGTCCTCGCCGAGGCTGACGAGGAACCGCCGACCTGCGCTGGCATCAAGGCGCTGCAGCCGGCTCAGGTCATAGGTGACCAGGACGCGGTCAGGCTGCGTGTGGCAGGCGGGCAGGCGGTAGTTCCAGGAAGAACGTGCGTTCTCGCTTCGCGGCAGCACAGATTCATCGGTGTGGAAGAGTGCGTGATTACGCGAATACGGCAGGAAACCGAGGACCGCTTCCTCGAGCGGGGTAGGTTCACCCAGCATCGCCAGAGCCTGTTCGGGGTGCGCGGCAATCACCGCGCCGTCAAAGAGCCGCGATTCACCGTCCGCGGTCACGACGACGCCGTCAGCCACCTTCCGGACGCCCGTCACCGGGGTGCCGAGCAGGACCTCGTCGAGACTGTCGGTGATCTTCCGCACGTACTCACCGGATCCCCCTGTCACGGTTCGCCACTGCGGCGAATTGCGGATGGTGAGCATGCCGTGGTGGTCAAGGAAGGTGAACAGGTAGCGCGCGGGATACTGAAGCGCTGTTCGAGGATCACAGGACCAGACCGCCGAGACGACGGGTGTCATGAAGTGGGCGGTGAAGTAGTCGCTGAACTTCCCCCTGCTGAGGAACTCGCCCAGCGTGGCGCCGTCGTCGTCGGCCGTTTCTGTTTCCCGCAGCAGCGCCCGGGCGCTTGCCTGGAAGCGCAGGATCTCAACCAGCATGCGCAGGTAGCGTCCACGGGTGAAGGACCGCGGCTGCGCGAACACGCCCTGTCCGCCCTTGGCGCCGGCGTACTCCAGCCCGCACCCGTCGCAGCGCACCGACATGGTCATGTCCGATTCCTGCGTTTGGACACCGAGTTCCTCGAACAGGCGCGTGAGGGTGGGATAGGTGCGGTCGTTGTGGACGATGAACCCTGTGTCGACGCCCGTGATGCTGCCGTCCGCGAGTTCCATCGGGTGGGTGTGGGCATGTCCGCCGGCGCGGTTGTCCGACTCGTACAGGGTCACCGAGTGGTCGCGCTTGAGAATCCAGGCGGCGGTAAGCCCTGCGACACCGCTCCCCACAACCGCGATACGACGCCGTCCGGGAATGTGGGTGTCGTCGGCACTGCCTGTCATCTAAGCTCCTTTTTCGCGATCAGCAGGAGCCGACGACATGTCGTGCGAAGCTAACCCTGCTGCTTGAGATAGTTCGGATATTGTTCGGAGACGAAACGAAACCGGATTGGTCAGGTGACTCTTACCGATCCGGTGCGGTGGAAGGATGGGGACGTGGTCAATCCTGTTCATCTTCGAACGCTGCTTGAAGTTATCCGGCACGGCTCCTTCGCCTCCGCCGCCGCACGCCTGGGATACACGGCGTCAGCTGTGTCGCAGCAGATGTCCGCCCTGGAACGCGATACCGGTGTCACGTTGTTCACGCGCTCCGCACGGAGCGCCGTGCCTACGGAAGCCGCCGTCGTGATGTCCCGGCATGCCACCAAGGTGCTCACGGACATCGACACGCTGATGGCCTCCACGGCCAAAGCCGGGGCGGCGACGTCACAGGAACTGCGGCTCGGGATCTTCCCCAGCCTCGCGACGTTCGCCCTCCCCCGGCTCCTGCGCACGCCGCAGTGGCAGCAACTCGGGATCAGCCTGAAGGTTTTCGTCGGGGAACCGGCGCAAACCATCCACGGACTGCGGACGGGCGGGGAACTGGACCTCGCGCTGGTGTTCCAGGTGGGACAGGGCGGACTTGCCTGGCCGTCCACCGTGAACCGGCAATGGATCGGGGACGACAACTTCCGGGTGGTGCTTCCCGCCGCGTGGGGGATCCCGGAAGGCTCGGCCGTGTCCGCAGAGCAACTGGCTGACATGCCCTGGATCATGCATCATCCCGGCACGGCCGATGCCACGGTCATCGAGCGGCTCTTCGCGAGCTGCAACCTGCACCCCCGCATCGCTGCGCACTGCGACGACTTCAACGCCAGCCTGGAGATGAGCGCCGCAGGATTGGGTGCGGCGCTGGTCCCCGAACTGGCGATGCTGCACGCACCGCAGGGCATCGTGGCCCTCGATGTGCCGGAGATCCGCCTCGCCCGCAGTATCTTCGCCCTGCAGATCGCCGGGAAGCAGACCACCCAGGTGCGTCTGTTCATGGATCAGCTGGCGGACATCCTGAAAAACCGCAGCATTGCCCCGCGAATCACCCGCCGTCCGGCCTGAGGCCCGTTAAACTACGCTGAGTGCGCAAATCATCACCGCTTCACCGAAGCGAAAGGTGGTGATCTGCGCACTCAGCGCGTCACAGGTTTAGGAAACCGGCGCCTCTAGCTGCGCACGCACAGCAACTGTGGCGTTCACCAGGTTCCGCAGCGACTCCTCGGTTTCGGTGTAGCCGCGGGTCTTCAGGCCGCAGTCGGGGTTGACCCACAGCTGACGGGCCGGGACGTGCTGGACGGCCTTCTCGAGCAGCTCGGAAACCTCGTCCTGGCCGGGAACCCGCGGCGAGTGGATGTCGTACACACCCGGGCCGACGCCGCGCTTGAAGCCGTGGGACTCGAGGTCATGCACCACCTCCATCCGGGACCGGGCAGCCTCAATCGAGGTTACGTCGGCGTCCAGGCCGTCGATGGCGTCGATAATCGCGCCGAACTCGGAGTAGCACAGGTGCGTATGGATCTGCGTGGATGGCGCCGCGGATGCCGTAGAGAGCTTGAACGAATCCACGGACCACACGAGGTAATCGGGCTGGTCTGCCTTCCGCAGCGGCAGCAGTTCGCGCAGAGCCGGCTCATCCACCTGAATGACCTTGATACCGGCGGCCTCGAGGTCGGAGACCTCGTCGCGGAGGGCGAGCGCAACCTGGTTGGCGGTTTCGCCCAACGGAAGGTCGTCACGGACAAAGGACCACGCGAGGATGGTCACCGGCCCGGTGAGCATGCCCTTGACCGGCTTCTCGGTCAGCGACTGCGCGAACTGCGCCCACGGCACCGTGATCGGCGCCGGACGGCTGACGTCGCCCCAGAGGATTGAGGGGCGGGTGCAGCGCGAACCGTAGGACTGGACCCAGCCGTGCACCGTGACGTCGAAACCGTCGAGGTTCTCGGCGAAGTACTGGACCATGTCGTTGCGCTCGGGCTCACCATGAACCAGGACGTCGAAGCCGAGGTCCTCCTGCAGGTCGATGACGCGCTTGATCTCGTCCTTCATCAGCTGCTCGTACTGCTCAGCCGTAAGGTCACCCTTGTTGGCGCGGGCACGGGCAGAGCGCACCTGGGCCGTCTGCGGAAAGGAACCGATCGTGGTGGTCGGCAGTGCCGGCAGCCCGAGGGCCTCATCCTGTGCGGCGAGCCGTGCGTTGTAGTCTCCACGGGAGAAGTCCGACGGTGAGAGCGCGGCAGCGCGGTCCCGGACCTCCTTGCGGTTCACTCCGGCGGCACCGGCCCGCGAGGACAGGACCTCGGCAGCGCCTGCGATTTCGGCGTCGATCGCACCCGGGTTGCCGATCAGCTTCGAGAGGGTGACAACCTCAACGACCTTCTGTTCCGCGAAGGCGAGCCAGCTGCGGAGCTGGGCGTCGAGCTGCTGCTCGTCCTCGACGTCGTGCGGTACGTGCTGCAGCGAGGAGGAAGTGGAAACCGCGAGCGAGCCGACCGTTGCCTCAAGCTCGGTCAGCTTCTGCGCGGCCACTCCGAGGTCCGCTTTCCAGATGTTGTGACCGTCAACCAGGCCTGCAACCAGGGTGGTATTACCGAGTTTGGAGAGCTCCGAAGCAGTCGGCACGGTGCCCTTGAAGGCGTCGATGTGCAGTGCGTCGATGTCTGTTCCGGCCAGCACCGGGAGCAGCGATCCGAGGGAGCCGTACTGAGTAGTGACCAGGATGGCCGGACGCTTCGTGGTTTCTGTGGCCAGCACAGCATAGGAACGCTCGACGGCGGCAGCGACCTCTGCTTCGTCGATGACCTGGTCAGCCACGAGCGAGGGCTCTTCCAGCTGAACCCACTTCACGCCGGCAGCTGCGAGCTTGCCGAGCAGCTCGACGTACAGCGGGAGGATGTCCTCGAGGCGGGACAGCGGGTTGAAGCCGGCCGGCGCCTCGTCAGCGGCCTTGCTGAGCAGCAGGAACGTGACCGGGCCGATCAGGGTGGGACGCACGCTGTACCCGGCTTCAGCGGCTTCAGCAACGTCGCGGAGGATCCAGTCGTTGGCAAGCGAAAGCGCGGTGTCGGGACCGATTTCGGGAACCAGGTAGTGGTAGTTGGTGTCGAACCACTTGGTCATCTCAAGCGGCTGGCGTTCCTTGTCGCCGCGGGCCAGCGTGAAGTAGGCGTCGAGACCGAGCGAGCCGTCGGCGTCGTACAGGTCCTTGAAACGGTCTGAGACGGCACCGAAGGTGACGGCGGTATCCAGAACCTGGTCATAGAGCGAGAACGACGCCGGGATGGAGTAGTTGCCTGCGTCAAAGCCGAGCGCGGACAGGCGTCCGTAGGTTGTTGTGCGCAGCTCGCGGGCGGTCTCCTCAAGTTCAGCGGTGGTTATCCGGTCCGCCCAGTACGCTTCCACCGCTTTCTTCAACTCACGACGGCGGCCGATGCGCGGGTAACCGACGATGGTTGCCTTGGGAAATTCAGTGCTCATTTCTTGGTTCCTGTTCTGTTCGTTCGGAAGGTTTTCAAGCGGTGCGGCCCAGCCCGCCCGGGACGGATGGCCGGCGCAGGTCAAGGTGTTCGAGCACGTCGAGGGCAGCCGCGTGCTCGTTGAAGGTGTAGAGGTGGATGCCGGGGGCACCGGCTTCGAGCGCTGCGTTGGCGAGGTCCACCGTGGCCTGCACGCCGATGCGGCGGCGGGCGGCGTCGCTGTCGGCAGTTGCGAGGCGGTCCCGGAGCCTGTAGTCCATCTCGAGACCGGCCAGCTCGCTTGCGCGGTCCAGGCGACGGACGCTGGTGGGCGGCATGAGGCCCGGGATGATGGGGATTTCAACGCCGGCGCGCCTCGCTGCGGAGATCAGGCGCCGGAACTGGTCGGGGAAGAAGAACAGCTGGGTGATGGCGAAGTCAGCGCCGGCGGCCTGCTTGGCAAGGAGGGCTTCGACGTCGTGATCAAAGCTCGGCGACTCTGGATGCTTCGTGGCATAGGCGGCGACCCCGACGGCGAGACGGCCCGCGCACAGGTGCGCTGTACGTTTGCGTTCGGTTTCGCGCACCAACCGCACAAGGTCGCTGGCATAGGAGAGATCGCCCGGCGGGAGGGTCTTGTCTTTCGGGGCATCGCCTCGCAGCGCGAGGATCCCCCGTATGCCCCGGGTGATAAGTTCGTCCACCAGGTTTTCCAGGTTTTCCCGGGAGTGGCCCACGCACGTCAGGTGCGCAAGCGGACGGAGCGAGGTTTCCCCCAGCAGGCGGCCGAGGAGTTCGAAGGCGGTATCCCGGTTGGAGCCGGATGCACCGTAGGTGACTGACACGTAATCGGGGCTGGTCTGCTCGAGCTCCCGGATGGTACGCCAGAGCGTCTCTGAGGCGTTGGGGGTGCGCGGCGGCCACAGCTCGTAGGACAGCGCATGGTACGGCTCGAGCGATGGGGGGCCGACGGAATGGGCGGATTTGGACGGTGGGGACATTCGTATCCTCGGTCGTTAGGACATCCGTGCGCACCGCTTCGAGCGCGGCTACACCGGTATGTAATAAGGAAAGGGGACGCAGAAATAGCCCTGATCAGCGCGTAACACGCCAGGGAACTCCTGCGAAACAAATGTCAGGCCCACATGGGGGCACCCACACTCCCCTGAAGGGGAGTCGCTGACCCGTTACGGAAGTAACTTGGCGTTCACGTTACGGCACTGCCGCGCGGCCCATCAAGAATTGTTGCGCCCGTCCGCAACAATTCCGATGCCAACGAACGAGAACACACGGAACTCTCATTTTCGGTTGTCATACTGGGCGAATGCCAAGCATGCTTAGGAGTTCTACCGTGCGCACCCGTGCACAGCATCTCATCACACACGAACGTCTGCTGCTGGCAGTAAAAACGGCGCTTGCGGCGGCGATCGCCTGGTGGATCGCCCTGCATGTTCCGGGCGTCGCTGCACAGTACCCGTACTACGCGCCGCTGGGAGCAGTGGCCTGCATGTATCCGACCGTGGCCGGTTCAGCCCGTCAGGGCATGCAAACCCTGCTCGGGCTCGCCGTGGGATTCGCCCTGGCGATCCCGGTGATTCTCCTCTGGAGCGTATCCGTGTTGAGCGTCGCCGTCGTCGTCGGTGTGGGTGTGCTTGCGGCCGGACTACCGAAACTCGGTGCCGGCAGGGACTGGATCCCCATCGCCTCCCTCTTTGTCCTGCTCCTCGGCGGCGACGACCCCGAGGCATACTCCTTCGGGTACCTCATCCAGATGCTGGTGGGCGTGGTTGTGGGCCTTGCGGTCAACATGCTCGTCTTCCCACCCCTGCACCTCAATGGCGCCATTCGTGGCCTGGAGAACTTCCGCGGCACACTTGCGCGCCAGCTGTCCGACATGGCGGCAGCACTGGACGAGGCCTGGCCACCCGAACACGAGGAGTGGGCACAGCGCCAGAGCCGGCTGACGGAGCTTGGGCAGCAGGTGCGCTCCGCCGTACAGCTTGCGGACTCGAGCAGTCGCGGCAACGTACGACGACGGCGCCACGACCGCGACCTCAACGCCGACTATCACTCGCTTCAGGCGATGGAACGAATCGCTTTCCACCTGCAGGACATGACTGAGGTATTGGCTGGGGCGATCTGGCGTAGCCCCGAGGTCACTCCCCTTGCACCTGCCCTGGTCAAGCCGCTTGGGGATGCGATGAGCCGCACTGCCGAGGCCATCGAAGACTGGGACCCGGAGGGGCAGGCGATGACGGACGCCGAGACGACGCTCGAGGAATTGATGCGCAACATTGACACCGAGGCCGGCGCCCACAGCCGCGTGCAGGCGACAGCCAGCCTGGGGATGAGCCTGCGCCGCATCCTCCTCACGGCGCGGGCCGAATCGGGCAGGGCCGGCGAAGCCGCTCACAGCGCGTCCAAGTCCAACCAGTAGGGTGAAGGAATGGTTCGGGGACTCGCGGATATCGGCGCAGAGGGGGTGCTGCTCGCCGGTGCTGGCCGCGCAATCCTGCTGCAGTTGGCGAACCCGCCCATCGGCCGCGGCATTGCAGCTCACAGCGACTTCGCCGCCCGCCCACTGGACCGCCTCCGCGGCACGATGACGTACGTGTACGCCATCGTGTACGGGACCGAAGCCCAGCGGGCTGAAGTCCGGAGACGGGTCAATCGGGCGCATGCTCCGGTGCGCACAGCAGCAATCGGCGGCACTCCCGGCTACAGTGCCTACGACCCGGACCTGCAGCTCTGGGTGGTTGCCACGCTGTATGACACTGCTGTCACCGTGCATGAACGGGTGTACGGCCCGCTCGATGAGGATGCTGCCGACCTTGTCTATTCCGATTACGCGGCCATTGGCACGGCGCTGCAATTGCCTGCGGACCTGTGGCCACCGAACCGATCCGCTTTCGAGGACTACTTCAGGGCGGGGCTGACCGGGTTGAGCGTGGACCCGTCCGCGCGGAAACTGGCGCAGGACCTGCTTCATCCCGTGAGCGGACCGCGCTGGTTGCGCTTGTGCATGCCGTTGGCCCGTTTCCTCACTGCCGGCCTGCTGCCTCCTGGCGTACGGGAGGAGTTCCGGTTCGAATGGAGTAGCCGTCATGACCGGTGCTTCGATCTTCTGATGCGGATGACGGCCGTCGTCTACCCGCGGCTGCCGGAGCGGATGCGGCACGGTTTCAGGAACTACTGCCTCCGCCGGCTGGACCCCAAGGCGACGGCGTGAAGAAGTTCACCACCCTGGAGCAGCGGATCGATGACTGGGCGCACGGTTTCCTGGACCGGGCTCCGGCCAACGGTGGCCGTGCCAGGCTCGCGGAGTTCGTTGTCTTTGGACTCAAGCAGGGTTGGGCCTGCATCTTCGGAGCCGCCCTCCTCGTGCTTATTGTGGGTGCGCGGCTCTGGTATCCCGCGGACGCTGTGCTCGCCCGAAACGACTTCCTGACCATCGCCGCGATCATCATCCAGATACTGATGATCACCGCCAGGCTGGAGACGGCCCGCGAACTCCGCGTCATCATCCTGTTCCACCTTGTCGGGACCGTCATGGAACTCTTCAAGACAGACGTGGGCTCCTGGTCCTACGAGGCGGACGGCGTTCTGCGACTGGGAGCCGTGCCCCTGTTCAGCGGTTTCATGTACGCGGCAGTAGGTTCCTATATGGTGCGCGTATACCGGCTGTTCGACCTGAAGTTCACCCGGTATCCGCGCCGCTGGATCACTGCGATCGTCGCGGGCGGGATCTATACGAACTTCTTCACCCACCACTTCATCTTCGACGCCCGTTGGGTCCTGCTCACCGCGGTGTTGGTCATCTACGGTCCGTGCATCATGCACTTCCGCGTGTTCCGCAGGCACTATCGAATGCCGCTGATCCTGGCCTTCCTGCTTGTTGCCGCCTTCATCTGGCTGGCAGAGAACATCGGAACGTTGTCCGGTGCCTGGCTGTACCCGGATCAGGCGGACGGCTGGCATCCCGTCTCACCGGACAAGCTTGTTTCCTGGTTCCTGCTCATGATCATTTCCGTGGTACTCGTGGCCTGGGTTTACAAACCCCTGCCGCCCGATGCCCCCGCGAAGGCAGCGAACGCGCGTGACGGCGTCGTACGGTCGCCGTGAGCCCTGCCCTAGGCTTCGTCTTCGGGGTCAATGCGCACAACGTCCTCCACGATGCCCAGTGCGCTCAGCTGCTCCGACATGCCGGCGCCGTCCCGCGCGTAGATCCATGGGACCCCGGGCGTGGACCCCGTCGGGTGTGACTTCGACCGTCCACCGGCGAGAACCGCCTCACCGGCGGAAAGCTGGCGGATGGCGATCGCCGCGACATTGTCCGGGTGGTTGCGCGCGAATTCGGCGTAGATCGCCTCGTCGTGCTGGCCGTCGTCGCCGATCAGAAGCCACTTGACGTCGGGAAACTCCTTCGCCAGGCGCTCCAGCGACGAGCGTTTGTGCTCCTGGCCGCTACGGAACCAGCGGTCACGGGTGGGCCCCCAGTCCGTCAGCAGTTTCGGTCCGGCCGGATACAGGTTCCGGGACAGGAAGCGGGTCAGCGCAGGAGCTACATTCCAGGCGCCGGTGGACAGATACAGGACCGGCGCGTCGGGATTCTTCCGGACGATTCGCTCCATCAGGACCGACATGCCTGGAGTGGGGGTGCGGGCATGCTCGTCGAGAACGAAGGTGTTCCAGGCGGCGAGGAACGGCCGCGGGAGCGCAGTGACCATGACTGTGTCATCGATGTCTGACACAACACCGAACCTCACATCGTCCTCAACGACGCGCACCGGTGCGTCCGCCACCACGGAGTCGCCGGACCGCAGGCGTACGTTGTGCCACCCGGGTTCCAGGTCGGCTTCAATGTGGACATCGATCACCCCGCCGCGATCAGCATGCACGACGGCGCTGGAGCCGTTGAACTCCAGCGTCACCTCCGCATAGCGGACCGGAGCACTGGTGAAGTTCCGCCAGCCCCGCAGCCCTTCCTTCAGCGGCTTCATCATTTCCTTGCCCGCTATCGGCTTCAAATCGCGTGGGTTGGACAACACCACCCGGCCGAGGACCCGGATCCAGGTGGTGGTTCCGTAGCCGGTGTAGGGGATGATCGTTTCGACGCGTCCGCGCTGCTCCGCAATCCGGGTTTGGATTGAATGCCAGGTATCGCCGATCAGCAGGCCGAGGTGGGTGCGTTCCCGCACACCTTCCTTGGGAGACGGGGCGGATGAGCTTTCGGTTGCCATGCAAATAGTCTTTCACGGCCGGGTATCGACACGGGCACATGAGCTTCCCGATTGCTTGGGAGGGCCATCAGGCGTAAGCGCCGGCAGGCTCCGCGGACGGTTTCCAGACGGTCACAGTCTTGTGGCCGGGATTCAGGAAGGCGTGGTTTTGCGAGGTTACCGTTTCAGCGGTTTTGCTCTCCACAACCCAGGTCCGCTGGCAGTGGCGGCACCGCATCATTCCACTCATGATTTCCCCAACCTTCGCTTGCGAGTAAGTTGCCCGCTCACTAGTTTGTACCGAAATGCTCGAACCTTCAAGGGTTTTCTTCAATCGAGTGGATAAATTGCCGGCCATGCCTTGCCGCCTGTCGTGGCAGTATCTAAGGTGTGGCCGACCGACTGATGCTTCTGGATACTCCCTCCCTCTATTTCCGTGCCTTCTACGGGTTGCCGGACAGCCTGAAGGCGCCGGACGGTACGCCCGTGAATGCTGCGCGCGGCCTGCTCGACATGATCGCCCGGCTCGTCACCGACTACGAACCAACTCACCTGGTGGCGTGCTGGGACAACAATTGGCGGCCGGGGTGGCGCGTCGACTTGATTCCCACTTACAAGGAGCACCGTGTCGCGAAGGTCGTGAAAGGCGGCGTCGACGTGGAGGAGACCCCGCCCGGGCTGATCAGTCAACTCCCACTGATCCGGGAAGTGCTGGCCGCCCTCGGGATCCCGGTGATCGGCGCTGCCGACCACGAAGCCGACGACGTCATCGGCAGCCTCGCGAGCCAGTCGGACATCCCGGTTGACATAGTCACCGGAGACAGGGACCTCTTCCAACTGGTCGATGACGACAGTGGCGTGCGGGTGCTCTATACGGCACGCGGGATGAGCAAGCTTGAGTCCGTGACGGATGTGACGGTCGTAGGGAAGTACGGTGTTCTGCCCGGACAGTATGCGGATTTCGCTGCACTGCGGGGTGATACGTCCGACGGGCTGCCGGGGGTCTCCGGGATTGGTGAGAAGACTGCAGCGGGCCTGCTGAAGGAGTTCGTGGACCTGGACGGGATCATCGAGGCAAGTGTTGATGAGTCCGCGACCATGTCCGCGTCGATCCGACAGAAGCTCAGGGCTGCGGCGGACTACCTCACTGTGGCCCCCGTCGTCGTCGGGGTCGTAAGGGACCTGGACCTTGGGGCCCTTGAGTCCCGTATCCACCCCCTTGATGCCTCCGCTTACGGCGAGCTGAAGCGGCTAGCCGTCGAATGGAACCTCGGCGGCGCGGCTGACCGCGTCCTCAAGGCCTACAGGAATGATCCGTTGGTAGCGCCCTCCACCTGAGCGATTATTGGCTCGGCATCGCTGTGACAACGACATTCCTGCCCCAAAGATCCTCGGTATAGCAGCTGATCAGGACCAGCCGGTGCGGTGAAATCGCCCAGATATCGCTGCTGCGCAGCGTGTCCTTGTCATGGGTGGTGACCGAATCCACCGTGTATTCGACCGTCCCGGCCTCAGTGCGCACAGTGATGGTGTCGCCGACGGCCGCCTGCGTGCTCAAGCTGTTCATCGGCGCAGCCTGATCGTTCCAACTGTGCCCCGTGAGGTACGTAGTGTCATCCGAACCCTCCCCCGGCGCACCAAACGGTGTGAGCCAATAGAGGTCCTTGGTGAGCGGAGGGACAAGCGACTGGCTCTCGACCTCGGCCGGTGATGGCGTCAGGGGCGTGATGGCCATATCGATTCCTGCTGCCGGGTAGGTCAACCAGGTCGGTGCGCCCGCCTGCGCCTCTGCTTCCGGCTGTTCGGAGGGTACGCCAGTCGGTGTCGCTGATGGCGCGGGAGCCTGCGCCGCAAGGCCAGGTTCGCCAGGTTCCTCACTCGCCTCAAGTGAGACGACCCCGGTTGGATCATCTGGCGACAGTGCGTCCGCAGCGCGTTCTGATGGCAGCCCGAGGAACAGCACCGAAAGGCTGAGCGCCGCCACCAGAAAAGCGACGACGACGACAATCACCCACGCGCCCTTCCGGGCGGAGATTCTACTTACTGTGGTGGCTTCCTGATCCATGCGTGCCTCTTCGCTTGTCAATCCGCAAAAGCTAAGGTGCGGACGCAGGGCTACTGCGTCCGCACCCTGACCGCTATGCCTGGTTGGAGGACTTCCGGGAATGCATCCGGAGAGCCGCCGCGCTCAGCAGTACCCCGACTCCTGCTATGCCGGCAAGCCCTGCGAGGTTGGCAGGCTCAGCTGTCGTAGACGCGGCCGCTGTCTGGATATTCATCCCGCGGTTGCTTGACCGGTAGGTTCCACCCGCAGCGGTGACTTTGTCATCGTCGTCATTGTAGGAGGACCCTCCGCCACCGGCCCCATCCCCGTCGTGGTCGTCGTCGTCATCCGACCCGTCAACGTTGACATCGGAGCCGTCCACGTTGACGTCGACAATGATGTCGATGTCGATGCCGGCGTCCGCTCCGCTGCACGCAGCGATCGCCGCCGCGAAGAGTGCTTCGAGTTCGGCGTCGTCAACGTCGATGTCCCCGACGATGATCCGGAGATCATCGAGCAGGCCCAGGGCGATGTCCAGGTCCAGCTGGGCTGCGAGGATCTCGTCGAGGTTGAGGTTCAGTGCGGCGTCCAAAGCAGCCTGGAGATCCAGGATGTCGAGCTCGAGCTGGGCCAAAACGTCCAAGGCGGCATCGAGATCAACCAGCGCCTGCAGCTCATCAGCCGTCAACAGTGCGCCCAGGTCTGCAGCAAGGATCGCATCCAGGTCGCCGCTTTGCAGGAGCGAAATGTCAGCTTCAAGACCGGCGACGACAGCCTCCGCATCGGCAAGCACGTCCAGCGCAACGTCGAGTTGGGCCTCCAGGGCCGGCAGAAGCGGGCTCCCCGGAAGGAGCGCGTCGATTTGGGCCTGCAATCCAGCAACAACCCCTGCTGCCAGTGCCTCGTCGGACTCCGCGTCGCCGAGATCAACCAAGAGCTCCGCCAGCAATCCGTCAAGGATTACCTCGACGTCCGCCTGAAGGCCATCGACGGTCAGCTGTGCGTCCGCGAGAAGCTGCAAAGCGGCGTCAAGCTCGGCCTGCGCAGCTTCCACAGCCAGGGCCACTTCCAGCTCAAGTCCATCCAGCACTGCCTGTGCATCCAGAACCGCCTGAAGTGCTATCCCCAACTGTGCGACAACTTCGGCGCTCAGGTCAGCGTCGGCAAGCGCGGCCTCGAACTGTGCCTGCGCTGACAGGCATTCGGGGGAATCGATGTCCGCCTGCGCCGGAGCAGCGGCCAGGAAGAAGCTCCCCGAGGTAAGCGCGGCCGTGGCACCGACAGCGAGCAATTTTTTGCGACTATTCATGTCCAACTCCACCTCATAAAAAGACCCTGGTCCCCCAGGGGGTGCGCAATTCCCTAGTGTGTTGCGCCTCCTCTAGCCCATGTCACACAGCCGATCGGACTCATGGAAGGCCCGATAGGCCCGTGAATGGTGATCCTTTCGTTACGAAGCATGCTTAGAAAGTCCTGTAGATTGGCTGAAAGTCACTGGGGGGTGACCAATGAGGCATATGGGGGCACGTAGACGTGAATCTCAATAGCTCGGACGCGAGCCAATTGACTGTCCATGTTGCTGGCGGGGACTACCTGAGCGGGCTCGGGCTGGTTCAACTGCTCAGCACATCCACCTTCGTCGAGCTGACCGGCTATAGCAGCCGCGGCCGCGACGCCGTGGTCAGCGCGCGCGAGGAAAGCCCGGACATCCTTCTTCTTGACTCGCAAATCACCGACCATGGGGCTCTTGAGGCGATTCCGGAAGTTCGGCGGGTCGCCCCGTCGGTCAAGGTTGTCGTGTTGGCGCCGCGCTCGGACCGAACGGTCGACCAGATGGAAGCCGCGCTCCTGGCAGGCGCATGCAGCTTCCTGGTCCGGGACTTCACTCTTGAGGACATTGCGGCTGCGTTGCGTATCGCCCACCGTGGGGGCTTCGTCGCGGGAGTCTTCCCCCGCCGGAAGGCCGCAGAATCCACCAGCGGGGCCGATTCCGCCGTGCTTGCCCGGTTACAGCTGCTCAATACCAGGGACCAACGAATCGTGCGGGCGCTCGCAAAGGGCCGGACCAACGCCCAGATCTCACGCGAGGTGCATCTGAGCGAGACCGCCATCAAGGCCCGGCTCACCCGTGTGATTCATCAACTCGGCGTCGAGAACCGTGTGCAGCTCGCCGTCGCCGCTGTCCAGGCCGGCCTCTAGCACGGACCTTTTCGAGGGTACGAGCTAAGTGGATTGGTCCCGCAGCATCGCACAATAGAAGCCCGTCTCTGCCCTGTCCAGAGCCAGCAGTGATTGTGAATGATTAATTCAGCGCTTTCGCGCTCACCATTGACAAGTATTCGGATTCCGGTCTTTTATGTGTCAACCGGTTCGGCGATGTTCTGGTCGTTGGGGAGTTGCCGGTTCACTCATCACTCGCATTTTCAAAGGAGAACACATGCGGTCTCGATTTCTACCGCTGGCAACGGCGGGCGCCTTGCTGGTGGGCGCCGTTACAATGAACAGTCCGGCCCTCGCCGTCAATCAGACGGACGACCTGAAGAATTCCGGCACTACCGACCTGATTGCACCAAACACCACGACTCCTAACGCGGACCCCAGTCCTCATCTACCGCCCGGCAAGAAGCGCTTCCTAGAGCGGCCGCAACCTGCCGCTCAGGCCCTGGATAAGCTGGCGTTGTCATTGCCTGAAGTGGCGAAGCTGAATGGGCAGTCCGTCGCCCAGCTGCGCAGCTTGGCAGAGTCCGATGAAACCCTGTGGCTCGACCAGAGCGGACAGGCGCTCTACGTCGAACCTGCCATACCGAAAGATCAGCAAGACCAGGCAGGCTCGGATCACGGCCACGAGCATGGGAACAAGCATAGGCACGACGTCGACGATGCTTCAGTCGCAGCACTCAGCGCAGCACCCGCTGACGCATTCAATCTGAGCAGCCTTCCGGGCGCACAGCGAACGATCTACCTCGACTTCAACGGACATCAGGTTACGGGAACAGCATTCAACAACAGCTATAACAACGGCAATCCTTACTTCGCAGACGCCTATGACACTGACGGGAGCCCAAGTTCCTTCAGCACCTCCGAGCGCGAAACGATAGTCAAAGTGTGGGAGGTCGTGGCGGAGGATTACGCCGCCCTGAACATCAATGTCACCACGAAGGAACCGGAACAGTCCGCTATCACGCGCAGCAGCTCGACGGACTCCATCTATGGCACCCGAGTGGTGTTGAGTCCGACAAGTTACGGTGGGTCGACCTGCAGTTGCGGAGGCGTCGCCTACCTGGGAGTGTTCGACTCAACGGGCTCGAGTCACGAGTATTACCAGCCTGCATGGGCCTTCACGCGCGGTGTGGGCACAGGGTGGAAGAACCTCTCCGAGGTTGCCTCCCACGAAGCGGGCCATAACCTCGGCCTTAACCACGATGGGACCTCAGCGACAGGCTACTACGGCGGACATGGCGCTTGGGCTCCGATCATGGGCGTCGGGTACAACAAGGCGATCACTCACTGGAGCAAGGGTGAATACGCCGATGCCAATGAATCGCAGGACGATTTCGCGGTCATGGCGAGTAACGGCGCCCCTCTTCGCTCCGACGATCACGGCAACCTGATCAGCGCCGCCACGGCGATGACGGGCAGCGCTGAAGGCATCATCCACGATGCAGGTGACAACGATACGTATTCGGTAGCCCACGATGGTGGCGATCTGACCATATCGGTCGACGTAAATCCCGTCAGTGCGAATCTCGATGTGCGACTGGAACTGTATAACAGCGCAGGCACCCTGCTCCAGACCGCCAACCCTTCGTCGGGACAGTCCAGTGGATCCGTTTCCTTCGGCTTGGACGCCACACTCACGCGTTCTCTTCCGGCCGGCACCTACTACCCACGGGTCAGGGGCACCGGTTTCGGGGACCCGCGGACCACCGGCTATTCGGGCTACGGCAGTGTGGGCGCGTACACGATTTCAGCCACCGGTGGTGACGGTCCGCAGGCCGGGGACACTGTGAGCCTTGTTGCCCAGCACAGTGACAAATGCATGACCGTGGCTGGCGGCAGCACCTCCAGCGGTGCTCTGGTTGAGCAGTCCACCTGCTCCGGTGTGTCCAGTCAGGAGTTCGAACTGGTCGACGCAGGCAACGGTGCATTCAACCTCGTAGCGCAGCACAGCAACCGGTGCGTTGATGTCTCAGGAGCAAGCACAACCAACAGTGCGGATATCCTGCAGTGGTCGTGCTCCTCCGGATCAAACCAGAAGTTCTCACTGGTCGACACCGGAGGCGGATACCAGGTTGTTGCCCAACACAGCCAGAAATGTCTCGATGTTTCCGGTGCCAGTAGCGCCGATGGCGCGAAGGTCATTCAGTGGACCTGCAGCTCAGGAGCCAACCAGCGATGGGATCTAGTGCCCGCCTGATCCCACCCCCGGCACGAACAAAAGCACCCCGGTTCCTGGAACCGGGGTGCTTTTATATGGTGGAGCTGAGGGGACTCGAACCCCTGACCCCCTGCATGCCATGCAGGTGCGCTACCAGCTGCGCCACAGCCCCAAAATCAGTTCTCACATCGTCCCTTGAGCGGCCGAAGCAACTTGTTCAGTGTAGTAAATTTTCGAGCCGCCGCAAAATCGGCAAACGGCGCTTTTCTAGCCTTCCAGGGGTGTGGAGGGCATCGACGCCAACCCGACATTGTGTTCGGTCAACTGCCATCGTGGAGCTCCGGTGCACGCGGTATTGAGCTCCTCAAGTACAGTCCAGTGGCAGTTTGCCACCCCGCTGAGCGAGCCCCAGATTTCCGGTGCAATGCCCATGAGCGCGGCAACCCCGGAACGGATGGCACCACCGTGGCTCACAATGACAGCCGTCTGGCCGGATTCGAGGCGGGACGCGGCGTCGTTAACGCCTTCGGTCATGCGCGTGCCGACCTCGACCCGGCTCTCCCCACCGCCTGCACCGATTGTGGGATCGCCCTCGTGCCAGAGGTGCTGCTCTTCCGGAAAGCGCCGACTGATCTCATCGAACGCAAGCCCCTGCCACCGGCCAGCATACGTTTCCCTGAACCTGGCATCAGTCTCAACGGACAGTCCGGTGACAGCGCCCAACTCAGCCGCGGTGTCGAAGGCGCGGCTCAGATCCGAGGAAACGATGAATGACGGGGAGAAATGCTTCAGCTCAACGGCAGCCTCAGCCGCTTGCCTGCGTCCGAGGTCATCGAGCGGGATGTCTTCCTGACCCTGAAACAACCGCCGGGCGTTCCATTCCGTGCGTCCGTGCCTCCAAAAGATGATTCGCCGTGCTGTTGGCCTTGAGTCCCCGGCTGCCGTGTCGGCAGTCTGTGGATTCACTCAGTCTCTCCGGCGCCGGTACGCACCGCGTCGTCAAGCTGGAGGTCCACGGCCGGACAATCGCCCCACAACCGCTCAAGCGCGTAGAACACGCGGTCCTCCTGGTGCTGCACATGGATAACCACTTCGGCGTAGTCGAGCAGCACCCAACGCCCTTCGCTTCGCCCTTCCCGGCGGACCGGCTTGAGGTCCTGCTTGGCCAGTTCCTCCTCGATGCCGTCAACGATGGCGTTCACCTGCCGCTCACTCGGCGCCGAGGCGACGAGAAATACGTCTGTGATAGCGAGGCGCTCACTGACGTCCATAGCCACGATGTCCTGGGCGATTTTTTCCGACGCCGCACGTGCCGCGGTGCGGGCAATCGCGATGGACGTTTCCGATGCGCTCACTGATCTCCTAAAGTGTGGTCAGCCGCCAAAGCCGCCAACAATCATCATGATTCCGGTAATGAGCGCCAAGGCGCCCAAACCGACAACTGAATACTGCACTATCCGCATGCGTTGCACACGTGCCAGGCCAGCGGTCATTGCATCCAGCGGCTCAAGGCCGTAGGCGCTGCGGGCGCGGATGGGTGTTGCGCCGTCGGATCCTGGCCGACGCTGCTCACGGACCATCGCCTCCGCCTGGGCAAGCACTCGCGACCGGCCTGCGGAATCGGGAGAGAGAGCCGACAACGGCTCCTGGCTGGGCACGGCCGGGGCGGTGACAACCGGTTGGACCTCGCGCTCATCCGGGGCGGAATTCTTCGGCATGACGGCGGGAGCCACCGTTCCGCGGGGCGCTTCGCGAAGCTTCGGCATGGCACCGGTGACCACTGGGATGTGCGAGGTTGAGGGTGCCGGCGAGGACGGATCCTCCGACAGCGGACCGCGCGCGAACTCCACCGGAGAAACGATCGACAGGTTGTGCGCCGTTGTGGGGTCATTCAGCACCGGCTTGCGCTGCCGGTTCTCCTGCGTAAGCTGCTGAATCTTCTGCGCACGGGTGTTGAGGATCGCCGCCCGTTCGGCCAGCGCCTTCTGTTGGGCGAGTATCTCGAGATCCACGGAGAACGGGTCGTCCTTCGCCGCCGCTTCCATCATCGCGACCTGGTTCTGGGCCTGCCCGATGATCGCCTGGCGCGCAGCCAGCGCCTGTTCGACCGTCATCTCGCCACGTTCACCCGCATCGGTGTCCGGCGGACCTACGGCGGTAGGAGCCTCGGAGGGAGACGCATGCTGATCTTGTGCACGGGCAGCTGCCTGCTGCTGCAGACGAAGCTGGCGCCGGGTGGGAACGTTCTGCTCCCGCTCCTGCTGCTGGTCGGCCAGGGCCCGATAGCTACGCAGGGTTTCACGGTTGCGGGCACGTGCCTGGGACACACGTTCCCCCGGTTGCGTTGGTGACGGCGCGTCCACGGGCGCATTCGCTGCCCGACGGCTTCGGCGCTCTGTTGTTGGGCCTACCGATCCCGAAGCGCTGCCCGAATCGGAAGAACCACGCGATTCCGGCCCCCGCGCTTCCTGGGGATGCGACTGATCCTCGGCAGGCCTCTCGCGCGATTGCCGGAGGGACCGCCGGCTTCGTGCGGCCTCGTGACCATTGCTCATTACTTCTTCACCCGATGGTTGTCATGTTGTTGGGGACTTACCAATTTGGAACGAATCCTCCGAGACGGATCCCTCTTTCCGGTACAGCCCGTGCTTGGCGATGTACTGGACCACGCCATCCGGTACCAAGTACCACACCGGCTCGCCCGCGGAGACCCGCCTGCGGCAGTCTGTCGAGGAGATCGCCATTGCAGGAACCTCCATGAGGCTGACATCCTTGCCTCGACTGCTCAACTCGTGACCTGGCCTGGTGACCCCCACGAAATGGGCCAGGGACCACAGCTCCTCGGCGTTCTTCCACGACAGGATCTGCGCCATAGCGTCCGCTCCCGTGATGAAGAAAAGCTCCGCTTCCGGACGTGTCGCCCGAAGGTCCCGGAGGGTGTCGATCGTATAGGTTGGCCCCGGACGATCGATGTCCACCCTGCTCACCGTGAAACTCGGGTTCGATGCCGTGGCGACCACGGTCATGAGATAACGGTGCTCCGCCGGACTGACCTCTTTGGCGTCCTTCTGCCAGGGCTGCCCTGTGGGCACAAACACAACCTCATCCAGATTGAATGCGGCCGCCACCTCGCTTGCTGCGACCAGGTGTCCGTGGTGTATGGGATCGAACGTTCCACCCATGACACCCAAACGCCAGTGGGAAGACCCCTCGCGCGCCGGGGCGTTCGGGCTGATCCCATGCCCGGCGGTGGTCTCGGAAGGAACAGTCAAGGAAATCAGTGCTGCGAGGTTTCGCCGTGATCGTGCTTGTTCGGGTGCTGGCGATGCGGGTCGGCGTGCTCTTCAACGGCCTCGTGACGATGGCCCAGGCTCGTGAAGGCGATGGTTGCGAACATCAGCAGTAGAAGCGCACCCATGATGAGACCGCCGTACGCGATGGCCGGCATGGGAAGCTCTGTGTGGTGTTCAGCGGTCTCGCCTGCAACGACTGCGACGTTGAGGATGGTCAGCATTCTTCTCCCCTTGGGAATGATAGATGGGCCCGCCTACCGGGCGCGGGCCAGCGCTTGGTTCCCTACTATGGTACGCGCTAACTTTCCGGCGCTCGAACCGTGAACGCCCCGCCCGGCAGGCCGGCGGCTACCGGCGGATGTGACCGTCGCCCTGGATGATCCACTTGGTGGTGGTCAGTTCACGTAGGCCCATCGGCCCGCGTGCGTGCATTTTCTGTGTGGAGATTCCCACTTCGGCACCGAGTCCCAACTCGCCGCCGTCGGTAAATCGTGTGGAGGCGTTCACAATGACCGCAGCTGAATCAACCCCCGCAATGAACTGTTCCGAGCGGGCCAGGTTGTTGGTGATGATGGCTTCGGTGTGGCCGCTGCTCCAGGTTCTGATGTGCTCAAGCGCACCATCCACGGAGTCGACCATTGCCACCGCGATATCCAGGTCCATGTACTCACGCGCCCAGTCGTCGTCGTTGGCTTCTTCCGCGCTCACGCCGTCGGGCAGGACTTCCTGGATCCGTGCGTCTGCATGAATCCGCACCCCCGCCTCCGCCAGGGCCTTGAGTACAGCAGGGACTGCCTTTGCATCCTTATGAACCAGGAGCGTCTCGACCGTATTGCAGACACTGGGACGCTGCGTCTTGGCGTTGAGGAGGATCTCAACTGCCATCTCCTCGTCAGCGCCTTCATCGAGGTAGATGTGGACGTTGCCTTCCCCCGTTTCGATAACGGGAACCGCGGCATTGGTGACCACGGTCTGGATGAGGTCGTGGCCCCCGCGCGGGATCAGGACATCCACCCGGCCGCGTGCCTTCATCAGGACGTTTGCTCCCTCCCGCCCGTACTCGTCGACGGTCTGCACGGCGTCGGCCGGCAGTCCGGTGCGGTCAAGGGCGTCACGGATGATCCCAAGCAGCGCGGCATTGGTATTCGCGGCAGCGCTTCCACCCCGAAGGATTACAGCGTTGCCGCTCTTCAGTGCCAGTCCGGCGATATCTACGGTGACGTTTGGACGCGCCTCATAGATCGCCGCGACTACGCCGAGGGGTACGTGTACCTGGCGCAGGCGGACGCCGTTCGGCAGCGTCTGTCCACGGGCCACAGTTCCCACGGGATCCGGCAGACCGGCAAGGTTGTCCAGGGCAGCGGCGAGGCCCGCGATCCGTTCCTCAGTGAGGCTTAGCCGGTCAAGCAGGGCCTTCGATGTGCCATTCGCTTCTCCGGCCTTGAGGTCCAACTCATTTGCCCTGAGAATGACGTCCCGGCGGGCTACCAAAGCTTCGCCGATTGCCTGCAATGCCTTGTCCTTATGGGCACGGTTTGCCCGCGCTATCAGCCGTGACGCAGTCCTGGCGCGATCCGCGACGGCGTGCACTGCCTGCTCAACGTTTCCGGCTGGTTCCGGCTGCTTCGAGGAAGCGGTGTCGGTGATGGTCGGATGGGCAGTCTGCTGTGTTGTCACGTCAGTCATCAGGCAATTCTACCGAGCGGCGCCCCGGAACCCCAGCGGGCTCAGGACGGCGCAACAGTGTTCAGGACCACTAGGTCGTTCACGTGGACTACCGACCGCTCGTATTCCCTACCCAGTTCGCGGGCAAGTTCACGCGTGGATCTGCCAAGCATCCGGGGCAGTTCGAAGGAACTGTAATTGACCAGTCCGCGCCCGATCGGAGCGCCGTTACGGTCCACCATCTCCACCGGATCTCCTGCCTCGAATTCACCTCTGACCGAGATGATACCGGCGGGCAGTAGCGATCGCCGTCGCTCCCCCACAGCCTTCGCTGCGCCGTCGTCGAGCGTAAGCGTCCCCTGGATGCGCGCAAGGTGAGCGAGCCACAGGAGACGGATCGGCTGACGGCGACCGGCTGTGCTGAACCAGGTGCCGACGTCTTCCCCTGCCAGTGCCGGCCCAGCGTTTGCCGCGGAAGTCACCAGGGCCGGAATGCCGGAGGCGGCCGCGATGGTCGCCGCCTCGACCTTCGTGACCATGCCGCCGGTACCGACGCCGGCTTTACCCGTCCGGCCGATGCTCACGCCTTCCAGGTCTTCGGGACCACGGACTTCCGGGATCCGCTTGGCGCCTTCCTTGGGCGGTCCGTCATACAGTGAGTCGACGTCGGACAGCAGAACCAGCGCATCAGCCTTCACCAGGTGTGCAACGAGCGCCGCCAGCCGGTCGTTGTCCCCGAATCGGATCTCCGAACTGGCGACGGTGTCGTTTTCGTTCACAATGGGGACGACGCCGAAGTTCAGCAGCCGCTCCATGGCACGGTGGGCGTTCGCATAGTGGCTTCGCCGCATCAGGTCATCCAGGGTCAGAAGCACCTGGCTCACGGTCACGCCGTGCGCACCGAACGCGTGGGTGTAACGGGCCATCAGGAGCCCCTGGCCAACGCTTGCCGCGGCCTGCTGGGACGAGAGCTGGTTGGGCCGCCTGGCCAGGCCGAGGGGCGCCAGGCCCGCCGCGATCGCCCCGGACGAGACGAGGATGACTTCCGTGCCTTCGTTGTGGCGCGCGGCAAGCACATCAGAGAGTGCAAACAGCGCTTCGTCGGAGAGTCCTCCGGAGAGTGAAGTGAGGGAGGACGAACCTACTTTGACAACAATTCTCTTGGCTTTGGCCAGTCCGGATCGGGTCTTGAGAGAGCGCTTTGCGGTCATCTATTCCTTCTGTCGGGTTCTTGCTTTCAGGTTTCGGCTGATTCGCGCGCCTGTCAGTCTTCGTCGGCAGGAGCGTCCTTGTCGGCCGATGCTGCGGCGGTGCGGGAGTGCTTGTAGTTGACCGATTCGGTCCAGATTCCGGCTTTCCGCTCGGCTTCGAGTTCGTCGCGGGCCGCTGCGCGCGCGTCCTTGCGGCTCTGGTAATCATCACGTTTCGCTTCGCGCGTTGGACGCACGAACTCCGCGAGACGGAGGTCAGTTCCGCGCGGTGAAGCCAGGAGTTCAGCCCCGCCCATCATGGTTGGCTCCCAGTCGAAGACGACGCCGTCACCCTCGCCGATCACCACCGTGTCCCCCGGCTTGGCTCCGCTCTTGAAGAGCTGTTCCTCGACGCCCAATTTAGCGAGCCGGTCGGCAAGATAGCCAACGGCTTCGTCATTTGTGAAGTCGGTCTGCTTCACCCAACGCTCAGGTTTCTCGCCCAATACACGGAAGAGAGGTTCCAGGTTCTTTTCCTCACGCCGGATGGTGAAACCCTTTTCGTTGACTGCGCGGGGACGCAGCACGGGAGGAACGACGACGGGCGGCAAGGCTTCGAGCTTTTCCCGGGCGTCGCGCACGATCTCAGCCATGGCAAAGCCAAGTTGGCGCAGTCCCTCATGGCTGGACGCTGAAACCTCGAACACGCGGTAACCCCGGGACTCCAGTTCCGGGCGAACAAACTGTGCCATGTCGCGCCCGTCAGGGACGTCCACCTTGTTCAGTGCTACTAGGCGCGGACGTTCGTTCAACGGGATAACTTCCCCGCCGGGGCCGGCGTAGCTCATGTCCACCGCGTAACGCTCCAGTTCGCGTTCGATGATCTCCAGGTCGCTGAGTGGATCCCGCTCCGATTCGAGCGTGGCGCAGTCGAGGACGTGCACCAGGGCAGCGCAGCGTTCCACGTGCCGGAGGAAGTCGTGGCCGAGCCCCCTGCCCTCGCTGGCGCCCTCGATCAGGCCGGGTACGTCGGCGATGGTGAACCGCACCTCGCCGGCCTCAACTACACCCAGATTCGGCCGAAGCGTGGTGAAGGGGTAATCGGCGATCTTCGGACGGGCAGCCGACATAGCGGCGATCAGGCTCGATTTTCCGGCCGATGGGAATCCAACGAGGGCGATGTCTGCGATGGATTTGAGCTCCAGGACAACGTCCCGTGCATCACCGGGAATGCCAAGCAGTGCGAATCCCGGTGCCTTTCGCTTCTGGGAGGAAAGCGAAGAGTTCCCGAGACCCCCCTGTCCGCCGGCGGCTGCAACGTATTCGGTCCCCGCCCCGACCAGGTCTGCGAGGACTTCGCCGTCGCGCGTCTTGACCACGGTGCCGTCCGGCACGGGAAGGATCAGCGTTTCGCCCCTCCGGCCTTCGCGCCAGTCGCCCATTCCGTTGCCGCCGTTGGTGGCATGGCGGTGCGGTGCGTGGTGATAGTCGAGGAGGGTGGTGGTCTGCGGATCCACGCGGAGGATCACCCCACCGCCGTCGCCGCCGTTACCGCCGTCGGGACCGCCCAGTGGCTTGAATTTCTCCCGCTTGACCGAGACGCAGCCATGTCCGCCGGTACCGCCGGAGACATGCAGAACCACCCGGTCAACGAAGCTTGCCACGGTGTACTCCTCTTGAAAATGTCACATCGATGCCGATTCTATCCGGCTTAAAAGAAGGTGGGGCGAGCCTTGCTGGCTCACCCCACCGATAAATCTGAGCTGGTGCTCACGCGCGGTGTGCGGTTGCGGGTACTACTCCGCTGCCGCACCCACGATGTTGACGACGCGGCGCCCGCGGCGGGTACCGAATTCAACGGCTCCGGCCTCGAGGGCGAACAGCGTGTCATCCCCGCCGCGTCCAACGTTGGCGCCGGGGTGGAAGTGGGTTCCGCGCTGGCGGACGATGATTTCGCCTGCCTTGACGACCTGACCGCCGAAGCGCTTCACGCCGAGGTACTGGGCGTTGGAGTCGCGACCGTTGCGAGTGGAGCTCGCACCCTTCTTGTGTGCCATCTGTTATGCCTGCCTTCTACTAAAACTGAAAACCAGTGGATGAGTAACCGGTAACGGCTACTTGATCCCCGTGATCTTGACCTTGGTGAGTTCTGAACGGTGGCCCTGGCGCTTCTTGTAGCCGGTCTTGTTTTTGAACTTCTGGATGACAATCTTGGGACCGCGGAGATTCTCCACGATCTCGGCAGTAACAGTGACCTTTGCAAGGTCTTTTGCTGCTGACGTTACCTTTTCGCCGTCGACCAGAAGGAGAGCAGGCAGCTGGAAGCTGGTGCCGGCCTCACCGGGGACGCGGTCAAGGGTAACGAGGTCTCCCACGGAAACCTTTTCTTGGCGGCCGCCTGCGCGGACAATCGCGTACACCACTTGGGAACTCACTTCTCTCGACGATCAAAACTGTTTGCATACTGTCTCCGGGACCGTACGCTGAAAATGAGCGTAGCCGGAGGTGCTTGTGCACTTGCGGTGTCCTGGCGCCCGGAAATAGTCATACGAGGGCGCCTGCACCGAAGATCAAGATTACGGCAATTTCGCGGATTCCCGCAAATCAAGGCGAGTCGGCGCGTCGAAGAACTCGTGCTCGTACCAGGCGGAGGCTTCGAAAGCGGCCAGCATGGCACGCCGATCGAGCCCGGAAGCACCGGCGAAGGCCGCATCCGCGTAGGCGATTGCCTGCGATGTGGCCTCGGCAAAAGCCGGGTCGGCGTAGGTTTCCATCCAGGTTGCGTAGGCGTGCTCCCGCCCGGCTCCCGCCGCAGTCCATTGCGCGTGGAGCGTATTGCCCACGTGCGCATACAGCCAGTAGCAGGGAAGCACAGCGGCGACCACAACCGGGTAGCTCCCATTGACGGATGCCGCGAGGAGGTGGTCTACATACGCCTTGGTGACCGGGCCCTGTTCGGGCATGGTCTCGCTACCGGCCAGCCAGGTCCGGTGCAGCTCGGACTCCACTTCAAGGCAGTTCTTCGCCCCGCTTGCCCAGAACAGTTGCTCGGCCTCGGTGGGAGCGAGGGAGCTGGCGCGGGCTAATACCCGCGAATAGTCCCGCAAATACAGCGCATCCTGCGCGAGGTAGTAGGCGAACTGGTCCGCAGGCAGCGTTCCGTCTCCCAGCGATGTCACGAACCCCAGCGTCCCGATGGCCGCGCGGTGTTGCGCGGTGAGCTCCCAGGCCCGCTCACTGAAGGGTCTGGGATCGGTTGTCTCAGGGGCCCCCATTGCGTGGAAGTGGTGAATCGGCCCGTTGCCCTGGCCTACCTCGAGCTCGTCCGCGTGTTCCAGGGCACCGCGTAGCCAGTCCTTCACCAGGACAAGCGACTTGTGCCAATCCTGGGTACGAACCTGTACGGTCGCCAGCGCGGCGGACAGGGAGCAGCCGGTGCCGTGGGTGTTCCGCGTTGCCACCCGGGGACCGCCAACCTCCGTCACCAGCGGCGGGCCGTCCGAGGGCTCTACCAGTGCGTCCGGACAGTCCGAACCCCCAAGGTGTCCACCCTTCACCAGCACAACCGTGCCCGTGGCGGCAGCAAGCCGTTTTCCCTGCTCGAGTGCGTTTTCCCACGTTGTCGCGACCGGTTCGCTCAGCAGCACCGCGAGCTCAGGAACATTCGGCGTTACCAGCGCAGCAAGCGGCACCAACGCCCGCAGCGCGTCTTCCGCGTCAGTGGCCAACAGCCGGTCACCGCTGGTAGCGACCATGACTGGGTCAAGAACGACGACGGCGCTTCCCGCCCGCGGCAACCACTCCCGGACTGTCTGGATGGTTTGTGTGTCCCCCAGCATGCCGATTTTGACGGCATCGATCACGACGTCGTCACTGACCGCAGTGAGCTGCTCACGAAGGAACGACGACGGCGGGGTGTGCACACAGCGGACGCCCCGGGTGTTCTGCGCCACGAGGGAAGTGACGGCCGCCATGCCGTACCCGCCGTGGGCGCCGATGCTCTTGAGGTCCGCCTGGATCCCTGCACCGCCGGTGGGATCGGTACCCGCGATGCTGAGCACCCGGGGAACGGTCCGTACCCCGGGCACGGTGGACTGAAAATCTTCTGTGTGCTGCACGAGCGTGCGAATACTCATTCGCGACATCCCTCCGCTAGGCCAAGGACCACCGGACGGCGGCCATCTCTAGATCAGGTTCAACGCGTTTCATCTCAGCCGGCAGATGCCGGCACCGCGTGTCACTGCGTCTACCCTACCGCAGGCTGGAGGGGGCGCCGCCCTGCCTGTAGACGACGCAGGGCACGCCTTCCCTTCCGGGACGGCGCGCCCTGTAGCGGCTGCTGTGAGACTTAGAGGTCGGAAGCAGGCACTCCGACTCCAAGGATCATCGGCTCCTCCGCCGGGGGTGCTTTGGGTGCGTCCCTTTGCACCTTGGCCACGTACTGCGTGCCCGCTGCACTGTTGGACTCTCCTGCCCGGCGTTCGATCGTGGCGTCCGAGGCAGAGCCCTGAGCGCTGCTGGCCGAACGGTGGCGCCGGGCGCGGCGCCCGCGGGAACCGGGCTGTTCTTCCTGTGCCGGAGCAGCGGTCTGGTCCTCGCCACGGGGAGCCTCAGCTGATGTCTCCGGCCGAGCCACGGATTCGGCCGATGGGTACCGGTTGAAGGCTTCCGTGAGGCTTTCCAGCGTCAGTCGCGGCTCTTCCCTGGTGGAGCCAGGCGCCGATTCCGCCCGTGGGAGGCTTACCTTCTCACCGTTGATCGTGAGCACGGCGCTCGATGCCGCCGCCGGTTCGTTGTGCCCCTCATGCTCGTGCTCATGTTCGTGCGCGGCGTGAGTAGCAGCAGCAATGTTTGCCAGCGCGGCACGTGCGGCTTCTGCACGTGCCTGGCGTTCGCCGTCGTCGGCCTTTGGCTCGGCAGGCTGCGGCTGCTCCTCCTGCGGCTGGTTCCTGACGCGGTTCCGCTTCCGTTCGCTGCGGGACATCTTTTCCTGGCGCAGGTGCTGCTGGTGATTCTCCGAAGACACAGCGTGACGGCGGTGTTCCACCGGCTCATCGTGCGTGACAACGCCGCGGCCGGCGCAGTGCTCACAGTTCTCACCGAAGACCTCGAGGAGACCGGTGCCCATCCGCTTACGCGTCATCTGTACGAGCCCGAGCGAGGTAACCTCGGCTACCTGATGCTTGGTGCGGTCCCTGCCGAGGCACTCGACCAGTCGCCGCAGCACCAGATCGCGGTTCGCTTCGAGGACCATATCGATGAAGTCGATGACGATGATGCCGCCGATGTCCCGGAGACGAAGCTGCCGGACAACCTCTTCGGCTGCCTCGAGGTTGTTCTTGGTGACAGTCTCTTCGAGGTTGCCGCCGCTGCCGGTGAACTTGCCGGTGTTCACATCCACAACGGTCATAGCCTCTGTCCGGTCGATGACCAGCGATCCGCCCGAGGGCAGGAACACCTTGCGCTCCAGTGCCTTATGGATCTGCTCATCGATCCGGCGTGCGGCGAAGATGTCCTCGTTCTGGGTCCACTTCTCAAGTCGGCCAACCAGATCCGGAGCCACGTACATGACGTATGCCTCGATGGTGTCCCATGCTTCCTCGCCGGAAACAATGAGTTTCGAGAAGTCCTCGTTGAAGACATCGCGGACAACCTTGATTGTCAGGTCCGGTTCCCCATAGAGCAGCTCCGGGGCAAGCGTCTTGGTTGACGATGCCTTACCCTCGATCGTCTCCCACTGGGACCTGAGCCGGTTGATGTCGTGGGTGAGTTCCTCTTCGCTGGCCCCTTCGGCGGCGGTGCGCACAATGACTCCGGCGTTCTCCGGGAGCCGGTCCTTCAGGATCCGCTTGAGGCGATTGCGCTCGACATCCGGGAGTTTCCGCGAGATACCCGTCATTGAACCGCCCGGTACATACACCAGGTACCGGCCCGGCAATGAGATCTGGCTGGTCAGCCGGGCACCCTTATGTCCGACGGGATCCTTGGTGACCTGAACGAGCACCGAGTCCCCCGACTTCAGCGCAAGCTCGATCCGCCGTGGCTGTCCGTCCAGGCCTGCAGCGTCCCAGTTGACCTCGCCTGCGTACAGCACTGCGTTGCGCCCGCGTCCGATGTCGATGAACGCCGCCTCCATGCTGGGCAGCACGTTCTGGACTTTGCCGAGGTACACGTTGCCGATCAGGGAGTCCTGCTGCGTCTTGGACACGAAGTGTTCGGCGAGCACGCCGTCCTCCATGACGGCAATCTGGATCCTGTCGTCGCGCTGGCGCACCACCATCTGCCGGTCGACCGACTCTCGGCGGGCGAGGAACTCCGCCTCGGTGATGACATGGCGGCGCCGGCCCGAATCCCGTGATTCACGGCGGCGCTGCTTCTTGGCTTCCAGGCGCGTTGAACCTTTGACGCTGGTGACGCGGTCCGACGGCGCGTCAGAGTTCTGCCGCGGCGCCCTGACCCGGGTCACGGTGTTGGGCGGATCGTCATCCTGGCCGCCGGTGAGCTCAAGATCTTCCTCGCCGCGCCGCCTGCGACGACGACGGCGGGACGTCACCGCCTCGGGAGAGTCAGCGGATTCATCCGGACCCTGCGATGACGACTCGGAATCTCCCGCGACTCCATCCCCGGCACGGTTCCGGCTCCGGCGGTTCCGGCGTCGGCCGCGTCCGCTCTCGTCGTCGCCCTCGTCGTCGGTAACCGTCTCAGCGCCGGGCGCGTCCTTGGCAGTGTTTCGGGGCACGACCGTATTGAGGTCCGGCGCGTGAAAAAGCAGCGAACCCAGTGAGTCCGGCACCGCGAACGGGTCCAGTCCGGCATCCGGTACGGGTTCAACGGACTCGGACGCCGCCTCCTCCGCAGGGGCTTCCTCCGCGGCCGGGGGGTCGGCGGTCGGACCTGCCGGCGTTGAAGTTTCGGCCGCCGGGGCCACGTCTTCGGCTGCCTTCTTGCTCCTTGAGCGCGTTGTACGTGCACGGCGGGGCGTCCTGGCTGGCGCCTCTTCTTCGGTTGGTGCCTGCCCGGGCGTCTGCTCAGGCACCGGTGTCTGCCCATTCGCCGCACCGGCTGCGGACGATCCGGCGTCGGTTGCAGCCTCGCTGGACCCCGCATCCACGGACACGGCGCCCTCGCCCTGAGCGGACTCCGCATCCCCTGCTGCGGGCGCCCCCGCCTTGGTTCCCGCACGGCGCCGGCGGACAGGTGCCTTCGGTTCATTTTGGGGCGTTTCCGGCATACCCGCCGTCTCAGGCGGTTGGACTGCCGATTTCCCGGGGTCCTCCTCCGCGCTGGAACCCGATCCGGCCTTGGCCGTTCGGCGCGCGCGTGCCGGCTTCCGTTTCGCCGTTTCCGGCACCGTCCCGGCGCTCTCCAGCCCGGCAGAGGCGTCCATATCGGTGTGCTCGGAGGCAGGAACACCGGTGTCAGGAATTTCCGTCGCGGGAGCGTCAGCGGCCGGGAAATTAACGGAATCCGTCCCGATGGACGGCTGCCCTGAAGGTGCGGCCGGGAGTGAAATTTCGGTCTGGGCGTCGGCTTTCCTGCTGCGGGTGGTACGCCGCCGCGGGGAGGAAGCTGCGGCTTTGCCCTGCTCCGGCAAGGTACCCGCTGCGGCTTCCGGCTGAGGTTCCGCTTCGGCTTCCGGCTTGGTCTGCGATGCCGACGTATTCGCTGCAGCGGAGTCATCCGCTTTCTTGCGTCGGGTTCGCGCCAGCTTGCGCTCGACGGTTGCCTGCTCGTTGCCTACCTCGGTTGCCTCTGAGGTATCTGATGCGTTTGTATCCATATTCGGCTGTGCTCCACCCTCGCGGGGCACCGTCCACATTCCGGCGCCCGCAAGGCGCTTGGTCGGCTGTACGCGGTCCGTGTGCTCGCGTTACCGGAAGTCCTTATAGTGTCATTCGAGGTCGCGCCAACCATGGGGCGCGGCATCACTCGAAGACCAGTGGCGCTTTTCCTGCCCGATCGCTGAAATCAGTACGGGGTCTGCCCGGCGGATTCTGCGGCGTTCACCAATACAAGTGCCAAAATCCGCAGGAGCGTCGCCGGCAGAACCGGAAGCTGTGTCACTGGACCGATTCGGGAATGTGGTTCCCGAACCAGCCACGTTCATTGTCTCACACGCCCGTCAATCTCCCCGCCCGGCGCGCACTAAGCTGGGCTGATGAGCGGAGAGTCTTTCCTGGGTCTGGAAGTGAAGGGGTACACCTTCAAGTGCCTGGTATGCCAGAACCCCGAATTTACCCAGCGGGACATCCTGCTGAACACAGCCGGCCTGACCGCTTTTGACATGGACTGGGCGAACAAGTCCTCGGACGGCGCAATCTGCACAGACTGCGGATACATTCATGAGTTCGCCTACGGCAGCAACTACCGCTGGGTCCGCTGGAAGCGCTAGCTGTACCGGGTCAGAGTTTGGGCAGCTGACCTGTTGCGGTAGGTACCTGCCCCGGGAGCGGCCGCGCCACCGGGACCTTGGTTCCGAGCACCTGTTCCACGATGTCCTGCGCCACCTTGCGCGCCGTCAGCCCAACCCGTTCCATTACTTCGCTTCGCGACCCGTGGTCGAGGAACTCCACCGGCAACCCCACTTCATTGAGTGCGGTATCAACGCCCGCGGAGCGCATTTCCTGCCGGATCCGGGAGCCCACTCCGCCGGCACGCACGCCGTCCTCGATGACGACGACGATCCGGTGTTCAGCCGCCATCCGGATGACCGAGCGCGCAACCGGAAGAACCCAGCGCGGATCGATGACAGTTGAACTGATCCCCTGGGCGCCGAGCCGGTTGGAAACATCCAGGGCCATTTCGCCCATGGCACCGACGCTGACTACCAGGACATCGTTCTGCCGCGACCCTGCCGGACGCCTGCAGAGGACATCGACGCCGTCAGCGAGCCGTTCGACGGCTTCCACTTCCGGACCGACGTTCCCTTTGGAGTAGCGGACTACGGAAGGAGCGGCGTCGATCGCCACGGCCTCGCGCAACTCCTCACGCAGGCGGGTTGCATCCCGCGGCGCAGCAAGATGCAGCCCCGGCACGATCTGCAGCATGGAGAGATCCCACATGCCGTGGTGGCTGGCGCCATCGGGCCCTGTCACCCCGGACCGGTCCAGGACAATGGTCACACCCGCCCGATGAAGCGCGATGTCCATCAGCAGCTGGTCGAAGGCGCGGTTCAGGAAGGTGGCGTACAGGGCCACAACGGGATGCAGCCCGCCGAATGCCATACCTGCAGCGCTGGTAAGCGCATGCTGCTCGGCGATGCCGACGTCGAACACCCGGTCGGGGTGCTTGGCAGCGAACCGGTGCAGCCCAACCGGAATGAGCATAGCTCCGGTGATGCCCACGATGTCTTCGCGCTCATCTGCAATGTCCGCGATCTCTTCGGCGAACACGGAAGTCCAGGACTGCACTCCGCCGGCTTCAACCGGCTCGCCCGTCTCCGGATCAATGATGCCCACCGCGTGGAACTGGTCGGCCTCGTGGGCACGCGCGGGCGCGTAGCCGTGGCCCTTCTCCGTCATAGCGTGGACGATCACCGGACCGCCGTAGTTCTTCGCCTGCGTCAGCGCATGCTCGACGGCGGTGAGGTCATGGCCGTTGATGGGTCCGATGTACTTCATGCCAAGGTCCTCAAAGAGACCCTGGGGAGCCCACCAGTCCTTGATGCCCTTCTTCGTCGCATGCAGGCTCTTATAGGTGAACTGCCCCACCGGTCCGCCGTCCTGCAGCCTCCGCTTCAGCCAGTCGAGTGTCCGCTCATAGACGCGGTGGGTTCGCACCGTGTCCAATGTGGGCCGCAGCGACGCCAGATAGTCGGCAACACCGCCGATGGTCGGCGCGTAGGAGCGGCCATTGTCATTCACGACAATCACCACGCGGCGCCTCTTGTCCGCGGCGATGTTATTGATGGCCTCCCAGGCCATTCCGCCCGTCAGCGCGCCGTCTCCGATGACGACGACGGCCGTGCGGTCCGGCTCGCCCATAAGGACCCTCGCGCGGGAAATACCGTCCGCCCAGGAAAGCGAGGACGAGGCATGCGAGCTTTCGACGACGTCGTGCACTGATTCCGCCCGGGAGGGGTAGCCGGAAAGTCCGCCCGTCTGGCGCAGCGAAGCGAAGTCCTGACGGCCGGTTACGAGCTTGTGGACGTACGACTGGTGGCCGGTATCGAAGACGATGCTGTCGCGCGGTGAGTCGAATACGCGGTGAATCCCGAGGGTCAGCTCCACAACGCCTAGGTTCGGACCCAGATGCCCGCCGGTCCGGGAGACATTGCTGATCAGGAAGGCGCGGATCTCGGCGGCAACCCGGGAGAGCTGCTGCCCCGACAACCGGCTCAGGTCCTGTGGGCCGTGGATGGTCTCCAGGAGTCCCATCGCGCCTCCTTCTGGTACTTCTTGATTCGAGCCACCGGCGTAAGGGTGTTACGGCCGGTTGCATGGTCACTGGCTGTTAACTCTAACGCGGCGGGTCATCAGTGCGTGCCGGTTCATCCTGTTCCAGGACGGCGGAACAAGAAAGCACGCCGCGCCCCATGAGAGGGACGCGGCGTGCTAATGACGACGCTCAGGCGGTCAGGAAGCCGCCGTCAACTGACGCAGAACGTAGTGCAGGATACCGCCGTTGCGGTAGTAATCTGCCTCACCGGGCGTGTCGATGCGGAGCACCGCGTCGAAGGTGACTAACTCGCCGCCTTCCTCGGGCGTGGCCGTGATCTTCACCGTTGACGGCGTGTTGCCGTTATTCAGTTCAGTGACGCCCTCGATTGAGAAGGTTTCGGTGCCTGTCAGCCCCAGCGTTGCTGCGCTTTCACCCGCAGGGTACTGCAGCGGCAGGACTCCCATTCCGATCAGGTTGGAGCGGTGGATACGCTCGTAGCTTTCCGCGATGACCGCCTTGACTCCAAGCAGCGCGGTTCCCTTCGCGGCCCAGTCACGTGACGAACCGGATCCGTACTCCTTGCCTGCCAGTACAACCAGCGGAGTGCCGGCAGCCTGGTAGTTCATGGCGGCGTCGTAAATGTAGGTCTGCGGGCCGCCCGTCTGGGTGAAGTCGCGGGTAAAGCCGCCTTCCACGCCGTCGAGCAGCATGTTGCGCAGACGGATGTTCGCGAACGTACCGCGGATCATCACCTCATGGTTACCACGACGTGAGCCATAGGAGTTGAAATCCTTTCGGGCGACGCCATGCTCCAGCAGGTAGCGTCCGGCCGGGCTGTCCGACTTGAAGGAACCAGCGGGGCTGATGTGGTCGGTGGTCACCGAATCGCCGAGCTTGGCTAGCACGCGGGCACCGTCGATGTCCGCCACCGGCTCCGGCTGCGTCTGCATGCCCTCGAAGTACGGCGGCTTCCGCACGTAGGTGGAGTCCTCACTCCAGGCAAAGGTATTGCCCTCAGGCGTATCGAGAGCCTTCCAGCGATCGTCGCCGTCGAAGACACCCTCGTAGCCCTTGGAGAACATCGCCTCATCAATTGAGGAGTCGATGACCTGCTGGACCTCTGAAGGGCTCGGCCAGATATCCCGCAGGAATACATCGGCGCCGGACTCGTCCTGGCCCAGTGGATCATTCTCGAAGTCGAAGTCCATGGTTCCGGCGAGAGCGTAAGCAATCACGAGCGGCGGCGACGCAAGGTAGTTCATCTTCACGTCCGGGTTGATCCGGCCTTCGAAGTTGCGGTTTCCGGACAGCACGGCAGCCACGGAGAGGTCATTGCCCTGGATCGCGTTGGAGATCTCCTCCTCGAGCGGCCCGGAGTTGCCGATGCAGGTGGCGCAACCGTAGCCGACGATGAAGAAGCCGAGCTTCTCCAGGTACGGTGTCAACCCCGACTTGTCGTAGTAATCGGTCACGACCTTGGAACCGGGGGCTACCGAGGTCTTTACCCACGGCTTGGACGCCAGCCCCTTATCCACCGCGTTTCGGGCAAGGATCGCGGCGGCAAGCATCACGGACGGGTTCGAAGTGTTGGTGCAGGAGGTGATCGACGCGATCGTGACCGCACCATGATCCAGGACGAACTCGCGGCCATCCGGCATCTTCACCTCGACGGGACGCGACGGGCGGCCGTCAGCCGATGCCGCGGCGGACGCCTTGAGTGACGAGGTCATGGCTGGGACGTCGGAGGCCGGGAAGGACTCCTCAAGTGCTTCATCCAGTGCAGCCTCGTCGGCGTTGCTGACGTAGTTGTGGATGTCCTTGCGGAAGTGTTCCTTGGCGTCCGTCAGTTCGATGCGGTCCTGTGGGCGCTTCGGGCCGGCGATGGAGGGAACCACCGTGGACAGGTCGAGTTCGAGATATTCGGAGAAGCGGACTTCCTTGGACGGGTCGTGCCAGAGGCCCTGTTCCTTGGCGTAAGCCTCAACAAGTGCGACGTTCTCATCCGAGCGACCGGTCAGGCGCAGGTACTCGAGGGTTACTTCGTCGATGGGGAACATGGCGGCGGTGGAGCCGAACTCGGGGCTCATGTTGCCGATGGTCGCGCGGTTCGCCAGCGGCACCGCTGCAACACCATCGCCGTAGAACTCTACGAACTTGCCCACGACACCATGCTTGCGCAGCTGTTCGGTGATGGTCAGAACCACGTCTGTTGCGGTTGCGCCGGCGGGGATCTCACCGGTGAGCTTGAAGCCGACAACGCGCGGGATCAGCATGGACACGGGCTGGCCAAGCATCGCTGCCTCGGCCTCGATGCCGCCGACGCCCCAGCCGAGAACGCCGAGACCGTTGACCATGGTGGTGTGGGAGTCGGTGCCCACGCAGGTGTCAGGGTAAGCGCGCAACGTACCCTCGACCTCACGGGTCATGACGGTCCGGGCAAGGTATTCGATGTTGACCTGGTGCACAATGCCGGTGCCCGGGGGAACCACCTTGAAGTCATCGAAGGCCGTCTGGCCCCAGCGCAGGAACTGGTAGCGTTCGCCGTTGCGCTCGTATTCGATCTCCATGTTGCGCTCGATCGCATCGGAGTTACCGAAGACGTCAATCTGCACCGAGTGGTCGATCACCATTTCGGCGGGCGCGAGGGGGTTGACCCGTGAGGGGTCTCCGCCGAGTTCCTTCACGGCCTCCCGCATTGTCGCAAGGTCCACGATGCACGGCACACCCGTGAAGTCCTGCATGATCACCCGGGCGGGCGTGAACTGGATTTCGGTGCTGGGCTGCGCATCAGCGTCCCAGCCGGCGAGGGCGCGCACGTGGTCGGCGGTGATGTTCGCGCCGTCCTCGGTGCGCAGCAGGTTCTCAAGCAACACTTTGAGGCTGTAGGGAAGGCTCATGGCACCTTCAACCGCATTCAACCGGAAAATCTCGTATTCGGCCCCGGCGACATCTAGTACGCCTTTGGAACCGAAGCTGTCCACACTACTCATGTCAGGACTCCTCTCGCCGTCTTCTATCCTTGTTCCGGCGGGCGCCACCTGCTAGTTAGGAAGACCTAAGACAGGAGCCGGCAGCGGCACAGGTATCGGCTCAGAGCCGAAGGCTGCGCGTAGACCACGCGGAACAACCAGATTCATCCTATCCGTTACCGGCCTACGGGTGCCGCTGTGTGCGGGCGCAGCACCGCGACTGACTCCATATGGTGTGTGTGCGGGTAAAGGTCGAAGACCCTCAGCGTGTCCAGGCTCCAACCCGCGTCGGCGAAGTAGCTGACGTCGCGTGCAAACGACGCCGGGTCACAGGACACGTAGAGAACAGACTTCGCCCCCGTCCCGGTGATGGCCCGGATGACTTCCCTGCCAGCGCCGGCCCTGGGCGGATCGAGGACGACGGCGTCGAGGTGCGGGCGACGTTCCCGCAGCACCTTCTCTACCTTGCCCTGCACGATGTCCACGTGGGCGCGGCCATGGAGATTGCGCCGGGCGTCCTTGCTCGCAGCAGGAGAGCCCTCCACGGACAGCACCATCCCCGACTCCCCTACCCGGTCCGCCAGCGCCGCCGTGAACAGCCCCGCTCCGGCGTACAGATCGGCCACCCGTTGCCCGGGCTCCGGCTGGAGTCCGTCCAGGACTGCGTCGGTAAGGGCTTGCGGGGCGCTGCGGTGGATCTGCCAGAAACCTTCCCCGGTCACCCGGAAACGGTTCTCCCCGACGATCTCCTGGACCCAGGTGCGGCCCTGCAAGCGCTGGAGGGATCCACTTTCCGGATTCCAGGCGGCCACGGAGGCTCCCGGGATGGCCTCGGCGAGCGACCGCACGGTACGGCTCAATGTGTCCCCGAAGACGGTCAGCAGCACAAGTGGCTCCCCCTCACCCGAGCCTGCCGCCACCTCAACAGCGTCGACGCCGGTGAAATCGACGTTCCACAGTCCAAGCACGTTGATGGCGGGGACGGCCAGGGGCATATCGGCAACCGGCACCAACTCCGTGGAGCGATGTCCGTGCATCGCCAGGTGGCCGGAAGAATCCACGGCGAATCCTACCCGGGTGCGCCATCTCAGACCGTCCGGGGACTCATCCGGCACCGCTTCCACGGATACGCTCCGCTCCACCTTGCTGAGCCTGGCCAACTGCTCCTCGAAGATACCTGCCTTCACCCTTCGCTGCACCGCGAGGTCCATGTGCCCGAACTCCGCACCGCCCACCGGGCGGGTTCCCCGCATTCCCGCCAACACCGCATCGGCCAGCGGCCAGGGGTGGTTCACCCGGTCATCGGAGGGGCGCACAATGTCCGTGGCGTCCGCGCGCCAGAAGCGGGCGTCGTCGTCGTACTCGGTCAGGCGCACCTTCACCACTTCCCCCGGCAGCGCATGCCGGACGAAGATGACCCGGCCCTCATGGCGGGCAACGCAGTGTCCGCCGTGGGCAGGTGGGCCGATTGTCAGTTCGAGTTCTGGAGTTTGAGTCACCTGAGGTCCTGGAATTTGCGGGCGGCGTCAGAGGACGCGAGTTGCCATGGGACGCTGGCCACCATGACACCGGGTTCGAAATGGAGCCTGGTCTTGATGCGTAGCGCCGTCTGGTTGTGGACGAGCTGTTCCCACCACTTCCCCACAACGTACTCGGGAATGTAGACCACAATAAGGTCACGCGGGGAGTCGCGGCGCATGGATTTGATGTAGTCCATGATCGGCTGGATGGTGTCCCGGTAGGGCGAGGCGAGAACAGTGATGGGAACCGGAACCTCAAGCCTGTCCCAGTCTTCCAGGGTGCGGCGGGTCTCCTCCGGATCCACGTCGACCACTATCGCGTCCAGCTTCGAAGGGCGTGATGCCCGGGCGAAGGCCAGTGCGCGCAGCACCGGCTTGCGCACGTGCGACACAAGGATGACCGCGTGCACTCTCGAAGGAAGGGCACGCACGGCCGAGGGGTCCTCGATGGCCAGCTCCCGGGCTACCTGGTCATAGTGGGCCTTGATGCTGAGCATGATCGCGAAGAGCACCACCATCGCCAGCACCGCTATCCACGCGCCGAACTCGAACTTGGTGACCAGCACCACTGCGAGTACGGCCGCGGTCAGGACAAACCCGATGGAGTTGATGGCCCGTGACTTGTTCATCTGCCAGCGCCGCTTCTTGTCAGCGGTGCTCCGGAGCTCGCGGGTCCAGTGTTTGATCAGTGCAAGCTGGGTGGCGGTGAAGGATACGAAGACGCCCACGATGTAGAGCTGCACCAGCTGGGTGACATCGGCACGGAACACGAGGATCAGCAGGACCGCACCTGCCCCAAGCGCCATGATCCCGTTGCTGAACGTCAGTCGGTCTCCGCGGGTACTGAGCTGGCGCGGAAGGTAGCCGTCTTTCGCCAGGATGGAGGCGAGGACCGGGAAGCCGTTGAACGCCGCATGGCCGGCCAGGAGGAGAATGAGGGCCGTAGCGAAGACGACAATGACGAAGGGCAGTGTCCCGTCGTCGAACACGGTTCGCGCCAGCTGGCTGATGACCGGGTTCTGGACGTAGGAATCGGGCACCGGCCGGCCGTCCAGCAGCAGCTGGTCAGCCGGATTCTGGACCACGTGGACCCTGGTCGCATTCGCCAGGTAGATGATGCCTGCGGTCAGCACGCTCGCCACAACACCCAGGATCAGCAGCGTACTCGCGGCGTTCCTGGCCCGCGGCGGCTTGAAGCTCGGCACATTAGCGCTCGGCGCCTCCACGCCGGTGAGCGCTGCCGCCCCGGCGGAGAACGCGCGCAGGATGAGCAGGGCACCGGCAAGGCCCACGAGCCCGGAATCGAAAGCGGAATCCGGGATGATCTCGAAGCGTGCGCTGGGTGCCTCCTCCAGCGTGCCGGTCAGCCGCTGGATGATACCCGTGACGCACAGGGCAGCAATGGCCGCCATGAAGATGTACGTGGGCACTGCCAGGACGCGTGCGTCGCGCGTGAAGCCACGCAGGTTGACCAAGACCAGGACGACGACGGCGCCGACCGCCAGGGTGGCCTGCCTACCCGCGAGCGCCGGCGCGAGTGAAATCAGGTAGTGCGCGGCGGCGGAGACCGAGACCGCGACAGTGAGGACGTAGTCAACCATGAGCGCCGCCGCCACGGTCACGCCGGCTCCGTTGCCGAGGTTGCGACGGGCGATCTCGTAGTCACCGCCGCCTGACGGGTAGGCATGGACAGATTGACGGTAGGACGCAATGACCACCAGCAGCACCACGATCACGGCCAGGCCCACCCAGGGCGAGACAGCGACGGCGGCTACGCCGGCCAGTGCGAGGGTGAGCAGGATCTCATCGGGCGAGTACGCCGTCGAGGAGAGCGCGTTCGCCGAGAACAGCGGCATGGCGATCTTCTTCGGCAGGGTCTCGTGCCGCAGCCGGTCGTTGCGGAACGGCTTGCCCACCAGCACCCGCTTGGCGGCCTCGAAGAATGTCAGCACAGCCCACAGACTAGCGCGTTAGGCTTGGTGGAGTATTCAGTGCCGGCGGGAACAGCGTGCAACCGAAGTTCTGCCGGGCAGCTCTCAAGGACAACCAGGGGTGGCGCAGTGGCGCATTTCGTAATCATGGGCTGCGGCCGGGTGGGCGTCAGCCTGGCGCACACACTGGATGAGTCAGGCCACAGCGTGGCCATCATTGACCAGGATGAACGCGCCTTCCGCCGCCTGCGGGGTTCGTTCGGCGGACGCAAGGTGACCGGCGTCGGCTTTGACCGCGACACGCTGAAGAACGCCGAGATTGAGAACGCCTATGCTTTCGCAGCGGTGTCCAGCGGCGACAACTCGAACATCCTCGCAACACGCGTCGCCCGGGAGATCTTTCATGTCCCGCATGTCGTCGCACGGATCTATGATCCCGGCAGGGCCGAAATCTACCAGCGGCTCGGCATCCCCACCGTCGCCGCCGTGCGGTGGAGCGCCGACCAGGTGCTTCGGCGCATCCTGCCGGAGCAGAGCATCAACGGCGACTTCCGGGAATCCTCAGGAAGGCTCATTCTGGGTGAACTGGCCCTGCACGACGGTTGGCTCGGCAGGTCCATCAAGGATATCGAGGCGGTTTCCGGGGTCCGGGTTGCCTACATCACCCGCTTCGGCGAGGGGATGCTTCCGGTCAGGGGCACCAACTACCAGGAAGGCGACGTTGTGCACGCCATGATGGAAACGGCGGCGACGGACGAGGTCGCGCGGATCCTGTCCAAGAAGCCGCAGGAGGAGTCGGAATGAAAGTTGTCATTGCGGGAGCAGGCAGCGTTGGTTCGTCCATTGCGCGGGAGTTGCTTTCGAACAAGCACGACATCCTCCTGATCGACCAGAAGCCCGAGGTCATTGGGCGAAGCGGGCTCAAGGGAGCCCGCTGGCTTATCGGGGACGCCTGCGAGCTGACCACGCTGAAGGACGCCAAACTGGAAGAGGCCGACGTCGTCGTTTCGGCCACCGGGGACGACAAGGTGAACCTGGTGGTGTCCCTGCTGGCCAAGAGCGAGTTTGGGGTGGGGCGCACCGTCGGCCGGGTCAATAACCCGAAGAACGACTGGATGTTCGACGACTCCTGGGGAGTGGACGTAGCGGTCAACACACCGCGGCTGATGACCGCACTTGTGGAGGAAGCGGTGGAGATCGGCGACCTCGTCCGTTTGCTGACGCTTCAGACCGGAGTTTCGGCGATCGTCGAATTCACGGTCCCGCAGGACTCGCTCCTGATCGGGCGGACACTGGGGTCCATCGACCTGCCCATGGACTGCACGGTGGTGGCGATCCTGCGCGACGACGCACCCATCACTCCCAGCCAGGATGACGTGGTGGAAGCCGGAGACGAACTGTTCTTCGTCGCTGCGATCGCTGCAGAGGATGCTCTGCGCGACGCCCTCTCTCCGACGGAACCGGAGGAACCGGACACCCCGGACCAGGAACCAGTCGACGACGGCGCCTGAAGCCTAGGCGGGCGGGTCCTGTTCCTTCTGGGCTGCCGGCCGCGATACCAGCCAGGCGAACCACAGCCCGAGTGCGTAGAGCGGGACACCCATTGCCACCCTCGTGGCTCCCAGGGCAGCGATATTGTCCGCCAGGTAAAGCGGCACCTGGACGATCAACCGCAGGGCTAGCACCGCGACGATCAGCCAGGTAGCGAGAACGTAGGCCCGAACCCGTGATGCGTTCTTCCGCCACTCAGTGCCCTCGCCCCGGATGAATCCGAACAGCAGTCCGGCGAGGGGCCACCTGATGGCGATTGAAATGACCATTCCAACTATGTAGGCCGCATTGGTGATGAAGCCCGGCAGGAAGAAGTCCTCCGCGTTGCCGGTCCGGTTGGCCACGAAGGCGCAGATCGCCACGCCAACCAGGCCCGAGAGCGCCTGGGTGAGGGGCGTCCTTGAGAACAGCCGCACAACGGTGAACACGGCCGCCACCGCGAGAGCGACAATCAGGGATAACGATAAGTCGCGGCTGACCGTGAAGACGATGGTGAACAACAGGCCGGGAAGGATGCTCTCTGCGAGGCCGCGTACGCCGCCGATGGACTGCAGGACATCAATTCGTCCGCTGGCATCCTGGCGGACGCCTGCCTTCGCGGCGTACTGGTTGGCGAAGGCACCCATGCCTGACCCGGCTCCGGCTGCATCCGCTGCCGGACCCTCGTTGTCCGCGGGGTGCGTCCGGTCTTTCGCGGCGTCGTTCACAGTGTCTCCTCCAGACGGCCGATGATTTCGTACCGCGGGTTGTAGATGGTGGGCACCCCGTCGACGATGCTGAGCATCCCCTCGAATGCCAGTTCAACGCCGGGATCTATTCCGGGAATCTTCCGCTGTCCCGTCCAGACCAGCCGGACACCGGTGCCGGAGTAACGCGTCGTAGCAGCCTGTGGTTCCCCGGTGACCGGGCCGGGACTGTGCGCGGCATCCGAGATGAAAGCGGAGAAGCGCGGTGCGGCGCTCCGGGGAAGGATGGTCACGCGGTCAACAAAACCCCGGCCGGTAGTGCGCCCGCGGCGGTCTCCCGCGATGTGACCAGCCGGGAGGTCCCCGTGCCCGGCCGGATCAGCCAATGTGGGTAATCTCGGGGCCCCTGCGGAGGGGGTTGTCGAGGGAGTCCTTCGCGTCCTGCGGTTGTTTGGGTTGCGCTCCCGCGTCCTTCGGCAATCTCAGTGGAAGAAGCTCACGCGGCGGCAGGGGATGATCCCCGCGCACGACGACGACGCTTCTGAACAGCTGCTCCATGGGCTCTGCCGCGGCCTTGTCCACGGCGGCAGCACCGCCGAAGACTCCGCGCAGGAACCATCGCGGTCCGTCGACGCCGACGAACCGGGCTACCCGGAAGCCGGACCGGCCGTCCGGGGTCTGGGCTGGAAGCTTCGCCACCAGTTCAGTGCCGAACTCACCGTCGCGTTCTTCGATGGTTCCACCCTGCGAACCGACCGATCCGCCGATCTGGCCGCGGATCTCTTCCCACAGACCAACAGATCGCGGCGCGGCGAACGCCTGCAGTTGAAGGTTCGAACCGTTCATGTCGAGGGTGACCGCGATGACCCGCTTGGTGCGTTCCTCCACCTCGAGGCGCAACTGCAGGTTCTCTGCCGCTCCGATCCGCAAAGCACCCAGATCGATATACCCGGTGTCGGTGTCCTTTTCCGACACGTCGAACGGCCCTGCAGCCGCGCGGTCGGCTTCAACCGGGCTTTCTGCGACAACATCGGTGTCTTCGCCGACCTCCGCGGTCTCCGAAACGGATTCCTGCGCGGATTCCTCAACTGCTTCGTTTGGACTTGTTTTCTTTCGGCGCCCGAATACCATGACCGGGTTCCTCCTTCATGTCGTCGGCGGCTGTTGCCCGCCTGTCGATTCCTTTGCTGTTGCGCCTAAGCCGGCGCGAATCCCCCGGTCGAGCCGAACCCACCGGCACCGCGAACCGACTCAGGCAGTTCGTCCACGGCAACGAAATGCGCATACTCAACCTTCTGGATCACCAACTGCGCGATCCGGTCCCCCCTACGGAAGGCCAGTGCGTGCGAGGTATCGGTGTTGAGCAGCGTGACAGCAATTTCTCCCCGGTATCCAGCGTCCACGGTTCCCGGTGCGTTGACAACAGTAATCCCGTGCTTGGCGGCCAGGCCCGAGCGCGGGTGCACGAACGCGGCGTACCCTGCCGGCAGGGCAATGGCCACTCCCGTGGGGATAAGTGCGCGCTCCCCCGGGCCGAGCTCAAAGTCGATGCGGCTGCGGAGGTCGGCCCCTGCGTCGTCGTGGTGAGCGTAGGCGGGAGGCTCAAGGCCGTCGTCGAGCATCTTGATGTGCACGGACAGTGCCTCCGCGGTCTCCAGCACGTCTATCTCCTGCATGTTATTCCTGCACGGTGGATGGATCTCGATGATTCTCCAGGGCCCCGTTTACGGTTAGCCGGCGCCTACCGCGCCGCTGCCCTGATGCTTCCCTTACTGTATCGCTTCCCTACCGGCTGCGGACGCGCAGTAGAACCCCGGCCAGGACTGGAGGTACGACGCGGCCGGGATGAAAAGCCGCCCGAAAGGTGCTTAGCTAACAACCATGTCTACAGGATCCCCCGCCGGTACCGTTATCTACGAAGAGAAGCTGTGGCCGGCCCCGTGGATCTGGGTGGTGGTGGCCGGCGCTGCCGTTGCGTCTGTGTTCACCTTTATCCCCATCAGCGTCGAAGCTGGAATCATCGCAGCGATCGTCGTTGCAGCGATCCTCACTACCCTGCTGGTCCTCTCCACACCCCGCATCTGCGTTACCGCCAGCGACCTCCAAATTGGACGGGCGCAGATTGAACGCAAATATGTTGGAGCTGTTGCTACCTTTTCTGGTGCAGAGGCAACAGCCCAGCGTGGGCCGCAACTGCATGGCAAGGCATACCTGTGCATCCGGGGCTGGATTTCTCCTGTCGTCAGGATCGAAATCGAGGACGCCGAAGACCCCACGCCGTACTGGTTAACGTCAACGAGGCGGCCTGAGCAGCTGAAAGCCGCACTGACCGCCTCGTCGTGAGGAACACAATCCCTTAGCGGGATTCCTAGCCCTCGCAGTCTTTGCAGTAGGCGAGACCGTCCTTTTCCTTGGCTATCTGGGAGCGGTGACGCACCAGGAAGCAGGATGCACACGTGAATTCATCTGCCTGGGCGGGCAGGACCCGAACCAGAAGTTCCTCACCGGAGAGGTCGGCGCCGGGGAGTTCGAACCCTTCCGCGGCATCAGCCTCATCCTCATCGACAACCGCAGACTGCTTGTCCGTGCGACGCGACTTCAGCTCCTCAATGGAGTCTTCGCTGAGTTCGTCGTCGGTCTTGCGCGGCGCATCGTAATCAGTCGCCATAGTTAGTTGTTCACGCTCCGGTGGATAGTTATCAAGTCGTATTCGTTGGACAGGTCTTCCGTGGGCTTGGAGCCCACGGCGTCCTGTCCGTTTCACAACGTCGAGGGGGCAAGATTTGTGCCCGTACCGCAGAGATTGTTGCTGATCATCCCCCGAAAAGCCAATCGGACGGCCGGACAATCACTCAATCGCGCGATGTCCACGCGTTAACATCCGCTAAACCTACAGAACTTCCGCGCCACACCAAGGAAGAAGTAGGAACCAGACCTCATGAATGGCAGAGTTTCACCGAAAGCAAAGAAACGTCGGCTGGAGGGTTTTGATGCAGGAGCTACGGCTGGTGGGAGTGGATGAGGACGGGGGTCATCTGCTGTTGAGCGGCGAAGGTGGTGCCGCCTTCCGTCTGCCCGTCAACGAGGCGCTGCGGATGGCGAGCACCAGGCCGTCCACACGTCCGGTGCGCCATGAGGTTTCCGACGGCGTGCAGAAGCGTCCAACGCTCACCCCCAGGGATATCCAGGCGAGAATACGGTCCGGCGCCACGGCACAGGAGATCGTGGATGAGACCGGGGTGGACCTGGAGCATGTCCGTCGGTATGAGGGTCCGGTGCGCGCTGAACGGGACTACATGGCGCAACTGGCCCGGCGCGTCGAGGTTGCCTCGCCCGTGCCGTCCCACGATGGCTACCGCTCAGCGTTCGGAGACAACCCGGCGCAACTGGAAGATATGGTCCGTTTCCGCCTCCAGGCATTCGGTGTGGATCCGGACGCCGTCGAGTGGGACGCCTGGCGCAAGCCGGACGGACTGTGGACAGTAGTTGTCCGCTTCGGCCTGCCAAGCGGTTCCACCGCTTCCGTTGGCGAGGAACCGCCCGCTCAGTGGACGTTCAATCCCTCGCGACGTGCAGTGCTTAACGCGAACCGGTGGGCGCAGGTGCTCAGTGAACTCGAGCCGCTCGACGGTCCGCTGCCATCACGCCGGCTCAGTGCGGTCGCGGACAAGGTCTTCGACTTCGAGACCGACACGGGGAAAGAAGAGCCGGACGCCCAATCCGGCGATGAGTCCGACGAACTGCTGGATGTACTGCGGTCCCGTCGCGGGCAGCGGCTCGGTGCCGATGAAGACGGCGATGACGCTCTCGCACTCATGCTCGCGAAGGGACACATTCCCGCCGCTCACCCTCGCCCGGACCACACAGAATCCGATACCGGCCATCAGGACGCGGAGCCGCGTCCCTTCCCGGGCCTGAGCCTGGCGCCGTCGATCTTCGATGACGAAGACATCCAGGACACGTACGACGACGGCACGCCACGCCTCTTCGAGGGCGTGAGCACCCACACGAGGGAAATCAGTATGCTCGCTGGTCCGTCCAGCCGGATTGACGACGACGCCTCCCCCGCGCCGGACCATCCGCGGGACCAGGACAAGCACGGCACTGAAAGCACCCCTGAGACAGCTGGCAGCTCCGGGGCGAAAGCCGCTGAAAGCAGTGCAGACCGGAAGATCCGTCCGCGGCGCTCAAGTGTGCCGAGCTGGGACGAGATTGTTTTCGGCACCAAGGGAGACTGATTCGGCGCTCAAACATGCTGCTCTCAGTAAGCCGGCAAGAACCCGTCAGAGCAGTGCTGCGGCAGGATCGAACGGTAGAGGAGTATCACTGCCGGCAAGGGTGCGCGCCGTACGTGCCGTGACTCTGCGCATATGGTGCCGGCGGCACAGGGTCTCGTAACCGACCACCGGCTCGCCCGATGCGTCCAGCGCATCCAGACCCCCGCCGGTGAGCTTCTCCTGTCGGGGATCATCCTCGGAGGCCGTTGCGCCAACGTCCCCGACAACCATCTGCTCGCCTTCAATGACCATGATGCCGTCCACCGTGCGCGCATTGTGTGTGGCGCGGCGGCCGCACCAGCACAGCGCTTCGACCTGGAGAACCTGCGTGCGGTCGGCCAGTTCGATGAGCCGTTGCGAGCCGGGGAACAGTTGGGTCCGGAAATCGGACGTGATGCCGAAGGCGAACACGTCAATGTCCATGTCATCCACAATCCGGGCGAGCTGCTCGATCTGCTCCGGCACGTAGAACTGCGCCTCGTCGCAAATGAGGTAGTCCACCCGCGTGCCCTGCGTGCGCCGTGCAACTATCTCGTCCCAGAAATTGGTGTCGGCACGCACTTCGATCGCGGGAGTCTGTAGGCCCAGGCGGCTCGAAATTACCGAATCTCCAGCGCGGTCATGCGAGCTGAAAAGCAGACCTCCCCGACCACGGGCACTGTGATTATGGTCCATCTGCAGCGCGAGGGTGGATTTGCCGCAGTCCATGGTTCCGGAGAAGAAAACCAGCTCGGCCACAGGTCAGCGCCCCACGATGCGCGAGGGGGCGGGACCGGGCTTCTTAAGTGTCAGGAGCGGCACTTCCCGTTCCGCCCGGGTGATCGATCCATGCTGGCCTACCACCTCGAGCGCCGAGGCGGGTACCCGGCGGGTGTCGTAGAAAGCTACGGGTTCCCGTGCAGCGACAAGAACGTCACCGATCCTTGCTTCCACTCCTGGCCCCACGCTGCCGAACAGTCCTGCGCTGATCGCTTCGGCGCGGGTGAGAACCCAGGCCCGGGAACCATGTGCTTCCCGCCACGACTGCAACAGGCTCTCCCTTCCGGACCGCGTCAGATCGGGATCGGTGTAGAGATGCACCATGCGGGGTTCACCGGCCGTGTGGGCGACGCCATCGGTCAGGCGCCGCTCGGCCGAGTAGTCAATACGGGAACGGCGCTCGACATCCACCATGCCGTGGTCGGCCGTGAGGAGAAACAGGGTGTGCGGTGGGAGCTTCGCGGCGAGACTACGCATGCTGCGGTCCAGGTCCTCCAGCCGCTCGCCCCACTCAGGCGAGGCAGAACCCGAGCGGTGTCCGGTCTTGTCCAGGTCATTGAGGTAGAGGTAGACCAGTGCCTGTTCGCTGGCTGCAAGGGCCGAGCATACGGCTTCCACGCGGGCCTGCGGCGTACTGCCGGCGACGTAGGTGCTCCCGCGAAGGGCCGCGCGCGTCAGCCCCGAATTGTCGAACCGCGGCAGCCCGACGCTGGTGACCGGCACGTCTGCAGCGATGCGTTCGAAGACTGTGCTGTGCGGCTGCCAGCGGGCGGGTTCAACATTCGCATCCCAGCCGCCGAGCATGTTGACTACCTTTCCCTGCGCCGGATCAAGTACGTCATAACCCACCAGGCCGTGCTGCCCGGGCGGCAGGCCGGTGCCCAGGGAGGCGAGGGCGGCCGCCGTCGTGCTGGGAAAGACCGAACCGATCTTCCGCGCAGAGTCGAGGAAGCCGCGCAGGAAGGGGGCATGCCCCGACCGCTGTCTCAGGAGGGCCGCGCCGAGGCCGTCGACGAGTACAACGCAGACCCGCCGGGCAACGGGCAGATCCAGTGCGTTGACGAAGCCCGGCAGGCCCAGTGCGGCAGCGGAGCTGGTGAATACTTCACCGATGGTTCCGCGGCCGTACGCGGGTTTTGCCGGGAGGGGTTCCCGGTGAAGGATAGCGCCTGTCACGTGTGGCTTTACCGCCCGTGGTGCGCTCGGCTGAAGCGCGTTGCCAGGCCCGGCTGACGGCGGCCGGGCTGCGGCTGATTAACGACGCCGGCCACCGATGGGTTGGCCGTGCTCACTGTGCGCAGCGCACGCGCGAAGGACTTGGCATTCTGGACTGCCTGCAGGCCGTCAGCCTCCGCGCTGACGCGGAGGACGATGTCTTCCTGGGCAATGGTTCCGGTATAGCCGTGGTCGGCGTCGCACTGCGGGTCCCCACAGCTTGCCGGTCCCATGTCCAGCCGCTGGCCGCCGGACCAGGCGATCCCCAAAGTGAGTTCGCGTGCTGGATCCGAGGGCTTGTAATCCTGCGGTTGCGCATAGAGGTAGCTGAGCACCACCGAGCGGATCTGGCTTACCGGTACCGATTCGGTGGATACCTGCGCTGAGACCAGCTCGCCGGCGTCGTCAAGCTGCTGGTCATCGACGTGGGTGACCACAAGCATGTCCTCGGTGAGGACGAGCACTGTGATGTGCCTGCGCACCTCTGTGCGTTCGAAGTGAGTCTCGAGGTGGACCACATGCGAGAGGGGCTCACGCCCGTCCAGTGCGTCATGAACGACGTCGGCCACGAGCCTCGGGTAGAAGCCCGCACGTTCGAGGGAGGCATCCAGGTCGCGGCGCTCAGCCGACAGCGATGGAGTCATGGTTCCAGTGTGACCTATCGCAGCGGCGCCCGCATAACCGGGAAGAACTCTTGGGGAGGGTCAGTCCCGCAGTGCGCGGCGGGCGCTGTCGGTGCGCTGCTGCGGGTTGCCGACGCTGAGTTCCGCACTCAGGACGGCCAGGCCAGCGGCGGAGACCAGGACCGGATTGAATGACAGCAGGGCGATCTCGGGATGCCGTTCCTTGAGTTGCGCCACCCGCAGGAGCAGGTCTTCCAGTGCGGGAACATTGACCGGCGGCAAACCCTGATAGCCGAACAGCCGTCGGCCGGCACGCGGCGTCCTCACCAGTTCCGCAGCGTCCAGGGTGGTCATCGGCGGGATGGCGTGAGCCCAGTCGTCGAGCAGGTTCACCGCGTCACCGGCCATGCCGAAGGAGATGACCGGGCCCAGGAGCGGGTCCTCGATCGCCCGGATTACGCATGCCTGCCCTGGGGGTGCCATTTTCTGGACTTCGAGCCCCGGATTGCCGAAGGGGGCAAGTTCCCGGCGCATGCTTTCGATCGCTGTCCGCAGTTCCTCGGCGCCTGCAAGGTTGAGCCGTACGCCCCCGAAGTCCAGGCGGTGCCGCAGGTGCTCGTCGACGGTCTTCAGCGCGACCGGCCAGCCGAGGTCTTCGGCCGCCTCAACCGCTTCGACATCCGTTTCGAAGGGCACCGATGGCACCAGCCCGATACCGTAGCTTGCCAGCAGCCGCCCGGTCTCCCCGCCGTCCAGCCGTGCTAGCCCGACGTCGCTGACCCGCTCGAGGGCGCCGGTCAAATGTGCGGCGGCGTCGTCCTGGGCGATATCTGCAAGCTCCGCGAACTGTCCGTGATCCCCTTCCCGCCACAGGCTGTAACGCGCAACCGCGCCAAGCGCAGCCAGCGCCGCCCCCGGGCTCCCGAAACACGGTACGCCGATGCCGGCGTCGTCCAGCGCGCCGAGACCCTCCACCTGTTCCGCCGCGTCCAGCGCACCGGTGAAGCAGGCAACGACCGGCTTGCCGGCGTCGCCGCCGCACGCCCGTAGGACCGGCAGAATGGCGGCCGGGGTAAGTCCGACGGCCGGCAGGAGAGTCACGACGGCGGAGTGCACGGCTGCGTCGCCGAGGGCCGCCTGCAGTGCAGCCTCGAATGCGGGAAGGGCTATGGATTGCCCGGTCTCCAGATCGAGTGCGGCGTTCAGGTGGACAACATCGAGGCCCTGTGCCCCCGCACCGTCCGCCACCACCTTCCCGAGAGCCAGTGAATTGCTTAATACTGCAACCCCCGGCCCAAGCGGAAGAGGTTGGCCGACCACGATCTGGGCGACGTCCATCAGTTGTTCTGTGGTTTCAACCCGGATGACGCCGGACTGCCGCAACATGGCGTCCAGCGCTCCGCCCGGCGCCTGGGTGGTGCGCACGGCGTGCCCGGGCGGGAGCTGCAGTCCCATCACCTCCGATTTCGCGACAAGCACGGGCTTCATCCTGGACAGCCTGCGCGCAATGCGGGAGAACTTTCGCGGGTTACCGATCGATTCGAGGTAGAGCGCCACAGCGCGGGTCCGGGGATCGTCCTCCCAGTACTGCATGGCGTCGTTTCCGGAGACATCGGCGCGGTTACCCGCTGAGAGCGCTGATGAGAGACCAAGGTTCCTGCGCATCGCGGCCGCGTGGAGCATCACCCCGATCGCGGCAGACTGGCTGAAGAGGCCGAGTCCCCCCGCGCTGGGCAGCAGCGGCGCCATGGAGGCGTTCAGCCGGACGTCAGGATCCGTGTTGACTATTCCGAGGGACGCCGGTCCGATAACACGCATGCCGTATGACCGCGCGCTGTGCACGAGGGCACGTTGGCGTGCGAGTCCGTCGCCGTCGTCGACAAATCCCGCGGTGGCGACCAGCAGCCCCTTCACCCCTGCCTTGCCGCACTCTTCCACCACGGCCGCGACGTGGTCGTAGGGAACGGCGACGACGGCGAGGTCCACCGGCCCGGGGACCTCCCCGATCGATCCGTAGGCAACCATCCCGTTCAGCTCGAAGGCTTCGGGATTCACTGCCGCCACCGTGCCGGTGAAGCCGCCGTCGATGATGTGTTCCAGGAGGGAATATCCGACGGTCCCCCAGCTGCGGCTCGCGCCGATTACGGCAACCGACGACGGCGTCAAGAGGGTTTCCATGCTTCGCGCCTCAGCGCGGTGCTCGCGTGCCTCCATGACGGCCCGTGAGCGTTCCGTGGGGTCGATGTTGAAGGTCAGTTCCACGACGCCGTCGTCAAAATGCCTGTCCACCTCGTAGCCCGCCTCCGCGAAAACGGTGATCATCTTCCGGTTCTCCGGCAGCACCTCCGCCGTGAAACGGCTGATGCCGTTCTCGCGTGCGGCGGCGGCAAGGTGTTCCAGCAGGATGGAGCCAAGGCCCCTGCCCTGGTGTGCGTCCGACACGTTGAACGCGACTTCCGCCAGGGCGGGATCGTCGAGGCGGTCGTAGCGGCCGATACCGATGATGTCAGCGCCGCGCGTGACCACGAAGGCCACGCGGCTCACATGGTCCACCTCGGTGAAACGCTTGAGTTCCTTTGCGCTCAATGAGGATTTGTAGGTGAAGAACCGCAGGTAGATCGAGTTCTGCGACTGCCGCTGATGGAACGCCTGGACGGCGTCCGCATCGTGTGGCGAAATAGGGCGCAGGTGACCCGTTGAGCCGTCCCGCAACACGACGTCCGCCTCCCAATATTGCGGGTAAAGACGCTCAGCCACCATAGACTCACAGTAGTGGCCGGGCACGCCCGGGCAACAGCACCTGCTTTCGACACCGGTGTAACTGCCCACTGTAGGTGCCACTGCAACTTATGATCCGAACATTTAGCTGCTGAAGGACTTCAGGAACCATGGCGAGGCGCCAAGCAACACCACCGGATGAGAACTACACCGAGAACATCATCGATATCGATGTGACCTCCGAAATGGAGGGCTCCTTCCTCGAGTACGCCTATTCGGTGATCTACTCGCGTGCGTTGCCTGACGCCCGCGACGGCCTCAAGCCCGTGCAGCGGCGCATCCTCTACATGATGACGGACATGGGGCTGCGGCCGGACCGCGGGCATGTGAAATCCGCCCGCGTGGTGGGCGAAGTGATGGGCAAGCTGCACCCCCACGGTGACGCCGCAATTTACGACGCCATGGTCCGTATGGCCCAGGATTTCTCCTTGCGCCTTCCCTTGATCGACGGGCACGGCAACTTCGGCTCCCTGGATGACGGCCCGGCCGCAGCCCGATACACCGAAGCGCGCCTGGCGGCGGCAGCGCTCACCATGACCGACCACCTCGCCGAAGACGTTGTCGACTTCATTCCCAACTACGACAATCAGCTCACCCAGCCGGAAGTGCTGCCCGCCGCCTTCCCGAACCTGCTGGTCAACGGTGCCACCGGTATCGCTGTGGGTATGGCCACGAACATGGCCCCGCACAATCTTGGCGAGGTGATCGCCGCGGCCCGGCATCTCATCGAGCATCCGGACGCGACCCTGGATGACGTGATGCGCTTCGTCCCCGGGCCGGATCTGCCCAGCGGCGGAAAGATCGTTGGACTCGACGGTATCCGCGACGCCTACGCCACCGGCCGGGGATCCTTCAAGACCCGTGCCAAGGTTGAGGTCGAGCAGCTCTCGGCCCGGCGGACCGGCCTGGTGGTAACGGAACTCCCCTACACGGTCGGCCCGGAGAAGGTCATCGAGAAGATCAAGGACGCCGTCACTGCGAAGAAGCTGCAGGGCATCTCCGACATCGTGGACCTGACGGACCGCACGCACGGCCTGCGGTTGGTCATCGAATTGAAAAACGGGTTCAACCCCAATGCGGTGCTGGCCCAGTTGTACCGGTATTCGCCGATGGAGGATTCTTTCGGCATCAACAACGTGACCCTGGTTGACGGGCAGCCCCGCACGCTTGGACTGCTCGAACTGCTTCAGGTGTACGTCACCCACCGCATTTCAGTGGTCCGGCGGCGCACCGCGTACCGTCTCGGTAAGAAGAAGGACCGCCTCCATCTGGTCGAGGGCCTGCTGATCGCCATCGTGGACATCGACGAGGTCATCCAGATCATCCGTTCCTCGGACGAGGCCGCGGCAGCCCGGGAACGGCTCATGGCCATTTATGACCTGACCGAAATCCAGGCCAGCTACATCCTTGAACTCCGGCTGCGGCAACTGACAAAGTACTCGCGCATAGAACTGGAGAAGGAACAGGATGAGCTTCGGCGGGAGATCGCCGCGCTGGAGGAGATCCTGGGTTCGGAGCAGAAGCTGCGGGAGCTGGTCTCGGACGAGCTGGCCGCCATCTCCGAACAGTTTGCGACGCCCCGGCGGACCGTCCTGCTTGAATCCGAGGCGAGTGCCCCACTCAAGGGGACGGTTCTGCCAACACCGGCGGGTACGGGCGCCAAGGCGCCGCTCGCGCTCGAGATCGCAGACGATCCGTGCTGGGTCCTTCTCTCCACCTCCGGCCAGCTGGCGCGCACCACCGGGCAGGAACCGATCGTCGACGGCGGACAACGGGTCAAGCACGATGCCTACACGTCCGTTGTGGCGACCACGGCAAGGGCCGAGATCGGCGCCGTGACCTCAGCGGGCCGGATGCTGCGGCTCCAGGTGGTCGACATGCCGGCCTTGCCGCCGACCAACGGTATCCCGAACCTCGCCGGAGGCGTGTCCGTCAAGGAATTCATCACGCTTGAGCGCGGCGAGTCCCTGGTGGGACTGGTGCCGCTGGACAAGGCATTCGCACTCGGCACCGCACAGGGCGTAGTCAAACGGGTTAGCCCGGACTATCCGCTGAACCGTGACGACTTCGAAGCCGTCACGCTGAAGCCGAAAGACGAGGTGATCGGGGTTGCTCAGGCAGGGGACGAAGCAGATTCCATCGATCTGGTCTTCATCACCCGGGAAGCCCAACTGTTGCGCTTCCCGGCCTCCTCGGTCCGCCCCCAGGGGCGCATGGCCGGCGGCATGGCGGGCATCAAGCTGGCAGCCGACGACGCCGTCGTCCACTTCGGCGCGGTCCGCGCCGGGGATCCCGCCGCCGTCGTCGTGACCATTGCCGGGGGCAGCGAGGCGCTTCCGGGCACCACGGCCGGCTCAGTGAAAGTGACGGAGTTCTCGGAGTATCCGGTGAAGGGCCGGGCAACGGGCGGAGTGCGCGCGCACCGCTTCCTGAAGGGCGAGGACCACCTTGAGCTTGCGTGGGCCGGCCATGGCCCTGCCAAGGCGGTATCTGCAACCGGGGTTGCCCGCGCGTTGCCCACCGAGCACGGCCGCCGTGACGGTTCGGGGATTGCCCTCTCTCAGCCCGTGGAGGCGATCGGCCCGAGCCCTGCCTGATCAGTACAGCTAGAGCAGCCGCTCGAACGCCATCGACCGGCGGGTGGGTGTGTAGCCCATCCGCTCATACAGGCCAAGAGCCCCGGACGGGTTCTCCGTGTCAACGCCGAGGCCGGCGTTTTCCATGCCGTCAGCCTTGAACCGCCGCATCGCTTCAGCGAGGAGCGCCGGAGCGAGCCGGCGTCCGCGCCAGTCGCGCCGGACACCGAGCAGCTCGGTGTAGCCTTCATCGTGTCCCACGAGTTGCTTCGATTCCGGGTCATAGCTTGCGATCTCGTACGCCGCTACTTCCCCGGAGGAGTTGTCGATCACCGCGAGGCTCCACTCTGCACGGAACTCGGGGTGGCTGATGGTGAAGTGCCAGCTTTCCTCGTCGCGTGGTTCGCTCCCCCAGTGGTCCTGAAAGGCCTCGTTGTGCGCCAGGCGAACCGCCTCGGAAATATCATCGCTGAAGGTCACGATCTCGAATTCCGGATCCAGGTCAACCTCGGGGATCTCCTCGGAAAGATCCCGGGTCATCTCGGTGAACCAGCGGGTGATCCTGTTGCCGGCGGCCTCCATGAGCGCCCGGTGTCCGGGGTTGTTCTCCTCGACATAACAACGGATGAAGCCATCCGGGATCCCGGCATCGGTGAGTCGGCGGCGCGCCCGCTCAACCTGCCACTCGTGGATGGCGCGGCCGATACCGCGACGCCGCCACGCCGGATCAACGCCGCCGAAAGCATGCACGAGGTTGGAACCGGCGTTGGCGCTGATGCGCCCGAAAGCACGCGGTGTGCCCTCCTCGTCGAATCCCATGACGGTGTCAAGCGCAGGGTCGTTCTTCGAGGCGGAAAAGACTTCCTCGAGATCTGCCTTCTGCTCGATCCAGTCGGGCTTGTCCACTTCGGCCATACGGCGCAGCAGCGCTTCCCAACCGTCAATGTCGGCGTTCGTAATCGGTCGCCAGCTCAACTGGTGGTCAGCCGGCCTCAGTTCAGGTGTAGGCATGCTCCCAGCGTAGGTGATCGCCGGCCGTTCCGGCGGCCAGTTCAACACCGGTGTCGCAGGTCAGCGCAAGCCCGCGATCGTGGGTGACCAGCAGAACCGGACGGTCTCCCAGGCCCGCGCGCAGGTCCCTCATCAGTGAGGCGGCGCCGTCCGGATCAAGGTGCGCGGTCGGTTCGTCGAGGATGAGGGTGGAGGCGTCGCTGAGCAGCGCCCGTGCCACAGCGAGCCGCTGCCGTTGACCGCCCGAGAGACGGTTGCCCGCCGGCCCGATCCCGGCGTCGAGTCCACCCTCGCGGTTCCGGACGGTGGATGCGAGTCCGACGGCGGAAAGCACTTCCCAGAGTTGCTGCTCTGTCGCCGGGTTGGCCGGGACATGTGCGAGCTGCAGATTGGCGCGAACCGTCGAGTTGAACAGGTAACCTTCCTGCGGGCACCAGGCGACCTTCGGGACGGCCCCGGTCGCGGCTTCCGCACCTCCGATGACGTACCGTCCCCGCATCAGCGGCAGGAAGCCCAGCAGGGCACCGATCAGGGTTGATTTGCCGCTCCCTGACGGCCCGGTCAGTGCGGTCCACTCCCCCCGGCGGATCCGGAGGGTAACGCCCTCAACCACGGGTCGGCCAGGCTCGTACGCCACAGCGGCGTTCTCGAGCGCAATCTTTTCACCGGAACCGGCCTGGTGGACTGCATGCGGGCGCGGCTCCGCGCCGGCGGCGCGGAGCTCAGGACTGATCCGGCCGGCGACGGCAACGAGCGGACCCCACTGCTGGACCGCCGCCACGCCGAGGATCAGCGGTTCGGCGAGCGCAAGCTGCATCAGGACGACGACGGCGACCGCCTCGGCCGGCAGGCCCCCGGACCCGCCCAGGATCCCCAGCGCAGCTATTCCGCAGCCGAGGATCACGAGGGCCTGGCCGGCACCTGCGGCCCAGGAGCTACGGCGGACGAGGCGGGCGGACCGGGCATCCAGGTGTGCAAGGCGGTTCAGCGCCCTGTCTGTGAGTCCGTTCACTGTGACGTCAGGGCAGGCACGCAGCAGGGTGGTGGTCTGGGCCAGCGAGGCCGCCCGGACCCGGATCCCCGCAGCGCCTGCGGCCCGGTCCGCCAGTAGTGCCGCAGCGGGCGCCACTCCTATTCCGATGACCACGGCGAGCACCTGCCAGCCCACAGTCGTCGGGAGGATGAGCGCCGTCGTCGTTATGGCTCCGATGCCAGTCACCGCAGCTGTCAGCGGCGGAAAGACGGCGCGTGCTGCGCTCTCACGGATCTCATCAATGTCGCCCACCAGCCGTTCGATGCCGCCCGAGCCGCGGGAAAGCGAACGCCAGGATTCAGCCCGGGTGAGCAGTGCTTCCCACAATCTGAGCCGGATTGCGTCAGCGGCCTGAAGAATCGCGTGGTGCAGCCAGAGCCGTTCGCAGTACCGCAGCAGAGACCGGCCGATGCCGAAGAACCGTACGCCCACGATGGCGGCCAGGAGGTAGAGAATGGGTGGCTGCTCGGCGGAGCGGACAATCAGCCAGCCGGAGAGGGCCGTGAGCGCGATGCCAAAGGCCGATGAGCCGGTGCCGAAGGCCAGTGCGGCGAGGAACCGCGCTGACCAGGGGCGGACGAGGACAAGTGCCTGCCGGGCCGATCGCGTGAAGCCCCGAATGGAGGAGGTGCCGGAATCAGATGGGCGGGCTACCGCAGCATTCGGTACGACGGAAGTGTGGCATGCCGTTTCCTTGTCCGTTTCGGGACTAACCGCCGGCGGCGAAGATGCCGTAGCTCCAAGCTCGATGGTGGTGTCAGCAAGGTCTGCGGTGGCCGCATCGTGTGCAATGAGCAGGACGGTCACTGATCCACGTAGACCGGCCACCGCCTGCCGGATTGTCTCGGAGGTCTCCTCATCCACATGGGCGGTAGGTTCATCAAGCAGGAGGGTCCCACCCGCGGCCTGCACCCGGAGCAGGGCCCGCGCGACCGCGAGCCGACGCAGTTCGCCCGGACTCACTTCGCCGGTTGTCTTCTCGAGGAGCCGGATCCCTCCGACGGCGGCAAGGGCGGCGGCAAGCTCGTCGTCGCCCGTGTCCGGGGCAGCGTAGAACTCAAGTTCCTGACGCACCGTTTCAAGGAGCGGTTCCGGATGCTGCGGCACCCACGCAACGGGGCCGGAGAAGGGCAGTACACTCCCCTCCGTTTCGAGGGACGGTTGCGGCATCCCGGCAAGCAGTCCCATCAGAGTTGACTTGCCGCATCCGCTCGGGCCGCGCAGCGCGGTGATCGTCCGGGGCGCGATCTCGAAAGTGACATCACGCAGTACGGGTTCGCGGCTGCCCGCGAAGCGCACGGTGAGGTGCTCAGCCCGGGCGGCCGGGCCGTCGTCGTCGTCGCGCTTGGGCTGTGCCGCAGCCTGCGGCCGGTCGATCAGGCTGCGGACCCGGCGCCCGACATCGAGTCCTTCCTCGCTGGCGTGGTGGGCGGCGCCCAGGTCGCGCAGCGGGAGGTAGCACTCGGGGGCGAGGATGAGGGCGAGCAGACCGGTTTCGAGGCCCACATCGCCGTGGATGAGGCGAACCCCGACGAAGACGGCGACAACGGCCACTGAGATGGTGCTGATCAGTTCCAGCGCGAGGGAGGACAGGAAGGCCACGCGGAGGGTTTCCATCGTGCGGGTCGAGTATCCGGCGCTGATGTCCTGCAGGGCACGTGTCTGCGCCGACGCGCGTCCCAGGCCCACCAGCGCGGGCAGTCCCCTGGCGAGTTCGAGCAGGTGATTGGACAGCCGGTCGAGCGATGCCCGCGCTTCGCTGGTGCGCTCCTGGGTGTGCCAGCCGATAAGGACCATGAATACCGGGATCAGCGGGATGGTCACGACGATCACGACGGCGCTCACCCAGTCCGCCGCAAGGATCCTCGCGCCGATCATCAATGGGACTACGGCGCACGTGATCAGCGCCGGGAGGTATTGCGTGTGGTACTTGTCCAGGCCGTCGAGACCGCGTGTCAGCAACACGCCCAGCGCTCCGGTGCCCTCGCCCGAGTCCGCGGGACCGCCGTCGGCCAGAACCCGTTCGAGCGCCTGCCGCCGGAGCCGTTCCTTCACTCCATACGCCAACCGGTGCGCCGTGCCCTGCTGCAGCCACACGGCAACGGCTCGCAGCCCAACCCCGGCGAGTCCGAGCCACAACTGATCCATTCCGGGCAGCGCTCCCTGCGCCAGGCCTGCTATCCCTGCTGCGATTGCCTCTGCAACCAGAACCAGTCCCACCGCCTTGAGTGCGGCGAAGAAGCCGAGCAGGTAGACCGGCCCGGCGGGTACCAGCGAGCCGGCCGGGCCCCGGGCAAGCAACCGCTCGATCACAGCGGACTCACCGTGTGCGCTTCGGGGATGCTCTGCTCGCTTACGCGTTTGCGGAACACCCAGTAGGTCCACCCCTGGTAGGCCAGCACGAGCGGCACGCCGAACGCGGCAATGATGCTCATCAGCCCCAGCGTGTAGGGCGAGCTTGAGGCGTTCTGGACGGTGAGGCTGAATGCCTCGTCCAGGGTGGATGGCAGCACAACCGGGTATGCCGAGCCGAAGATGCAGGCCAGGCTGGCCGCCAGAAACACACCGAGCCACACGAAGCCCCAGCCGTCCCGGGACTTGCGCTGGGCGAGCCAGGCGCACGCGACCGCAACCACCGCAAGCGTGAGCAGCGCTCCGGTCCAGAACGTTCCACCGGCCATGTGAACCCGCCCGCCCCACAGGAGCAGGGGTACGACGGCGACGGGGAGCAGACGGATCAATACCCGCCGCGCGCGCTCGCGGATGGGACCGGCCGTCTTCAGGACAAGGAACGCCAGGGCATGGACCAGGCAGAACAGGACGACGGCGGCAGCCCCCAGGAGGGCATCGAAGTTCAGCCACGCGAAGGGTCCGCCCACCCGGTCGCCATTCGCGTTCAGCGGCAGACCCGTGGTGGTCACAGCGAGGGTAGCGCCGATGCCCGCCGCCGATGTCAGCGAACCGGCGAAGATCGCGCGGTCCCAGCGGCGGCGCCAGCGATCACTGTTCATCTTCCCCCGGTACTCGAAGGCGACCGCCCTGAAGATCAATGCCAATAGCACGAGCACCAGGGGCAGGTACAGGGAGGACAACAGGGAGGCGTACCAGAACGGGAATGCGGCGAACGTCGCGCCGACGGCGGTCAACAGCCACACCTCGTTGCCGTCCCACACCGGGCCGATCGTGTTCAGCAGCACCCTGCGCTCGCGGTCGGTGCGGGCGAAGACCTTCATCAGCATGCCGACGCCGAGGTCGAAGCCCTCGAGGAAGAGGTAGCCGGTCCACAGTACGGCGATGAGGATGAACCAAATCGTCGGCAGCAACTCGTTCATGCGAGGGGTTCCTCTCCCTGGAGCGCTCGGTAAGTTCGATCAGTAGGCGAAGGCGAGCACATCGTCTTTGTCCTTCCCACCGGGGCGCTCATTGTCGTCGGTGTCGCCGTCGTCGTGCTGGTGTTTCAGTTCCGGCATCGCGGAGGCGACGCCGCCGCGGACGTAGGTGACGAGCAGCTTCACCTCGACCACCAGCAGCACCGCATACACCAGGGTCAGGGCGACGAGGGAGAAAATGAGCTCCGACAGTTCGACTCCCGGCGACACGGCCGCCGCGGTGAACATGAAGACCCCGTCAATACCGTTGGGATCCGGATTGGGGGCGACGACGAAGGGCTGGCGGCCCATCTCGGTGAAGATCCAGCCGGCCGAGTTGGCGCCGAACGGCGCGAGGATCCCGAAGACCGCAAGGCGCATGAGCCAGCGGGACTGCGGGACGGTGCCCTTCCGCAGGACCCACAGCGCCACGAGCGCCGCGAAGGCCGCCACCGCGCCGAAGCCGATCATGATGCGGAAGCCCCAGTACGTCACCTCCATGACCGGGAGATAGTCGATCGGCATCCCGGCACGCTCGCCGTAGATCGGATCGTCCGGCAAGGTCTCGCCGTACTGCTCCTTGTACTCGGGGAGCAGAGTGTTCACGCCCTTGACCTCGGTGGTGAAGTCGCCGTTGGCCAGGAAGGAGAGCACCCCGGGCACCTCGATCACGGCGACAATGTCATCGCAGTCCTGCGCGCCGAGGTTGCCGACGGAAAGGATCGAGAATCCGGTCCCGTCGTGGCACGCGGCTTCAGCGGCAGCCATCTTCATGGGCTGCTGCTCGAACATCAGCTTCGCCTGCAGGTCACCGGAGACGGCGGTGCCGGCGAAGGACAAAAGAGCGACGACGGCGCCGATCCGCGCCGAGCGGAGCCACACCTGATGGTCGGTGCGGCCGCGGCCCCCAGTTTCATCCCCGCCCGGAAGAACACGGCAGTCGGCGCCGACACTATCCAGGCCGTCGTGGCGCCGCTTCCACAGGTGGTACCAGGCGATGCCGAGCAGGAAGCCGCCGGCCACGGCGAGGGCACCGAAGATCGTGTGCGTGAAGGCAACCAGCGCGGTGTTGTTCGTGAAGACCGCCCACGCGTCGACCATGCGCGCCCTACCGTCCACGAGTTCGACGCCGACCGGGTGCTGCATCCAGGAATTGGCCACGATGATGAAGTAGGCCGAGAAGACCGAAGCGGAGACTGCGGCCCATAACGAGCCGAGATGAATCAGACGGGGCAAGCGCTGCCAACCGAAGATCCAGAGCCCGAGGAAAGTCGATTCGACGAAGAACGCCAGGAGGGCCTCCATGGCGAGCGGCGCCCCGAACACGTCGCCCACGAAACGGCTGTACTCGCTCCAGGCGAGTCCGAACTGGAACTCCTGCACAATGCCGGTCGCCACACCCATGATGAAGTTGATCAGGAAGAGCTTGCCCCAGAACTTGGTCATCCGCAGGTAGTGTTCCTTGCCCGTCCGGTACCAGAAAGTCTGCATAAGGGCCACAACCAGGCCCAGTCCGATAGTGAGCGGCACCATCAGGAAGTGGTAGACGGTGGTGATGCCGAACTGCCAGCGGGCGATTTCGAGAGCTTCCATGGATCCTCGATTCCTCAAGCACGGTCGATGCCTGACACAACTTCTACGTGTTGTAGAAATTCTTCTTCTACACATCGTAGAACAACTACAACGTTACTTCTACGTGATGTAGAACCCTGCACAAAAACGTTGTAAGTTAAGAGGTGGTTGGTACAGGCGAAAGCGAAGGCTACCGCCGTCGTCCAGCTCAGGAATGCTCAACAAAGGAATAGAAATGGCCACGCTCGGTGAACTCGAACGCACAGTGATGGACCTGCTGTGGGGCACCCCCGGGGCCATGACCGCGAACGTGCTTCGCGACGCATTGGCGCTTGCTCCGGCAGGCACGGCAGAGGGCAAGGAACTGGCGGTGACCACGGTTCTCACCGTGCTCTCCCGCCTGGAGAAGAAGGGCCTGGTGGAACGCGAGCGGGACACACGCCCTCATCGCTACCGCGCGGTGACCAGCCGCGAGGATCACACCGCCGAACTCATGCATGAGGTTCTCGTGACCGCACCGGACCGGGAAGCAGTCCTTGCGCGGTTCATCGGCAGCGTGTCCGAGAGCGAGGCCCGCACGCTCCGGCGGCTTCTGGGCAGCAGCTAGCACCGGTGTTCTGGGCCTCGCACTTGCTGGCCACGCTTGCCGTGGTTCTGGCGTGGCCTGCCCCGATCGCCCTGTCCCGCGCGAAATGGCCCGCCCGGTCCCCATTCACCGCAATGATCCTGTGGCAGGCGATCGCGCTCGCCGGTGGTCTCTCGATGATCGGCGCCATGCTCGTGTGGGGACTGGAGCCACTCGGAGATAACCTCCTGGAGGCACTCGGCGCCCTGTGGGACATTGTGTTGAACAATCGCCCGGCTGAAACCCTTGGCCTGGTCCATGTGTTCGCACTCAGCGCAGCGAGCCTTTTGACCGCCCACCTGGTGTTCACGCTGCTCTTGACCTACGCGCGCATCCGGGGGCAACGACGCCGGCACCGCAACCTGCTGAATCTACTCAGCTCGCCCTCGCACGGTAATCCATCAACCCTCGTCATCAAGCACCCCGCTCCGGTGGCCTACTGCCTCCCCGGAGGTGCACGGTCCGTCACCGTTCTCTCCGACGGCCTCATGGGCCTCCTGTCGGAGAAGGAGCTGCAGGCCGTCCTCATTCACGAGCGGGCGCACCTGAAGCAGCGTCACCACCTGCTGCTGTGGGCCTTTGCCGCCTGGCGCTCAGCGCTACCCTGGCTGCCGACATCGCAACTTGCGCAGCGGGCGGTCAATGAGCTGATCGAGATGCTTGCCGACGACGAAGCCGTCAAGCAGGTGGACGAGAAAGTACTGGTCGGCGCGATAGCCATCGTGGCTATCGGATCCCACGGGCCGGCAATGGACGGATCTCGTAGAGATGTATCCGCTACGGATGGATCCGGCGCCGGATCCGCAGGTGGCCGACCACGCGTGGACGCCGCGCCGAACGCCCCTGATGAGGAACCTGGAGCTGAAGGCAGCTCAGTGGCGACTGTCCATCGCCTCCGGAGGCTGCTCGAGCCCCAGCCCCCGCTGTCCAATGCGCAGACGATCGGTGTGCTGACCGCCGCCGCCCTTCTGCTGACGGCGCCCACGGTTCTGCTGATCGCACCGGGTCTTTTCGGCTAGACACCGAGGGACTACCCCGCCAGGCGTGATCGTGGTCTTCAGGCTCAAGCGTCCCGAGCCCGGAGGTCAGGCGTCGATCCGCTCCCGGTCCAGTGACGCAGCCCCCGCAATAATGAAGTCCTTTCGCGGTGCGACATCGCTGCCCATCAGTAGGTCGAACACACGCTCAGCGGCTTCTGCTTCCTGGATCCGGACACGGCGGAGCGTCCGGTGGCGTGGATCCATGGTGGTTTCCGCGAGTTGGCCGGCGTCCATCTCCCCGAGCCCCTTGTAGCGCTGGATCGGCTCTTTGTACCGCTTACCCTCGCGCTCCAGCGTGGCGAGCAGACGATGCAATTCCTGTTCCGAGTAGGTATAGAGGGTTTCGGTCGGTTTGCTGCCCGCACCGACCACTTCCACCCGGTGCAGCGGTGGGACGGCGGCAAATACGCGACCTGCGTCAACGAGTGGACGCATATAGCGGAAGAAAAGGGTCAACAGGAGAGTTCGAATGTGCGCCCCGTCGACGTCCGCGTCCGTCATCAGGATCACCTTGCCGTAGCGTGCGGCCTCCAGCGAAAAGCTCCGTCCCGAGCCCGCTCCGACCACCTGGATCAACGCCGCACATTCGGAGTTGGACAGCATGTCCCCTACCGATGCTTTCTGCACGTTCAGGATCTTGCCCCGGATGGGCAGCAGCGCCTGATAGTCGGAGGAGCGCGCGAGTTTCGCCGTTCCCAGGGCGCTGTCGCCCTCGACGATGAACAGTTCCGAACGCTCGGCGTCGTCAATGCGGCAGTCCGCGAGCTTGGTGGGCATGGACGAGGTCTCCAGGGCGTTCTTCCTGCGTTGGGTCTCCTTGTGGACCCGCGCCGAAACCCGGGATTTCATCTCGGCGACGACCTTCTCGAGCAGGAGCGCGGACTGCGCCTTGTCTGCTCGCGCCGACGAATTCAGGCGGGCCAGGATCTGCGTTTCGACCACCTTTGCGACAATCGCCCGTACGGCTGAGGTTCCGAGAATTTCCTTGGTCTGGCCCTCGAACTGAGGCTCGGCCAGACGGACCGTCAAAACGGCAGTGAGGCCTGCAAAGACGTCGTCCTTCTCCAGTTTGTCGTTGCCTGCCTTGAGCTTGCGGGCGTTCGATTCGACCACCTTGCGAAACGTTTTGAGCAGTGCCTGTTCGAAGCCTGCCTGGTGGGTTCCGCCTTTGGGTGTAGCGATGATGTTGACGAAGCTCTTGACTGTGGTGTCATAGCCGATCCCCCACCGCAACGCAATGTCCACCTCGCAGTCACGCTCCACCTCAGCGATCCGGCTGTGACCGTGCTCGTCGAGGACAGGCACGGACTCCTTGAAACGGCCGGCGCCGTGCAGGCGCCACACGTCAGTCACCGCATGGTCGATCGCAAGGAACTCCGCGAACTCCGAGATACCGCCGTCATGATGGAAGACCTCTTCGATGACACCGTCCGTGCCCGGCAGGCCCCGCTCATCGCGGAGGGTGATGCGCAGGCCCGGAACAAGGAAGGAAGTTTGCCTGGCACGTGCCTGCAGTTCTTCGTAGGAGAACTTCGCGTCGGGAGTGAAGATCTGGCGATCCGCCCAATAACGGATCCTGGTCCCCGTGACGCCGCGCTTTGTACTCCCCACGACCTCCAGCCGGGAACTATCCACGAAGGGCGCGAATTTTGCCGTTGGAGCGAGTTTGCGTTCGTCCTCGAACCGACCTGGTTCTCCCCTGCGGAAGGACATCTGGTACGTTTTCCCGCCACGGTCCACCTGCACGTCGAGCCGGGCGGAAAGCGCATTGACAACGCTTGCCCCTACACCGTGCAACCCACCGGACGCCGTGTATGAACCGCCGCCGAACTTGCCTCCGGCGTGCAGTTTTGTGAAGACCACCTCCACACCGCTGAGTCCCGTCTTCGGCTCAGCATCAACCGGTATGCCGCGGCCGTCATCGTGCACCTCAACCGAACCGTCTGCATGGAGGATCACCCGGATGTTCTGTCCGTGGCCGGCAAGGGCCTCATCGACCGAATTGTCGATGATTTCCCACAGGCAGTGCATGAGTCCACGTGAGTCGGTGGAGCCGATATACATGCCTGGGCGCTTACGGACCGCTTCCAGTCCTTCAAGCACGGACAGATGGCGGGCTGTGTATTCAGAGCTGGGGGCCACGTTCCTTGGAAACTCCTTGGGAGTAATACCCGGATTTGTTACCGGTGGTCGATGCTGTGAACCGAAATCGGCGCACCGTAACCAGCATATTCGCTTCAACATCGGCTGGCGTGCAGGCATGCCGTAGCTTGCTGTTACACCCCTCCGGTCGCCGTCATGGGCGGTACGCGCTCAGCGAAAGCCAACCCAGCTTGCGAAGAAACGGCTACGAATAGTGGTTATATGAACTACAGGAACCACTAAGGAGGCACCCATGACAACAGCTACAGCAACCCGCGAGCTGACCGCACTGCATCGCTGCGACCGGTGCGGAGCCCAGGCATACGTCCGCGCAGTCCTTTCTTCCTCCGGTGGCGAGCTTCTCTTCTGCGGGCACCATGCCCGCGCTGTAGAAAGTACTCTGCGGCCGCAGACTTCGGAGTGGCAGGATGAAACGGGCCGGCTCAATGAGAAGGCTCCGGCCACCGTAGAGCCATAGCGAGCCTGCGAACGCCGTTCGTCCGTCGGCGATCGCCCAGGCAAACTTCGCGAAGAAGTCCCGTGACATAAACGTCCCGAAACAAAAAGATGACCAGAGACAGAAGGAACCCCTTTCAGCCAAGTGCGGAAAGGGGTTCCTTTTCGTCTGCTCTTCTCCTGCCCGGGCAGGAGAAGAATTAGTCGAGGTAGTCGCGCAGCACCTGCGAACGGGACGGGTGGCGGAGCTTGGACATTGTCTTTGACTCTATCTGGCGGATGCGTTCACGCGTTACGCCGTAAACCTTCCCGATTTCGTCCAGGGTTTTCGGCTGCCCATCGGTCAGCCCGAAGCGCATGGCAACCACGCCTGCCTCACGCTCGGACAGGGTGTCCAGAACCGAGTGCAGTTGCTCCTGCAGGAGGGTGAAGCTGACAGCGTCAGCGGGCACAACAGCCTCGGAGTCCTCGATGAGGTCGCCGAATTCCGAGTCGCCGTCCTCACCGAGCGGTGTGTGCAGTGAGATGGGCTCACGCCCGTACTTCTGCACCTCAACCACTTTTTCAGGGGTCATATCAAGCTCGAGCGCGAGCTCTTCCGGCGTGGGCTCCCGTCCGAGGTCCTGCAGCATCTGCCGCTGGACCCGCGCAAGCTTGTTGATGACCTCAACCATGTGCACAGGGATGCGGATGGTGCGGGCTTGGTCTGCCATCGCGCGGGTGATGGCCTGCCGAATCCACCAGGTGGCGTAGGTGGAGAACTTGAAGCCCTTGGTGTAGTCAAATTTCTCTACTGCTCGAATCAGGCCGAGGTTGCCTTCCTGGATCAAGTCAAGGAAGAGCATCCCGCGACCGGTGTAGCGCTTGGCAAGGGATACGACGAGCCGAAGGTTTGCTTCGAGCAGGTGGTTCTTGGCCCGCTTTCCGTCGTGGATAACCCATTCGAGCTCACGGCGCAGCTTGGGGTCGATGTTCGCGTTGGCCGCAAGCTTCTCTTCAGCGAAGAGACCTGCCTCAATGCGCAACGCGAGGTCGACTTCCTGCTCGGCGTTAAGCAGTGCTACCTTTCCGATCTGCTTCAGGTAGTCCTTGACCGGGTCAGCGGTAGCTCCCGCTGAGACGACCTGCTGCGCAGGCGCATCGTCATCGTCCGCGTCGGAGTAGACGAAACCGCTTCCGGTGCTTGCCTCGGCAACCTCTGCGGTGTCCGACTCGGCGGTGTCCACGTCTGCTGCTGCGGGCTCGACCTCTTGATCCGTGGCTTCCTCGTCAGGGGCTGCCGCGGCACCATTCGTGTCGACGCTGCCTTCGTTTGCCGTGCGCTTGGTGCCGCGTGCGGACCCGGCCTTTGAGGCCGTCTTTGTTGCAGCGGGCTTGCGCTTGGTTGCAGTTGTACCGGGTTCTGTTAACACCGGTGCTGTTGTCTTCTTGGCCGACACAGAGAACCTTTCATACGGCGGTGTGTGGCGCCACCAAGGGGGCAACACCACTATGACCCTGTCAAGTCCGTGCCTGAACTCAGGCGGATCAGCGAAACTGTACGTCAAGACAACAGCTCCGCTGAGTGCGCTATTCCCTGGTGGATGCGTTGTAGTCAACTACTTCAGCTTCCACCGGTTGCGGCACTCCAACCTGAAACACGAACCCAACCGGGTCTCGGTTCCATTGTCGCACGCTTTGGGAACGGCGCGTAATTCCCTATCACCTCCCACACGTAGCTACCGGTCGTGGACTTCCGCCCGCCTCAGGCAACTCTTCGGGGCTCTGAGGTCCAGGAAGTGTCGCGGCGCCGGGCCCAAGGAGCAAGGCTTCCGGATCCAACGAGTTGGAGGAGGAGCTCCGCCAGGGTGTAGGCGGGTTTCTCCTCCAACGCCTCCTGCAGGTAGCGGTGGGCCCGCGAGCCCCTGCCCCTGGCCCATTCGAGCCATCCAAGAATACTTAGCAGCGCCGCTCGTGATTCCCCCTCTGCGATGGCCGAGAACCCCAGGAAGATGGAATAGGCGGCGTCCAACCGCTGCCAGTCCGGAAGATCCGACGTCGCCAGGAAGACCTCGCTGAAGAGTGATCCGCCCGACCCTGAGACCAATGATTCTCCAGGAGCCCGCTTGGCCAAGTGCTCTCGCACGAGGCGAGCGCATCCTGCAGGAAGCTCGATACGGGGCATCCCCGCCGGCAGGATCCCGGCCTGGTCCGCGACGTCCGCTGCTGCATCCAGGCCCGCACCAGCCAGTACTATCACGCCGTCCCTTACAGAACCGCGGGTAAGCCCGGCAAGCAGGAAGGCGATCACCTCGGGTTCAGTCTCGAGCGCGCCGCCATCCAGCAGTCTGACGATGAGGCTGTCCCACAGCACCAGGGAATCGTGTCCAAGGCTTGTTCGCTCCCAGTTTCCTACCCACTGTTCAGCGTATTGGCAGGTCAGCCGGTGAACGTCCTCTTGACGAACAGATCCGGGCAAACTCACCGCTGCTTCCAGTGAGTCCTCATAACTGCTGCCCTGAAAAACCAGTTCCGCGTTGAGGACGCTTTCGGTGATGGCAGCAATGGGGTGGCCCGGCCACGGACAGCAAGCTGCATCATCGCAGAAATAGTCGCGCCAGGAACTGCTACTGATCAGCCAGCCGTCGAGGAGCCTGAGTCCCACCGCGCCCAGGATCAGATCGAGGCAATGCACGAGTGGCGCGAACGGCGGCGCTTCCGGCTCTGTCCACTCCTTCTCGGTGTAGAGGACCATAAGCACACCGTCCGCGGCGGAATCAGCCTCAAGGTACTCCCGTACTCCCTGTGCGTAATCCAACGGATCAACCGAGTCCTTCGGGAGGTCCAGCCGCAGGGTTGCCCCCACCCGCTTACCCGCCATAGTGATGAACACAAGGCTTTCGCGGGGTTGGAAACCAAGCACATGCGGGACGTAACTCAGGATATCTGCGGGAGTGGTGACAGAAATGGGTGCGTTGGAAGTCATGGATAAGACTTTGGCGCCAATTTCACTTCGCCGGCTGCGCTGCCCGCGCTATGTGGGTAAGTCGCCCGAATCTTTCGACTGTGGAGGGGCAGTGCCTGTCCGGCGGACCTGTCGCCGTCGTCGTAATTCGCGGGCAAGAGCCTCACGCAGCGGTGGCACGACGATCGATTGCCGGGCCAATTGCGCCCTTACACGACGGCGGAGTACGAGAATCGCCGCAGTGCCGCCGATCAGTATCAGGAACTGCACGGAGAAAGCGATCCGGAATGAGTCGAGCGCGTACAAGTCTCCGTTGGAGAAGCCGCTGGCAAGCAGCAGATCCAGGATCAGTCCAACAGCGAACATCGTGATCAGCGCTGCGGTGAAGCCGCCGATATTGACGATTCCGGTGGCGGTTCCAAGGCGGGAGGCGGGATTGAAGGTGCGGGCAAAATCGAATCCGATCATCGAGCCGGGCCCGCCCACCGCGAGCGTCACCACGAACAGGACCAGCAGCCAGAGCGGTGCCTGTCCCGGGTAGGTCAGGACCACCAACCACGCGAGCGCAGTTGCCGCAGTGATGGCCAGCACCATCGTGGAGCGGCGCAGCGGATGACGCGCCACGTAAACGCCCAGCAATGGACCGCAGACCATGCCGACCACTACGAAAAGCGTCATGAGCACAGAAGCGGTGGCGGCTGGGAGCGACTGCGCGCTCACCAGGTACGGATAACCCCAGATCAGCACGAACACCGTGCCCGAGAACTGGGTGGTGAAGTGGCACCATAACCCCAGCCGCGTACCGGGCTGCTTCCAGGCGTCGGCCAGGGATACCCCGGTCTGTCGGAGGGATACACGGCTGCGCTGCGCCGCGCCATACGGTTCATCCCGGATCATCGACAGACCCAGAACGGCCGCGAACACACCCAGCCCGGCGGCTGATAGGAACGCTGTGCTCCAGCCCGCGTACTGCAGGACCGCAAGGAACGGAACCACGCTAAGAATCTGCCCGAACTGACCAAGGATCCCTGTCAGCTGTGTCAACAGCGGGATACGTCGCGACTCGAACCACGCCGGAAGCAGCCTCAGCACTGCGACGAATGTCATGGCATCGCCCCCGCCCACCAGCAGGCGGCCAACGATCCCCGCAGGCACTGCCTCCGCGAAAGCCAGCTGTGTCTGGCCAAGCGCCATCAACGCTGCGCCGCTGACAATCATCACCCGCGGTCCGAACCGGTCCACCAGAACCCCTACCGGGATTTGCATGCCGGCATATATCACCAGTTGGGCAACGGTGAAGATCGCGAGTGCCGAAGCCGTGGCATTGAACCGCTCGGTGGCCTCGATGCCGGCTACACCGAATGACGTGCGCTGGGTTACCGCAATCAGGTACGCCAGCACGCCGGCGCCCCAAACCAGCCAGGCGCGTCGGTCCGTGGTGCGGGATTCTTCAGTTGCCAGGCGTGGAACTCCCGTCATCTCCCCGGTCTACGGAGCCCTCACCTGCACGGTCAGAATTCTCGCCGGAGGCCGTGGAGTCGTCCTCCTGCTCGTCGAGCGAGGCAGCCAGCGTCTCGGCGAGCTCATCCGCCGCACGGGGACCGGACAGATACGCTTCGACGGCGGACCCTATCTCCTCAGCGCTCGCCAATTCCATGTTCTGCTTCACGAGCAACGAACGCCCGGAACCCTCAGACCGCTCGTCGTAGCGCTTCTCCAGGGAAGAGACAACGCCCTGGACTTCAAGGGAATTGTCTACCTGACGGGCGATCTGACGCTCGACATCCCGCCCTGCTTCCCGCAGTCTGTCCGTTGGAAGTACGCGACCGATCGAGGCGCCCAGGTACTCCATTGCCGTGACGGCGGCAGGCGGGTACTCAGCCTCAGCGAGGTAGTGCGGTACGTGGACCACGTACCCGACGACATCCGTGCCGGTCTGGGCAAGCCGCAATTCAAGCAGGTGACCGATGGACGCCTGCAGTTCCGCCGTCGGCTTCCAGGCCGACCCCATGCCTTCGATAAGATCCCTGCGGTTGCCGTGCACGGTTACGCCCAGTGGACGCGTGTGGGGAACGGGCATGGGCAGTGAGTGGATCCACGCGACCAGCGGTACGTCGAGCCGCTCGACGAGCTGCATGACGGCAGCGCTGAAGCGCTCCCACTGCAAATCCGGTTCCATTCCGCTCAGGAGCAGGAACCGTTCGCCTAACCCGTCCTCGAGAATCTGCAGTTCGAGGCTGGGCGGCCGGTAGTCGGTGAGGTGATCCTGCTCGAAAGTGATGCGTGGACGACGGCTGCGGTAGTCGATCAGTTGGTCGGTGTCGAAGACCGCCAGGAGGTCATGGCTCAAGGAGTCCAGCAACTCGGAGCGAACCTGCGCGACGACGTGTCCGGCGTCGACGAAACCCGTGAATCCCGCGACGAGCGGCAGTCCACGAATGGAGGGGTCGTCGATGTAGGAATCGTTGACGTTATAAAGGCTTCGTGGCTCCAACAATGCTTCCTCCTCAGCTGGGCTCCCGGCCATTCGGCCGACCGGATGGTGCATTCGCGGACCCGCAGGGCTCGCACTTACACCGTAAGTCATGTGGATCTTTTTCTTCTGTCTGCATAACGTCGGGCGAAGTCCTCGGCATTCCCGTCAGAGCCCCCGGTAGGACGCATGTCACAGGGGACGGCTACGATCGGTAGCAGTTGATTACCGCGCAACCTGCGGTATCGAGCACACATCCAGAACTGGAAGCGAGGAAAACCTTCGTGAGCAATACCAGCGAAATCCAACTGACCGCAGTCTCCAAAGACATCAAGAAGGCCGGGTGCGAGGTCCTTGTGATCGGCACCGGCCAGTCCCCCGACGGCCCGGTCCTCCTCGATAATCCGTTGTCTGCCAAATCAGCGCGTGCTCTGAGCGACAGCCTTCCTTCGCTCGGCGTCACCGGCGCGGCAGATGAAGCGAAACGCTTTCCTGGCCTGCCCGAAATCGGCGCGGACGTTTTAGTGCTCACGGGCACGGGCCGGGTCTCGCCCGGCCGTCCCCTCTCCGAGGAAACGCTGCGGCGTGCCGCCGGGTCGGCTGTGCGCCAGCTCAGCGGAGTGGAAAGCATCGCAGTCGCGCTGCCGGCAGCTACGGTGGCCGAGGTAGCAGCCGTTGCGGAAGGCGTGCTGATGGGCAGTTACAGCTACACCGAGCATTTCTCGGCCGTCGGGGGCAAAGCCCCGCGGCCGTCGGCAAAGACGCTATCCCGCGTCACTATCCTCACCCCAGCCGCGAACGGCGGCGGGCTCAAGGGTGCACTCGAACGCGCCAAGGCAATTGGACAGGGCGTCAACGCGACCCGCACCCTTGTGAACCAGCCGCCGAGCCACCTCTACCCCGAATCCTTTGCGCAGTTCGCGCGGGATTATGTCAAGGGGCTTCCGGTCAAGGTGACGGTGCTGGATGAGAAGAAGCTCGAAAAGGACGGCTACGGCGGAATTCTGGGCGTCGGCAAGGGTTCCTCGCGTCCGCCCCGCCTGGTGAAACTTGAGTACTCCCCCGCCAAGTCCAAGATCAACCTCGCCCTGGTCGGAAAGGGAATCACCTTCGACTCCGGCGGTCTCTCGCTGAAGCCCGGCGCAGGGATGCAGACCATGAAACTGGATATGGCGGGTGCAGCCGTTGTCCTCGCTGCAGTGACCGCCGTCGCCCAACTGGGCCTGCCGGTCAGCGTAACCGGTTGGCTCTGCCTCGCCGAGAACATGCCCTCCGGAACCGCGCAACGCCCCTCAGATGTGCTCACCACCTTCGGCGGCCGCACGGTCGAAGTCCTCAACACCGATGCTGAGGGACGTCTGGTCATGGCCGATGCGCTGGCCGCCGCCAGCCGCGACTTCCCGGACGCCATTCTCGACATCGCGACGCTGACCGGTGCGCAGATGGTCGCGCTCGGCAAACGGGTATCAGGTGTGATGGGCGACGACGGAGTCCGCGACGCCGTGAAGGCGGCTGCGGACCGCGCGGGTGAACAGTTCTGGGCCATGCCGCTTCCCGAAGAATTGCGGCCCAGCCTCGATTCGACGGTCGCGGATATAGCCAACATCGGCGAGAAGTTCGGCGGCATGATGACCGCCGCCGTTTTCCTCCGGGAGTTCGTGGGTGAGGCGAACGGCGAGAAGATCCCGTGGGCCCATCTGGACATCGCCGGACCGGCATTCAACGAAGGCGGCTCCTACGGTTACACGCCCAAGGGTGCCACCGGAGTCGGGCTGCGCACCATCCTCGCCTATGTTGAGGACGTCGTCGAGCGGGCAACGAAGAACCCTTCCTGAATCACTTTCGAAACTGGTGGTGAGACTGGACACATAGGGGTGTGGTTAAGCCTTCATCAAGTGGCTGATGGTGTGATCTGGAGATAGGGTGAACCCAGATCACACCAAAGCATTCCGCCAAACATCAATTGACGCGCGAACCTAAGTGCGTCACAGATTACGCGAGGGAGCGTCCAAGTGGCCGAAACGGCAACTGCGCAAGAATTCGACATCCTGGTACTGGGCGGAGGCAGCGGAGGCTATGCAGCCGCTCTCCGTGCCGTCCAACTGGGTTTCACTGTCGGGCTCATCGAAAAGGGCAAGTTGGGAGGCACCTGCCTGCACAACGGCTGCATTCCCACCAAGGCCCTCCTGCACTCGGCAGAGGTAGCCGACAGCGCCCGGTCCGCCGAGAAATACGGCATCAGGGCCACGTTTGAATCCATCGACATGTCGGCAGTGAACGCCTACAAAGACGGCGTCGTCGCCGGAAAATTCAAGGGACTTCAGGGACTCATCAAGTCCAAGGGAATCACCGTCATCGAAGGCGCGGGCAAGCTGACCGCCGAGAACACCGTTGAAGTGGACGGCACCACATACACGGGCAAGAACATCGTGCTTGCGACCGGCTCCTACTCCCGGTCGCTACCCGGACTGGAGATCGGCGGGAAGGTCATAACCTCCGATCAGGCCCTCACCATGGACACCATCCCATCGAGCGCGATCGTGCTCGGGGGCGGCGTAATCGGCTGCGAGTTCGCATCGGTCTGGAAATCGTTCGGCGTCGACGTCACGATCATTGAGGGCCTGCCTTCGCTCGTCCCCAACGAGGACGCATCGATCGTCAAGAACCTGGAGCGCGCTTTCAAGAAGCGGGGCATCAAGTTCAACACCGGCACCTTCTTCGACAAGGTCGAGCAGAACGACGACGGCGTCAAGGTCACCCTCGTTGACGGCAAGACCTTCGAAGCAGACCTCCTGCTCGTCGCGGTAGGCCGCGGGCCCGTTACTGACGGCCTGGGCTATGAGGATGCCGGAGTTACCCTTGACCGCGGATTCGTCATCACGAACGAGCGCCTGCATACGGGTGTGGGAAACATCTACGCAGTCGGCGACATCGTGCCGGGCCTTCAGCTCGCACACCGCGGCTACCAGCAGGGCATCTTCGTCGCTGAAGAAATCGCCGGTCTCAAGCCCGTCATCGTCGAGGACGTCAACATTCCGAAGGTCACGTACTGCGAGCCTGAAATCGCCTCGGTCGGCCTCACCGAGAAGGCCGCGAAGGAAAAGCTGGGGGCTGACAGGGTCGAAACGCAGGAGTACAACCTCGCGGGCAACGGCAAGAGCTCGATTCTCGGCACCGGTGGCATCGTGAAGCTGGTTCGTGAGAAGGACGGGCCGGTGGTCGGCGTGCACATGATCGGCACGCGGATGGGCGAGCAAATCGGCGAGGCACAACTCATCGTGAACTGGGAGGCCTACCCGGAGGATTTGGCCCAACTGGTCCACGCCCATCCCACCCAGAACGAGTCGCTCGGCGAGGCCCACCTCGCCCTGGCAGGCAAGCCCCTGCACGGCTGATAGAGCACTCCCGGAACTGCGGCTCTGCACCATCCGGTCGCACAAGACTCCAACCAAAGCATCACTGGCAACCTCAAACCGACGCCGCTGGTCCTCAATACTGGCGGCCGGAGGTAGAACGAACAAGGAGAAACGGACAACATGTCTGAATCCGTGAACTTACCGGCCCTGGGCGAGAGCGTCACTGAGGGTACCGTCACCCGTTGGCTCAAGCAGGTCGGTGACCGCGTCGAAGTGGATGAGCCGCTGCTCGAAGTCTCGACCGACAAGGTAGACACCGAGATCCCGTCCCCGGTTGCCGGCGTGATCGAGGAGATCCTTGTTGCCGAGGACGAGACCGCAGAGGTGGGTGCTCCCCTGGTACGAATCGGTGATGGTGCCGACGGCTCGGACAATTCGGGTACCGAGGGTACCGAGTCGACAGATTCCGGGTCGGAGGATCCTGCGCAGGATTCGAGCGATGAGGCGGACGCCGAGGCCGAGGCCCCAGAGAACAGCGAGGAGCCCGAAGCAGCCCCTGCACCGGAGTCAGACGGCGGCGGTGGAGACGGCACCGAGGTCACACTCCCTGCACTTGGTGAGAGTGTTACCGAAGGTACAGTGACACGCTGGCTCAAGGCTGTCGGCGACGAGGTCGAGGTCGACGAGCCGCTGCTCGAGGTATCGACCGACAAGGTGGACACTGAGATACCCTCGCCCGTTGCCGGTACCCTGCAGGAGATTCGGGTCAATGAGGACGAGACGGCTGAGGTTGGCTCAGTACTCGCGGTGATCGGTTCCGGCAGCGCCGCTCCTGCGCAGGCGGAGCCGAAGGAAGCCGAGCCCGTTGCCGCCGCGCCGTCAGGTGACCGCGAAGAGCCAGCTGCCGAACCCGATCAGGGCGGCGAAGCCGAACCACAGTCTGCCGAACCCGCAACTGAAGAGAAAGCTCCGCCTGAGCCTTCCAAGGACGAGCCTGCTCCCGCTCCCGCCCGCGGTGAGGAAAGTGAAGCCGCCTCGGGCTCCGATTCGGTCTATGTCACCCCACTGGTGCGTAAGCTCGCGAACCAGCACGGCGTTGACCTGGCGGGGCTCAAGGGCACCGGCGTCGGCGGACGCATCCGCAAGCAGGACGTCCTCGAGGCAGCCGAAGCAGCCAAATCAACCGCATCGGAAGCGGCTGCTCCGCAGTCGGCCGGAACGGCACCTGCAGCCCCGGCAGCACCCGCGCCGTCGAAGCTGCGCGGCACTGTCGAGAAGGCGCCACGCATCCGACAGACCATCGCCCGGCGCATGCGTGAGTCGCTGGAAGCATCAGCGCAGCTTACGCAGGTGATCGAGGTCGACATGACCAGGGTTGCCCGCCTGCGTTCGAATGCCAAGGAAACCTTCCAGTCGCAGAACGGCGCCAAGCTCACGTTCCTGCCGTTCATTGCGAAGGCCGTCACGGAGGCGCTGAAGCAGCACCCCAAGCTGAACGCTTCGTTCGATGAGGAAGCCAAGGAGGTCACCTACCACGACGCCGAGCACCTGGCGATCGCGGTGGACACCGAAAAGGGACTTCTCGTCCCGGTCATCAGCGACGCCGGAAATCTCAACCTTGCGGGTCTCGCCAAGAAGATCGCGGACGTGGGTGCCCGCACCCGCAGCGGCCAGATCGGTCCGGATGAACTTTCCGGTGGAACGTTCACCATCACCAACATCGGGTCGGTCGGCGCACTGTTCGACACTCCGATCATCAACCAGCCGCAGGTGGGCATCCTCGGCACTGGCGCGATCGTCAAGCGCCCCGTCGTGGTCACGGACGCCGATGGCGAAGACACCATCGCCATCCGGTCAATGATGTACCTCTGCCTGACCTACGATCACCGCCTGGTCGATGGCGCGGATGCCGGCCGGTTCCTGCAGACTCTCAAGACCCGGTTGGAAGACGGGGCGTTTGAAGCGGACCTCGGGCTTTAGACTCGAGTCTTCAGTCTGTAGGTTGTAATTGCCGACAGTTGCAGGAAAGGCAGTATCCAGGGCGCCTTGGATACTGCCTTTCGCCATACGCCACAACCGCACAGTCTTCCTCCTCTGCGGACGAGGAAAGAGCCCGGCAAATGCCTGGCTGCATGATTCAACCAGTGAACAGGAGAACTCATGGCTACCGTACGCTCAGCACACACAGTCTGGACAGGCGACCTGCCGTCAGGTTCGGGCCAGGTGTCACTCGACACCTCGGGACTCGGAACCTACGACGTTACGTGGAAGGCACGCGCCGAAGAAGCCGGGGGGAAGACCAGCCCGGAAGAGCTGATCGCCGCCGCCCATTCAGCCTGCTTTTCAATGGCTTTCAGTCATGCGCTGGGCGGCGAGGGCAAGACGCCTGACCGGGTCAAGACCAACGCCGAAGTGGATTTCGAAGCCGGTGTCGGCATCACTGCGATCCGTTTGACGCTGAAGGCGTCCGTTCCCGGCCTGAGCGAGGAGGATTTCCAGCGCATTGCCGAGGACGCGAAGACGGGTTGTCCCGTCTCCCAGGCACTCGCAGGAGTAAAGGATATTTCGCTGGACGCTACCCTCGAGTCCTGATCGCCCGCAACTACGCAAGTCGCCCCGGACACCACCAATGGTGTCCGGGGCGATTTACGTGCTGCAGCCCTAGATAAACAGGGCAATCACGTGCGCGGCGGCAGCGGCTCAGGCGCGAGGCGGGGGTGATTCTGCCGAACGGGGGGAACGTCCGTGGGCAACTCCGCAATCATTTCCCGAAGAATTCCGACTCCGTGCTCAAGTTGCGGGTCTTCCTGGGCCGCGTAGGCATGCGGCGGGAACGGCACTTCAATGTCCGGCTCAACGCCATAGTTCTCAACACCCCATTCCACGCCGCCTGTCATCCAGAAGGCGTAGCGGGGCTGCGTCACTCCCGTCCCGTCGGCAAGGTTGAAGCGCCCGTCGATTCCGACGACGCCGCCCCACGTCCGGGTGCCGATCACCGGTCCAATACCGCGTAGTTTCGATACCTGGGTGATGATGTCCCCGTCTGATCCCGCGAATTCGTCAGTCAGGATCACAACAGGGCCGCGCGGCGCGTGCGCCGGATAGGTTCCCGGCTGCTCCCCCCGAGGCAGCGACCAAGCTGTCACCTTCCTCCCGATGAGTTCAGCGACCAACTGGGAAGTATGTCCTCCACGGTTCCGACGCACGTCGATGATGACGCCATCTCGCTCGGTTTCACGGTCCAGGTCCCTATGCAACTGTGCCCAGCCCCTGGCAACCATGTCTGGAATATGGAGATAGCCAAACCGGTTCTCCGACGCCTCATGGACAATTGCGCGATTGGCACTGACCCAGTTCTGGTAGCGCAGGCGCTCCTCACTGCGCAGTGGTATCACCGCCACGCGCCGTACGGCAGGCTGGCCGCCGTCGTCGTCAGCCCTGGCAATCGTCAGCTCGACGGTGCGTCCGCCCGCTCCGGTCAGCAGCACGGACGGGCCGAGTTCAGGAGGTACCGGAATCCCGTCCACGGCCTGGACGATATCACCGGGGCGCACGCCCACGCCCGGTGCGCTCAAGGGAGAGGCGGCCTGCGGATCCGAGGACTCACCGGCGAAGATCCGGTCCACCTGCCATCCGCGGTCCGAGCGGCTCAACTCCGCACCGAGGAACCCCTGTGCACCGGCGCCCGGCTCGGAGGCGGGTGCGGGCGTGACGTAGGCATGGGAGGTACCCAACTCGCCGTGCAGCTCCCAGAGGACATCCACCAAATCATCATGCGAACCAATCCGGTCCAGGAGGGGTCGATAGCGATCGCGCACAGCCGCCCAGTCGAGTCCGCCCATATCCTCTGCCCAAAAGAAGTCCCGCTGCAGGCGCCAGGCATCCTCGAACCCCTGCCGCCAGACACTTGGCGGGTCGAGCAACACCCGGATCCGGTTCAGTTCCACGGTTATCCGCTCCTGCGAATCTGCCTCGACCGAACCTGACGTCGGGATAGCAGTCAATGCTCCATCTCGGATGACGACAGCGCGCTTACCATCGCCGCTGACCTCGAACGAGTCCGCTTCCTGCAGAAGAGTTGTGACGTCGCGCTTCACCGTGTCGAAACGCTCAAGCCGCTTCGCAGGCTCCTTGGCATCGGTCGTAGCGCGGCCGTCACCCGTGATGCCGGCAGTTTCGGCAGCAAGCCACAGGAGCCCACTCTCGACTGCGCGCAGCCCTTCGTAGGAGCCCTGCGGCACCGGAACCGAAATGATCCGTTCAGTCAGGCGCTCCGGGTCCACGTGGACGGACAATTTCGCGTCGTCGTCGTCAGCAACCTCCGCAGGCAGGTCGTGCACGGCGGGCCCGAATGGGGACGCCGTGTGATCCGACAGCGCAACGAGGAAGGGCTTGGTCGATGCAGGAAAGCTGAGGTCGAACCGGTGGGTGTCGTAAACCGGATCGAAGCTGCGGTCTGAGAGGAACGCGATGAAGCGGCAGTCCCGTGTGAAGGATGGTGCATGATCACGGAAACGCCCGTCTGTCAGGTCCAGGATGTTGGCATCCCGGGTGACGCGCGCGAGCCTTATGCGTGTGCGTGCACCTTCTCCGGTGACCGGCTCAGCCCAGACCAGCCAGGCAGAATCCGGCGAAAACGCGAGGTCGTCTATTGCGCCATGAGGCGTGGTTGAGAGCGTGAATGTGCCATGTTGGCCCACCTCATGAATGAGGATCTCCCCCATCTCGCCTGCCAGCGCCACATACCGGCCGTCCGGGCTCACCGCGAGGTTGCTGGCACGAAACCTCCCTTCGAACGGGACTCGGATGACGGAAGGGCTAGCGGCACTGTCCTGGGCAGCGAGTACAGCCTTCTCCGCCCCGGCGTCGTCGTCCTGGTTCGGGTCCCCACTTTCCGCGGCGTCAGCGGGCAATGCCGCCGGAACCGGAGCCGGCAGGCCGACACCGGCGCTGGGCGCCTCCCGCCGGGCCGCAGAAGGCGGTGCGGGCACGTCAGTGTCGAAGATGTTGCGGATATAGAGGGATTCCTCTCCCTCGTGATCGGAAATATAGGCGACACGGTTATGTCCGAGCGGTCTGCCGAGCCGGGACCGCACGCCCGAAGTGGCATCCACCACCCGCGATGGTCCGTCACGGTGCGTCAGCAGATGCAGCGTGCCGTGCGCTTCGATGATGCTTGCGCGTCCGTCCTCGACCGGGACCGCCACTGCCAGATGCCGCGAGACATCGAGTGCCTGCGGCCTGCGGCCGACCGAAGCTGAACCGAGGGTGATGTCCAGTTCCTTCGGGTCTGCATCGAGGCCATCGAGCAACCACAGGGCGCCTGCCGATTCGAAGACAACCCGGTTGCCGTCGGTCGCGGCATGGCGGACGTAGAACTCTTCATGGTCTGTGTGGCGCCGCAGGTCCTCGCCGTTCGGCGTTACCGAGTAAAGATTGCCGTACCCTTCATGGTCAGAGAGGAAAGCGAGCCGGCCGCCTACCCACATCGGGTCCGTGAGGTTGCCGTCCAGATCCGGGAGGAACCGCGTGAAGTCGCCCGATCCGTCCGGGTCCATCCACAGCTTGCCCGCTGTGCCGCCCCGGTAGCGTTTCCACCAGGCCTGTTCGCGGGTCATGACGCTTGCGATCACCACAGGGCGCTCGTCACCGACTTCCTCGCCGTAGACGATCGCTTCAACTGGACCGTAAGGGATAACTTCCTGGGCAGAACCGTCCAACGGCACCCGATAGGCCCACGCATGGCGGGGATCCTCGTGGCGGAAGGCACTGGTCGCAAGGACCTGTCCGTCGGCGGTGAACCCTTTCACCTTTGTGCTTTGATGGCCCCAGTAGGTGAGCCGCCGGAAGTTCCCACCGCCGGAGTCGGCTGCAACGACCTCGGGTGCCGAGCCCTGCACGACGGTCCACGCGATCACCGAGCCGTCGGGTGAGAATCGCGGATTCCGGACGGGCTGCTGAAGCGCCGAGATCCGCCATGCCCTCCCTCCCGTGAGCGGAGCGACCCAGACGTCGTTTTCAGCCGCGAAGGTGATGAGGTCACCGGACAGGTGTGGATAGCGCAGGTAGTGAGAAGAACCCATTGTCCGATCATAGTCACACCGAATACTGCTTCTCAGGCAGCGTCAGGTTCGTGGACGGCCGCTATCCTCCAGAGGCCCTCCTCCCGCTTCAGCACGAATATAAGATTCTGGGAAGTTGCTTTCGGAACAGTTCGCACTGTTGTGCCGTCTGCGTCAACAACCGTATAGGCCGAGGTCACCGCCGTGGCGGCAACCGCCGCGCTGTCCTTGTCTGCGTTCTCAAGCTGAGCATTACGAACCTCCGTGAGCCGCACGCTCAGTCCTTGGAACACCTGGTCCTCAGCCTGCAACCCAGTAACGACTTCCCGGTCGGCTGCCATCGTTTCCGAGTCGGCCACGTTCACATGCGCGAGCAGTCCCGGATCCGCGGTGGCGAGGGCCCGGGCGCGCACGGCGGCCAGGGCCGTCAGCACCTCGACGGGGTCATCAGCGGCGAGCCTGGCACGCAGTTCCGGCGAAAGCAGACTCTCGGATGTACCGGATCCTTGTGCCGCTCCGAGGGGCGTGGGTTCGGAACCACTATCTCGATGTGCTGCTTCGACGAGGCCGGGGCCGGCCACGAAAGCCCCGCAGATTACAAGCACCGCCGCGACCACGCCGAGAACGACGGCGAACGGTCCCCCTCCGCGTCCGGCGCGCGGCTCCGAACGGCCCGCAGGTACCTGACGCCGCCGTGCGCCGGCTTTCCGCCGCAACCCCCTGTCCTTCGCCTTTGCGCGGACCGGGAATCTTCGCTTCGGCGCCTCCGGCATGTTCCGGGCTGCGCGGCGTGTCAGCAACTGTGGCAGCACTGAGGGATGAACGGATCCGACAAGGTCCAGCGGCTGTGGAGCAGCCGAACGAAGCACTGCGAGCGAGAATTCCCTCGCAGAGGGCCTGCGTACCGGATCCTCATCGAGGCCTGCCTCCAGGACTTCGAGCAGTTCGGCGGGAACGTCCGGCACGATCAGCGTCAGCGGCGGCCGCTGCAGCGCTGGACCGGCTGATTGTCCCGTCAGGCAGTACCACCCGAGCGATGCCAGCGAATACACATCTGCCGACGTATTCAGCCGTGCATCTTGCCGCTCCGCGGGATCGCAGAAGCCGGGCGTGCCGCCCATTCCACCGCTTCCTTCGCCGAGCAGCCTCCCGACACCGAGATCGCCGAGCAGTGGTTTTCCTTCCGCGCTGAAGAGCACGTTGCCGGGGGAAACATCGCCGTGCAGGACAGCTTCAGCGTGAAGGTACGCCAGCGCCTGCGCGATCGGAGCGAGGACCGTCACTGTCTCGCCCACGCCGAGCCGCCCCCGCGCGGCAAGAAGACTGAGCAATGAACCGCCGCCTGCGTAGGACATCAACAGCCCCGGACCCTGGTCTGTCGGAATCACTTCCCGAACGGAAAGCACGTGCGGGTGGGACAATCTGCCGAGTATGGCTACTTCCCTTCGAAGCTCACCCAACTCGGACTGGCTCGCCTCGCCAGCGGGAAATACCTTCAGCGCCCACGGCTGAGCTGAGCGTTCGTCCATCACCAGCCATGCGGCCGCAGTGCCTCCCACACCGAGCAGTCTTTCGGTACGGTAACCACTGACCCGCGGGGGAAGACATGCGGACGATTCGCCCACCGTCCCGGCGGCAGTCTGTCGGAGGAAGTTATCCATGTATACCAGTCTGGAATAGTTCCGTTCCTCGTGCAGAACTTATCCACAGGCTGCTTGGGGCTCCCAACATGTGAGATACGTCGCGTGAATGTGAGATCCCCCGCGCTCAGGCTTAGGCTTGAAAGATGACGCTGGAGTTCTCACGAATCGGATTCGACCCTCATTTCGTCGATTACCTCGAAGGTTGGGACCGGCAACGTGCACTGCACGAAGCGGTCGTGGCCGGAACGTCCCCCAGTACGGTCCTCCTGCTCGAACATTCACCCGTATACACTGCGGGGAAACGTACGGAGGAGCACGAAAAGCCTTTCGACGGCACACCGGTGGTGCCGGTGGACCGCGGCGGAAAGTTAACCTGGCACGGCCCAGGTCAACTGGTTGGCTACCCGATCCTGGCACTTCCCGAACCGACACGGGTTGCCGACTACGTTGCGATCCTTGAGGAAGTTATCATCGCTGTCCTGTCGGATTACGCCATCAAAGGCATCCGGATCGAAGGCAGATCCGGCGTTTGGCTCGATGCGGATGAGCGTGGACCAGCACGCAAGATCGGCGCGATCGGAATCCGGATCAACCGGCGTGTCACTATGCACGGCTTCGCCATCAACTGCAGCAATGACCTGGCGCCCTACGCGCAGATAGTTCCCTGCGGTATTACGGACGCCGGCGTCACAAGCATCTCGGCCGAAGTAGGCCGCAGGGTTTCACCGACAGACATCGTTTCGCGGATCGAGGAAGAACTGCGCAAGAATGAAAAGTCACTGGTCCTCGGCCGGACGGGCGAACCCCGCGGAACCGAAGCAGCACAAGCCGCCGGTAACGACCGGCCGGAAGGAGCTTTACTGTGAGCCTTGCCCCTGAGGGACGGCGCCTCCTACGCGTCGAAGCGCGCAACGCGGCCATTCCCGTCGAACGCAAGCCGGACTGGATCAAGGCCAAAGTGAATATTGGACCTGAGTTCGTCGGTATGAAGAATTTGGTCAAGAAGGAAGGACTCCACACGGTCTGCGAAGAAGCAGGCTGCCCCAACATCTTCGAATGCTGGGAGGATAAGGAGGCAACCTTCCTGATCGGTGGCTCGGAATGCACCCGTCGCTGCGACTTCTGCCAGATCGACACCGGACGTCCCGCACCCCTCGACCGCAGCGAACCCTTCAAGGTTGCCCAGTCTGTGCAGTCCATGAACCTTCGCTATGCAACGGTCACCGGCGTCGCCCGCGACGACCTGGAGGATGAGGGCGTCTGGTTGTACGCCGAAACCATCAGGCAGATTCACGCGCTGAATCCGGGAACCGGCGTCGAAATTCTCATCCCGGACTTCTCGGGCAACCCGGAACACATCGCCGGCATTTGCGACGCCAGTCCGGAGGTTTTCGCACACAACGTCGAGACCGTTCCACGCATCTTCAAGCGGATTCGTCCCGCCTTCCGGTACGAACGCTCCCTGGACGTCATCACGCAGGGCCGGGATCGCGGCATGGTGACCAAATCAAACCTGATCCTGGGCATGGGCGAGACCCGCGAGGAAATTTCCGAAGCTTTGCGGGACCTGCATGCGGCAGGCTGCGACCTCATCACCATCACTCAGTACTTGCGCCCCAGCGAGCGGCATCTTCCGGTGGATCGCTGGGTCAAGCCGCAGGAGTTCGTCGAGTTGCAGCAGGAGGCCGATGAGATCGGGTTCCTCGGCGTGATGAGCGGCCCCTTGGTGCGTTCCTCGTACCGTGCAGGGCGCCTTTGGGCCCGCGCGATGCGAAAAAAGGGACTTGAGCTGCCTCCAGAGCTTGCGCACATCGAGGATTCCGGAAGTACCCTTCAGGAAGCATCAAGCCTGATTGCAGGCTGAGCCCGCAGACCTTAAGACAGCTCCACCTGCAACGGACGTTCCCTCCGGCGGACGTCGCAGGCACTGAATCACGTAGACTTGGATCACTATGGCCAACAGCACTGACACAGACGGATCCAGCCCAAAGCGTCGCTTTTTCTCGCGTAAACCAAAGGCAGACAAGCCCCCGAAGAAGCCGGGAACAATGAAGCGCGTCGCCGAGGTCTTCAACATGACCCGGCGGAATGATCCCAACGTCATCTGGATCATGGTGCTGGCATTCCTTGCCATCATCGCGGTTGGCCTCCTGATCGGTTTCCTGATCCGCAATGTGGTGACGATGGTCATCATCGCAGTGCCGCTCGCATTCCTCGCGGCCCTGTTCATCCTGTCGAGGCGCGCTGAGCGAGCGGCGTTCGCCCAGATCGAGGGCAAGCCGGGTGCTGCCGGCGCCGCAATGAGCGTGCTCCGCCGAGGCTGGATTCTGAAGGATGAGCCGGTGGCCGTGAATCCACGCTCCCAGGATGCGGTATTCCGCGCAATTGGCCGTCCCGGCGTCGTGCTCGTTGCCGAGGGACCCGTCACCAGGGTAAAACAACTCGTTGACGCCGAGCGGCGAAAAATGAGCCGGATTGTTCCCGGTGTTCCCGTGCACGTCATCCACGCCGGGCGCGGTGAAGGGCAGGTTCCCTTGCAGCGGGTAGCCAAAAAAATGCAGAAGATGAAAAAGAGCCTGACGCGTCAGGAAGTTGCTGCGGTGGATAAGCGGCTCAATGCGCTCGGTACCCGGATGCCCATCCCGAAGGGTGTCGACCCCTTCAAGGCGCGTCCCGACCGCAAGGCAATGCGCGGACGCTAGGCGGCTCGGGCCTTCGCGTTTTACCGCCCATCTTCGCCGCAGTCCGCTACTTTCCCGGCTTACCGGATGCGCACCAAAACAGTGCGGGCCGCGCGGTCGTGTAGCCCGCGCTGGTCTTCATCGAAGACGACAGCGGGAATCACCAGGCAGATCAGCACGGTACGGACAATCGCCGCGCCAAGGCCGGCAGCGCGCCCGTTGACACCTTGGACCTGCATCCCGAACAGCCGATGGCCAACGCTGTAGCCGAGCGTCCCGACAAGAAGCATTTGTTCCAGCGCGAAGATGCCGAGGGTGGCCAGGCCGTCGTAGTTGAAGAAAGCAGCAGAGATAAGGCTACAGAGAGCCCAGTCCACGGCCAGGGCACCCAACCGCCGTCCCGGGCGGGCAATGGAGCCTCCACCCTCCCGGGTGCGCCCGAGTCGCTTGCCGGGCCAATGCCCTTCTCCGCGGGAGGGCGGGCCCTCAAGCCAGGAGCTTATGTCTCTGCGATCAACCACCCGCTCACTCTATCGCGCGGTCGGGACGCGTTTCAGGGCGGCGAATGCCCACTTCGCGGACAGGACGGTGCCGGCTTGAGCAGCGTTCGATAGGCTGGTCACCAAGGCGCCCGAAACTGAGCGCCGGTTAAGTTACATGCCGGAAACAATCGCGACACCAGTGGGTAACTGCGAATTCCTAGTGTTGACACTGTTGCGGCCACATCAGGTGATGCCATGCGGCGGTTCCAGTTGTGCTACCGGCCCCGGTCGCCCTCCCCGAATATGCGTAAGGAGCATAATCCGATGTTCAAGAATGCGGACGAAGTCCTCAAGTACATCGCTGACGAAGATGTGAAATTCGTTGACGTCCGGTTCACCGACCTCCCTGGGGTGCAGCAGCACTTCAACGTTCCCGCGAAGTCCGTCGACGCCGACTTCTTCGTGGACGGCCAGTTGTTCGACGGGTCGTCGATCCGCGGATTCCAGGGCATCGCAGAATCGGACATGCAGCTGATCCCGGACGTCACCACCGCGTTCATCGATCCGTTCCGCATCGAGAAGACACTGGCCCTCAACTTCTCCATCGTGAATCCCCGCACCGGCGACCCTTACCACCGCGATCCGCGAGGCGTTGCTGAGCGCGCTGAAGCGTACCTAGCCTCCACAGGCATCGCAGACACCGCCTTCTTCGCTCCCGAGGCCGAGTTCTACATCTTCGAGGACGTCCGGTACGAGTCCAAGCCTGAATCCAGCTTCTACAAGCTCGATTCGATCGAGGCTCCCTGGAACACCGGCCGCGAGGAAGTCGGCGGAAACCTTGGCAACAAGACGCCTTTCAAGGGCGGTTACTTCCCGGTCTCCCCCGTGGACAAGCAGGCTGACCTGCGCGACGCAATCTGCATCGAACTCGACAACGTGGGTCTCGAGGTAGAGCGTTCCCACCATGAGGTGGGCGGTGCCGGGCAGGCTGAGATCAACTACAAGTTCACCACTATGGTGCACGCAGCCGATGACCTGCAGAAGTTCAAGTACATCGTCAAGAACGTTGCAAACGCGTGGGGCAAGTCGGCAACGTTCATGCCCAAGCCGATCTTCGGCGATAACGGTTCCGGCATGCACTGCCACCAGTCGCTGTGGAGCAACGGTGAACCCTTGTTCTACGACGAGCGCGGTTACGCCGGGCTGTCCGATCTTGCCCGCTGGTACATCGGCGGCGTTTTGAAGCATGCGTCAGCGGTACTGGCGTTCACCAACCCGACGGTGAACTCCTACCGCCGGCTGGTCAAGGGCTTCGAGGCCCCCGTGAACATGGTCTACTCGCAGGGTAACCGCTCGGCGGGCATCCGCATCCCGATCACAGGTTCCAACCCGAAGGCCAAGCGCATCGAGTTCCGCGCACCGGATCCCTCCTCCAACCCGTACCTCGCCTTTGCCGCGCAGCTCATGGCCGGCCTCGACGGAATCAAGAACCGCATCGAGCCTGCAGATCCGATCGACAAGGACCTTTACGAGCTGCCTGCCGAGGAAGCCAAGGACATTCAGAAGGCTCCCGGCTCGTTGGAGGAAGCACTGCTTGCCCTCGAAGCCGACAACGAGTTCCTCCAGGCCGGCGGTGTATTCACCCAGGACCTGATCGACACCTGGATCGCCTACAAGCGCGAAGTGGAAATCACGCCGCTTGCCGCCCGCCCCAACCCCTATGAATTCGAGCTGTACTACGGCGTCTAAGTCGTCGTAACCGCCGGAAGGGCCGCACCAAACGGTGCGGCCCTTCTGCGTCCACGGTGGAATCCTGCGTCAGTCACCGTAACCGTAGAAGTAGCGCTCAAAAATCGCGCGGCTACGGCGGGTCAGGCGCAGGTAATCCTCCTCCAGCTCCGCTCCCTTGCCCGGGCCGTAAGCGCACCAGCGCGCCACCGCCTCGAGATCACGCCTCGAGGAGGGCAAGAGATCGGAAGTCTTCCCGCTCCAAACCATGTTCGCCGCGCGGATCCGCGAAGTAAGGCGCCAGCTGCTACGCAAGGTCGCGACGTCGTCGGCTGGTAGGAGACCATGCTCCAGTACCGCATCCATCGCACCGAGGGTGGAGGTGGTGCGTAACTCCGCCACGGAATCCGCGTGCTGCAGCTGGATGAGCTGGATAAGCCACTCAACGTCCGATAACCCGCCACGTCCCAGCTTCAGATGGCGCGAGGGGTCAGCGCCGCGCGGAAGCCGTTCGGACTCCATGCGCGCCTTGAGCCGGCGAATCTCACGGATGTCCGTGTCAGTAAGCCCTCCTGCATAGCGGATGGGGTCGATGAGCTCGACGAAAGCTCCGGCAAGGTCGTCGTTGCCTGCGATCGGGAGTGCGCGCAGCAGCGCTTGGGTTTCCCAGACCAACGACCAGCGCCGGTAGTACTCCCGGAAAGACTCAAGGGAGCGCACCAGCGGGCCCTTCTTGCCTTCCGGACGAAGATCGGCGTCAACCTCCAAAACCCTCTCGGCGAGGATGGCAGGGGCGCAAGACTGCTGGAGGAGCTGCCGGAGCTGGCTGACGATGCGCTCGGCCTGGGCTTGAGCTTCCCCGGAATCAGCTCCGTTCCGCGGCCGGTGTACGTACATGACGTCGGCATCCGAGCCATAGGTAATCTCACGGCCGCCTTGCCGTCCCATCGCCACGACGACGACGTCGGTAAGCGGCGCCTCAGCAGCGTGCACCACGCCCTCGGCCACGTTCAGCGCACCCAGGATGGCCGCACGGTCCGTATCAGCGAGCGCACAGCCAACCTCCTCCTGATTAAGAAGACCGGAGCTGTCAGCGATGGCTATGCGGAGTGTCTCGCGCCTTCGGATCAGACGAATCAGACGCATGGCTTCCCGCGGTTCCGGGTGGCGGGACATCTTCGACTGGATTTCCTGCCACTGCGTGTTGAAGTTCGCTGGAACCAGTTCCTTGTCGGAGCCCAGCCATTTCGTAGATTCCGAGGAGACCTCCAGCAGATCCGTGATGAATCGGCTGGAGGAGAGAATGTGGCACAGGCGTTCGGCGGCTGCCTTGGAGTCACGAAGCATGCCCAGATACCAGTGGGTCTCCCCCAGCGACTCGCTCAACCGCCGGAACCCCAGCAGGCCGGCATCGGGATCCACTCCGTCTGCCAACCAGTCGAGCAGTACCGGCAATAACTGGCGTTGGAGGGCGGACCGGCGGCTGATTCCGATGGTCAGCGCCTCGATGTGGCGCAACGCGCCACGCGGATCGAGGTACCCGAGCGCGGCGAGACGGGCCTGCGCAGCTTCCGCCGTGAGCTTGACCTCGTCGACGCTCAGGTTGGCTGCAGCATTCAGCAGCGGGCGGTAGAAGATCGACTCATGCAACCGACGCACCAGCCGTTTGGTCTGCTGCCACTGATCCATTAGGCCAGCGGCCGCCGGACGGGTCTCCAGCAGCGAGCTGGACGATGACTTGGCGAGTGCCTTCAGGCTCGCCTCGTCCTCGGGCATCAGATGTGTCCTACGCATGTGCACCAGCTGTATGCGGTGCTCCAGCACGCGCAGATAACGGTATGCCAGGTCGAATGCCTGCGCGTCCCGTCGGCCGATATAGCCGCCGGAGCTCAGGGCTGCGATTGCCGACGTAGTTGCCTGGGTGCGCAGCGACTCATCCGCCTTACCATGCACCAGCTGCAGCAGTTGAACCGTGAATTCCACGTCGCGTAGTCCGCCGGAGCCCAGCTTGAGCTGGCGGTTGACTTCGTGCGTCGGAATGTTCTCCGTTACGCGCCGCCTCATCGACTGCACCGATTCGACGAAGCCTTCGCGCTCCGAGGACGCCCACACCAGTTCCGCTACCGCCTCGGCGTAGCGCGCGCCGAGAATCGCGTCTCCGGCGATTGGCCGTGCCTTCAGCAGAGCCTGGAACTCCCAACTTTTCGCCCATCGGCCGTAATAGGTGAGGTGGGAATCCAGTGTGCGCACCAGCGGACCGTCCTTGCCCTCGGGCCGGAGGTTCGCGTCTACTTCCCACAGAGCGGGTTCACGTCCAGCCGAAGTGATGGCGCGGGAGATGCCCGATGCCAGGGCAGTCCCAATTCGAACGGCCAGGTCTTCGTCAAGTCCGTCCGCGTCGATGACGTAGATGACGTCGACGTCGGAGATGTAGTTGAGTTCACCCGCGCCACACTTGCCCATCCCGATGATGGACAGGGCAACCGCGGCCACGTCCGCGGCGGAGAACGAGGACGCGAGTTCGGCCCGCGATACAGCCAGGGCTGCCTCGAGCGCCGCAGCCGCGAGGTCCGCCAACTCAAGCCCCACCAAAGGCATGAAGTCTGTGGGGGACGCAGCACCAAGGTCGCGGATCGCAAGTTCGGTGAGATGCCGTCGATAGCGGGTGCGCAGCGCGCGGTACGCCTCCTCTCCGGTCAGCTTCGCCACCGGTTGATGATCCCCGGGCTCCGCTCCGACTGAGTGCAGAAGGGCGGTCCGCAACGCGCCGGCATCTGCCCGTCCCGGTTCGGCGCTGGGTCGCGTCCGCACCACGTCGGTGTGTTCCGGGTGTCGCATCAGGAACTCCGCGAGTGCTTCCGAGGCGCCGAGGAGTCTGAACAGGGCCTCGGAATCGGAGCCTCCCGCGCTGACCAGCGACGAAAGTTCGGGCTGGACCGCGAGCAGACGCACCAGCGACTGCAGGGCGAGGTCAGGATTCGCTGCATAGGACAACCCGCTGAACAAGCTGTCCTCGGGGACATCACGGAGCTCCCCGGCAGCGAGGAACCTGCTGCTCTTCTCCAGATCGGTGAAGCCCCTGGTGATCAGATCCCTATTCAGGCTCATTGCACGCCTTTCGATCACAGGATGCCGAGGTTGCGCCTCAGCTCATACGGCGTCACCTGGATACGGTAGTCATGCCATTCGGCGCGCTTGTTACGCAGGAAGTTCTCGTAAACCTGTTCACCGAGGATTTCAGCAACCAGTTCGGAGTCCTCCATTGCCCGTACTGCATCGTGCAGGCTTGCCGGCAGCGGATCATGTCCCATCGCGCGCCGTTCGGCCGCCGTCAGGCTCCACACATCGTCCTCAGCGCCGGGCGGCAGCTCATAACCCTCTTCAATACCCTTGAGCCCGGCTCCCAACAGGACAGAGTAGGCGAGGTACGGGTTCGTCGCGGAGTCGATTCCCCGGTACTCGATTCGGGCGGACTGCCCCTTGTTCGGCTTGTACAGAGGGACCCTTACCAGGGCCGACCGGTTGTTGTGGCCCCAGGACAAATAACTCGGAGCTTCCCCGCCGCCCCATAGCCGCTTGTAGGAATTGACGAACTGATTTGTTACGGCAGTGAATTCAGGCGCATGATGCAGGATGCCCGCAATGAACTGCCGCGCAGTCCTGGATAGCTGGAACTCGGCGCCGGCCTCAAAGAAGGCGTTGGTGTCACCCTCGAACAGAGAAAAGTGCGTGTGCATGCCGGATCCGGGATAGTCCGAAAAAGGCTTTGGCATGAAGGTGGCATAGCTGTTCTGGGTGAGCGCCACTTCTTTGATGACCGTTCTGAAAGTCATGATGTTGTCGGCGGTCTGGAGAGCGTCGGCATACCGCAGGTCTATCTCGTTCTGGCCCGGGCCGGCCTCGTGGTGGCTGAACTCCACGGAAATCCCTACCGATTCCAGCATTGCCACGGCCGTCCGACGGAAATCCTGCGCCACGCCTCCCGGCACATGATCGAAATACCCCGCCTGATCCACAGGGACGGGTTGCCCGTCCGGTCCCAGTTCGTCCGATTTCAGGAGGTAGAACTCGATCTCCGGGTGGGTGTAGCAGGTGAAACCCATGTCCGCGGCCTTGGCGAGGGTCCGCTTGAGCACACCTCGGGGATCGGCCGCGGAGGGCTGACCGTCCGGAGTGAGAATGTCGCAGAACATGCGGGACGTCTGCTCCTTCTCTCCCCGCCACGGCAGGATCTGGAAAGTTGACGGGTCCGGCTGCGCCAGCATGTCCGATTCGAAAACCCGGGCGAGCCCCTCGATGGAAGAGCCGTCGAACCCCAGGCCCTCCTCGAATGCGCCCTCCACCTCGGCAGGCGCCAGCGCCACCGACTTCAGCGAGCCGACGACGTCGGTGAACCACAGGCGGACGAAGCGGACGTCGCGTTCCTCAATGGTTCGTAGGACGAACTCCTGCTGCCGATCCATTCCTGCCCTCTTTCCCTTCGCGGATGACTCGATCCACCTGCAGGCCGCAAGCGACCCGCGCGTTCCGGCCCTGCGGCCCGTTGCTCACTCTACTGATATCGGCCAGCCACCGCGCCAACTCAAGCGCTGAGGACAGGTTCGTGCCCAGTATGTCTGCATTGTGTTACGGCTGGGTTACCTGGTGTCGTAGCGCCAGTAGCGCCCACTGGCCCCCCGCACCTCGCTGCGCTCGGCACGGGCCCTAAGCCAGTAGCGCCCACTGGCCCCCCACACCTCGCTGCGCTCGGCACGGGCCCCTGCCAGTAGGCTTAGGTGCATGAATTCCGCGGAGATTCCTGCCCCTTACGGAAGCGGTTCGCCTGAGGCCAGTCCGGCGTCGTCCTCGCTTCCTGCCCGGATCCGGACGCACCATCTACAGGCGGCGAAGGATGAGGGCCGACGCTTCGCCATGCTGACGGCGTATGACCAGTACTCGGCCGAAATATTCGATGGCGCCGGAATCGAGGTGCTTCTGGTCGGCGACTCGGCAGCGAACAACGTGCTGGGCCACGCCACCACGCTCCCGATCACCCTTGACGACATGATTCTGTTTTCCCGCGCAGTAACCCGGGGCGCATCGCGGGCTTTGGTAGTCGCGGATCTCCCGTTCGGCAGCTACGAGGTCTCTGCCACCCAGGCGGTGGAATCATCCATCCGGCTCATGAAGGAGGGGTTGGTGCACGCCGTGAAGATGGAGGGCGGAAAGGACCATGCCGAAACAGTGCGCGCGATTGTCCGCGCCGGAATTCCCGTCATGGCACATATCGGTTTCACTCCCCAGAGCGAGCATTCCCTCGGCGGCTACCGGGTACAGGGCCGTGGTGAGGCCGGCCGGCACGTGGTCGACGACGCCGTTGCACTGGCCGAGGCGGGCGCCTTCTGCGTGCTGATGGAAATGGTTCCCGCGGACATCGCGGCCGAAGTGGACCGCTCCATCCCTGTGCCCACGATCGGAATCGGTGCAGGGTCAGCAACTACCGGTCAGGTGCTCGTGTGGCAGGACATGGCCGGATTACGTCACGGAAAACAGGCGAAGTTCGTGAAGCAGTTCGCTGATGTCCGTTCGGTCCTGGCAGACGCCGCCCGGACCTATGGGGAAGAGGTACGCGAAGGCACTTTCCCGGGGCCGGAGCACAGCTTCTAGCGGACTGCTCAGTCCTCGTCCTGCGCTTCCCAGGCCCTGTTACGCTCCTGGACTTTCTCGAGCGCGCGCTCCGCTTCAATTCTGGTTTGGTAGGGCCCGATGAGCTGGCTCCAGTCCGACTGGGCGTCTTCTTCGACCTCGTGGGTTTGGACGTTGTACCAGTACTGCACCATGGACGGCCTCCTTAGTCTTCGCTCACGCTTTTCGGCGCCAAAGTTCTCCACCGATAGGATCAAGGGTATGCCCCATCATTCCTCTATCGCACCCGTCGGCACGCTTGAGCCGGGGACGCTGAGCCCTCCGCGCGCAGTGCCGTCATCGATTATGCGACCGGAGTATGTCGGCAAGGCGGGTCCGGCGAAGTTCGAAGGATCAGAAGTTAAGTCAGCGGAACAAATCGAGAAGATCCGCCGTGCCGGGAAGCTGGCCGCACAGGCAATCCAGGAGGTGGGACGCCACATTGAGCCGGGCGTCACCACCGATTACCTGGACGCCCTGGGTCATCAGTTCCTGATCGACCACGGCGCCTATCCGTCGACGCTGGGTTACCGCGGATTCCCGAAGTCGCTGTGCTCCTCGCTGAACGAGGTGATCTGCCATGGAATACCCGACTCCACGGTGCTGCAGGACGGCGACATCATCAACATCGACATCACGGCGTACCTCGACGGCATGCACGGAGACACGAACTACACCTTCCCGGTAGGCGACGTGGACGAGGAGTCCCGCCTGTTGGTCGAGCGAACCCAGGAAGCCCTCAACCGCGCCATCAAAGCGGTCGCCCCCGGCCGGGAGATCAACATCATCGGACGCGCGATTGAAGCCTATGCCAGGAGATTCGGTTACGGCGTTGTCCGAGACTTCACCGGCCACGGCGTCGGCGAAGCCTTCCACACCGGCCTGATCATCCCCCACTATGACGCCGCACCGGCATACAACCAGCTCATCAAGCCGGGCATGGTGTTCACAATCGAGCCCATGCTTACCCTGGGCTCCATCGATTGGGACATGTGGCCTGATAACTGGACCGTAGTGACGAAGGACCGCAGGAGAACCGCCCAGTTCGAGCACACGCTTGTAGTCACGGACACTGGTGCCGAAGTTCTGACCGTGCCGTAACAGCATCCGGCAACACCAGCACCATCGACGCAGCCCCTCACTGCAGAACCGACAATCAACACACGATCCCTGGAGAATCATGGGCAAGAGCAGCAACAGCAACAAGCACGACAGGAACCTGCCAGCCACGATCATCGGCATCGACATCGGCGGAACCGGTATCAAGGGCGGCATCGTGGACCTTGCCGAGGGTGCGATCATCGGCGAAAGGTTCCGGGTGGAAACTCCCCAGCCAGCCACACCCGAGGCTGTGGCCGTAGTCGTGGCGGACATCGTTGCTGAGCTTTCCACCCGCGAAGGCGCTCCCGCACAGACCCTGCCGATCGGCGTCACGTTTCCCGCAATCATCCAGCACGGCGTTGCACGCTCGGCAGCCAACGTTGACGAGAGCTGGATCGACACCGATGTGGATGCGCTCTTCACAAAGGTCCTCAGCCGCGACGTCCATGTCATCAACGACGCCGACGCCGCCGGCCTCGCCGAGGTTCAGTACGGCGCAGGCAAGGGCGTCAACGGAACGGTGCTCGTCATCACGCTGGGGACGGGCATCGGTTCCGCGTTCATCTTCGACGGCAAGCTTGTGCCCAACGCCGAGCTTGGCCACCTGGAGATCGACGGGCACGACGCCGAGACCCAGGCTTCGGCTGTAGCCCGGGAACGGTTGGGGCTGAACTGGGAAGAGTACTCCGTCAAGTTGCAGCGATACTTCTCCCATGTAGAGTTCCTGTTCTCCCCGGAACTTTTCATTGTCGGCGGCGGGATCTCCAAGCGCAGCAAGGACTTCCTACCCAACCTCTCACTGCGCACACCCATCATCCCGGCAGAGCTGCGTAACCACGCGGGCATCGTTGGAGCTGCCCTTCAGGCAGCGCTGCATTTCAAGAGCGAACCCGTCGAAGCCCAGTGAGAGCCGCGGCGGTCGTCACCGGCGCCAGCCGCGGGATAGGAGCCGCGATCGCCCTGCGCTGCGCGCGGTACGGTTACGCGGTTGTGGTGAATTATTCGCAGGACGAAGCAGGGGCTGCCCGTGTTGTCGCGGACATCCGCAGCCAGGGCGGGACTGCGGTCGCCGCACAGGGCGATGTCAGCGATCCGGCGGCGGTCGACCGCATCTTTGCTGCCGCCGGACACCTTGGCCCGTTGAAGGCGGTCATCAATAACGCCGGCATCACTGGCGACCTCATTGGTCCGCTGGTTGACGTGCCGGCCGAGGTGCTGTCGCGGGTTGCCTCCGTAAACGTGTTGGGACCCCTGCTCGTGTGCCAGGCAGCGATCCGTTGCATGGCGCTGGACGCTGGTGGTGAAGGAGGCCAGATCGTCAATATCTCGTCGACGGCCACCAAACAGGGTTCGCCGAACACGTGGGTTCATTACGCAGCCACCAAAGGGGCGGTCGACGTGCTTACCGTCGGTCTCGCGTCCGAGGTGGCCGCCCGCGGTATCCGGGTCAACGGGGTCGCGCCCGGGAGCACCAACACCGGACTGCATGCAGCTGCGGGCGTGCCCGACCGCGTGCAACGCCTCAATCACACGATCCCCATGGGACGGGCTGCGGAGCCCGACGAAGTGGCTAATGCGGTGTCCTGGCTACTGTCGGATGAGGCAGCTTACATCACCGGTGTGATTCTTCCCGTCAGCGGCGGACGCTGAGAGTACCAGGACGACGGCGCGGCCTCGCGTAATCTTGCACGCACCTGCGCGTGTGTCCGGTTTGTTGGTGCCGGTGGTGGCTGCGGCTTCCCCTCCGCTGCCACCACCGGAGCTTAGGTGGCCGTCAGCGGCCGTTGGGCTCCCGACGGAGCCTTCTGGGATGAACTATCTGCCTCGCGACGCAGTTTCTCAATGGCCTTCTCGAAGTCTTCGAGCGAGTCGAATCCCTGGTAGACGCTCGCGAACCGGAGATACGCGACCTGGTCGAGATTCTGCAGCGGCCCAAGGATGGCCAGACCTACCTCGTGCGCATCGATCTCAGCTACGCCGCTGGCACGAATGGACTCCTCAACTTCCTGCGCGAGCAATGCGAGGTCGTCTTCAGTGACAGGGCGGCCCTGACATGCCTTACGCACACCGCTTACCACCTTGCCGCGGCTGAACGGCTCACCAACACCGGAGCGTTTGATCACGGAAAGGCTGGTTGTCTCTACCGTGGTGAAGCGTTTGCCGCACTCCGGGCATTGGCGCCGCCTGCGAATCGCCGAACCGTCATCAGCCAAACGGCTGTCCACAACCCGTGAATCGGAACTACGGCAGAACGGACAATACATTCCACCCTCGATTCGACGTTGGCTCGGTTACGCTACTGGATGCTCCTCGTGTGTCCATTCTAGAACTAGATGTAGTGAAACTACAACAGTGTGATTACTACATGTGGTGGTTCAGTGCCCGTCGAACCGCACTTTGACCGCGTCCCCGTGGCCGGGTAGGTCCTCTGCCTCAGCCAGGCTGACCACGTGCTGGGCAACCTCGCGCAGCGCATTGGCGCTGTAGTCGATCACCTGCATAGACCGCAGGAATGTGTGCACCCCCAGCCCCGAAGCGAACGCGGGGGTCCCGGCTGTGGGCAGGACGTGATTCGATCCGGCGCAGTAGTCTCCCAGGCTGACGGGACTGTACTCACCGACAAACACCGCACCGGCGTTGCGGATGCGCGCGGCCACGGTAGCTGCTTCGACGGTGTGGATTTCGAGGTGCTCGGCGGCGTACGCATCACAAACAGCGATTCCCTGTTCAATGTCATCGACCAGGATGATGCCCGACTGCGGTCCGGACAGCGCCGTCTCCACCCGTTCCCGATGGCTTGTTGAAGCAACTTGGGCCCACAATTCGCCGCGGACAGCGGACGCCAATGCTTCCGATGGCGTCACGAGAACGGACGCGGCATTCGGATCGTGTTCGGCCTGGCTGATGAGATCAGCGGCGACCAACCGCGGCTGGGCGGTGTCATCCGCGAGCACCGCTATTTCGGTAGTACCCGCCTCAGCGTCGATCCCCACCACACCCCGGACCAGGCGCTTGGCTGTTGCGACATAGATGTTGCCGGGTCCGGTAACCACGTTGACCGGCTCTATCGGAGCTCTGTCCGCATCCCCGTGCACGCCGTAGGCAAACGCGGCGATGGCCTGCGCACCGCCGATGGCATAGACCTCGTCGATGCCGAGCAGCGCCGCAGCGGCGAGGATCACCGGATGTGGCTGCCCGCCGAACTCCTTCTGCGGCGGTGAGGCAAGGGCAATTGACTCAACACCGGCTGCCTGGGCCGGCACCACATTCATGACCACGGATGATGCCAACACTGCCAGCCCTCCGGGCACGTACAGACCCGCCCGCCCAACAGGCACCCAACGGTGGGTGAGAGCTGCACCGGGTCGGATGTCCACCGTGACATCTTCGGGCTTCTGCGCCTGTGCGAAGGTGCGGGCGCGCTCGATTGACTCCTCCAGTGCTGCCCGGACCTCCGGTGCAAGTGCTTTGAGCGCCTGCTTCAGAGCGGCTACCGGTACTCGCGGGTGAGACTGCTCGACGCCGTCGAACCGCTCGGCAAGCTCGCTTAGCGCGGCGAACCCGCGAGTACGGACGCTATCCAGTATTTCCTCGACGCGACCTGCGACTGACTCAAAGGAAGCCGCGGAGCTCCGAGGCATTGCCGCTCGCAACTCGGCCGCAGACAACTTCGCTCCGCGAAGGTCAATAGTCCGAAAAGCGTCGAAAGATACTGGTGCGGTCTGGGAAGTCACGAGCCCAATTCTACGGGGACGAAGAAGAGCCAGAACCTTTCATGACGGATGGCAGTTCGAACCTAACGACGAGGACGCATCAAGAGCAGCCCAAGCAGCGAAGCAATGAACACAACCAACGCCGTGGCTGCAGGCCAGATCAGCGCCACACCGAGCGAACGCAGTACAAAGGGAAACTCCTCACCGACTGGTCCGCCAAAGAGCGAGCCAAGCCATTGACCCACGACGACGGCAAGCACGGAGCCCAGGAGTCCTCCCGCGACAGCAGCAAAAACCCGCTGCCAGGCGCCGGGAAGGTCAACACGGTTGGTCAGCAGCCACCCAACGACGACGCCGGCCGCCAACTCAAGCCCGCCGAGCACAAGATCGCGCGCGAGCCAGCTCTCCGCAAAGGCCCGGTCCCCGTACAGTGCACCTCCCGGCGACGCCAACCACCAGATGATGCCGAGCAACGGGCCGAGGATGGTAGTTGCTGCCGCCCACCACACGAGCGACGACGGCGGCACCGGAGTCTCTTCGGCGGGACCGGCATAGACCGGCGGCGGGTAGGCCCCGGGCCTGGCGGCTGATTCCTGCATCTGTCTACCCTAACCCTCGCATCTCACCCAATTCACGCATCAAGGCACGCTGGCCCGAGCAGCACCTTGAGATCGCCAAACAGCGCAGGCGTGGGATTGACCCTCAGGTCCACGGGAAGCGAAAGCACTGAGAGTTGGCGTTCCTGCCTCACATGCAGCCGAACTTCGGAAGTACCCCGGTGCTGGCGCAGTACGGACCCGAGTTCGTTGATCACGGGTTCGGTTGCCCGGTGGTGCAGGAGTGAGATGACCACCGGCCCGGAGTGCCCCTCGGTGAGGTCCGGAACCGAGAGCTCCTGCGCATTCAGGGTGACTGTGCCGTCGTCACGCCTCTGCAGGCGCCCGCGGACCACCACGATCAGGTCTTCCGCCAGCACGGATGCGATCGGTCCGTACACCTGACCGAAGAACATGACCTCCATCGAGCCCCCGAGGTCCTCGATCTCGGCCCGCGCGTACGCGTTTCCGCTGTTCTTCGCGATCCTGCGCTGCAGCGAGGTGATCATGCCTGCGATAGTGACGATGGCGCCGTCGGCCGGGCCATCTTCGCCTATGACGGAGGTGATCGCGGAATCGGCGTGCTGGCTCAGAAGGCCCTCGAGACCCTGCAACGGGTGATCCGACACATACAGTCCGAGCATGTCGCGCTCGAACGCAAGCTTGTCCTTCTTTGCCCACTCGGGGAGATCGGGCACATCGACCGTAAGCCCGGTTCCGGCGCTGGGATCATCGAACGCGCTGAATAGGTCGAACTGGTTCGCCGCCTCATTGCGTTTGAGGACGACGACGGAGTCCACGGCTTCCTCATGAATCATCGCCAGGGCACGGCGGGGGTGTCCGAGCGAATCGAATGCTCCAGCCTTGATCAGGGATTCGATGGTGCGTTTGTTGCAGACAACGGCCGGGACTTTCTGCAGGAAATCCGAGAAGGATTCGAAGGCGCCCTTCTCTTCCCGGGCAGCAACCATGGCGCCCACGACGTTTGCCCCGACGTTGCGGATTGCCCCCATGCCGAACCGGATATCGGTGCCCACAGGAGTGAAGTTGACGCTCGACTCATTGACGTCGGGCGGCAGGACCGTAATTCCAAGCCGCCGGCACTCGTTCAGGTAAATGGCCAGCTTGTCCTTGTCATCGCCCACGCTGGTCAGGAGCGCTGCCATGTATTCGGCTGGATAGTGCGCCTTCAGATAGGCGGTCCAGTAAGACACCAATCCATAGGCGGCGGAGTGCGCCTTATTGAACGCATAATCGGAGAAGGGAAGCAAGATGTCCCACAGGGTCTTTACCGCTGCATCCGAATATCCATTGTCATGCATACCCTGGGAGAAGCCCTCGAACTGCTTGTCCAGTTCAGCCTTCTTCTTCTTGCCCATGGCACGCCGAAGAATGTCCGCCTGGCCCAAGGAATAGCCGGCCAGCTTCTGCGCAATGGCCATAACCTGCTCCTGATAGACGATCAGTCCGTACGTCTGTCCCAGGATCTCGGACAGAGGTTCCGCAAGCTCCGGGTGGATCGGTGTGACTTCCTGCAGGCCGGTCTTTCGGAGGGCGTAATTGGTGTGTGAGTTGGCACCCATCGGCCCCGGCCGGTACAGGGCGCCTACGGCCGAAATGTCTTCGAAGTTGTCGGGACGCATGAGCTTCAAGAGCGAACGCATCGGACCGCCGTCGAGCTGAAACACGCCCAGGGTGTCGCCGCGCGCAAGGAGTTCGTACGTGAGCTTGTCATCCAACTGCAGATCTTCCAGGATCAGATCCATATCCTGGGTGAGCTTGATGTTTTCCACCGCGTCGGTGATGATCGTGAGGTTCCTCAACCCGAGGAAATCCATCTTGATCAGGCCGAGACCCTCGCAGGTGGGGTAGTCGAACTGCGTGATGATCTGGCCGTCCTGGTCGCGGCGCATGATGGGGATGATGTCGATGAGCGGTTCGCTCGACATGATCACACCGGCGGCGTGCACACCCCACTGCCGCTTCAAGCCCTCAAGGCCGAGAGCGGTTTCGAAGACCTTCTGCGCGTCGGCGTCCGCTTTCAGCAGTTCACGCAGTTCCTCTGCCTCCGAGTAGCGCTTGGCTTCCTTGTTGTGCACATCCGCGAGGGCCACACCCTTGCCCATGACGTCCGGCGGCATAGCCTTGGTCAGCCGCTCCCCCATGGAGAACGGGTAACCCATGACGCGTGAGGAGTCCTTGAGCGCCTGCTTGCCCTTGATGGTGCCGTATGTGACGATCATGGCCACGCGCTCGTCACCGTACTTCTCGGTGACGTAACGGATCACCTCGGGGCGGCGACGATCGTCAAAGTCGACGTCGAAGTCGGGCATGGAAACCCGCTCCGGGTTGAGGAAGCGCTCGAAGATGAGTCCGTGGCGCAGCGGATCAAGGTCCGTGATCCGCATGGCATAGGCCACCATGGACCCAGCACCCGATCCGCGGCCAGGACCCACACGGATCCCCTGGCTCTTGGCCCAATTGATGAAGTCGGCCACCACGAGGAAGTAGCCGGGGAACCCCATCTGAGCGATAACTCCAACTTCGAACTCCGCCTGCTTGCGGACATCATCCGGGATCCCTTCCGGATACCGGTAATGAAGCCCCGTCTCGACCTCCTTCACAAACCACGACTGCTCGTTTTCCCCTTCAGGCACGGGGAAGCGCGGCATGTAGTTTGCGTTCGTGTTGAACTCGACGTTGCACCGCTCGGCGATGAGCAGGGTGTTGTCGCAAGCATCCGGGTAGTCACGGAAGATGGACCGCATTTCTGCCGGCGACTTCAGGTAGAACTCATCGGCGTCGAACTTAAAGCGCTTGGGGTCAGCCATAGTGGACCCCGACTGGACGCACAGCAGTGCAGCGTGCGCTTTCGAGTCTTCGGCGTGGGTGTAGTGGAGGTCGTTCGTGGCAACCAGCGGAAGGCCCAGCTCCCGTGCCAGCTTGATCAGGTCCGCCTGCACGTTCCGTTCGATATCCAGCCCATGGTCCATCAGTTCACAGAAGAAGTTCTCGGGGCCGAAGATGTCCCGGAAATCTGAAGCTGCCTGCATCGCTTCCCGGTACAGGCCCAGCCGCAGTTTGGTCTGCACCTCCCCGGAGGGGCACCCCGTGGTTGCAATCAGTCCCTTGCCGTAGGTCTGCAGCAGATCGCGGTCCATACGTGGCTTGTAGAGATATCCCTCCAGTGAAGCGAGGGAAGACATCCGGAAAAGGTTGTGCATACCCTCGGTTGTTTCCGACCAGAGTGTCATGTGAGTGTAGGCACCGGCGCCCGATACGTCGTCGCGTCCTCCTCCGCCCCACTTCACGCGCGTCTTATCGGCACGTGCCGTTCCCGGGGTGAGATACGCCTCCACCCCGACGATCGGCTTCACGCCGGCATTGCGCGCCTTGTTCCAGAAGTCGAAGGCTCCGAAGACGAACCCGTGGTCCGTGGTGGCCAGCGCATTCATACCGAGTTCGGCGGTGTGGCTGAACAGGTCGCTCAGTCGCGCCGCACCGTCCAGCATGGAGTACTCGGTGTGATTGTGAAGGTGGACGAAGGAGTCATTGGCGACTCGGGAGGACGGAGCTGAAGAAACCACCAACTCATTCTAGCGAGCACCGACCAGGCATCCGGGGCGCACCGGGCGGGTGTCGGATTCAGATAGTCCCGCCGGCCAACGCGTCCAGGGCATACCGCAGGTCCATCGGGAACTTGCTGTCAATCACAACCCGCTCGCCGCTGCGGGGATGCTCGAACGAAAGTTGGCTGGCGTGCAGCCACTGGCGTGTGAGGCCCAGCTCTGCTGCGAGCCGTGGATCAGCACCGTAGGTGAGGTCCCCTGCACACGGGTGATGTATCGCCGAAAAATGGACGCGGATCTGGTGGGTACGGCCGGTCTCCAGGCGTACCCTGAGCAGGCTGGCCCTGCCGAACGCCTCCTCCACCGAATAATGGGTGATCGAAGGACGTCCGTCCTCCATGACGGCGAACTTCCAGTCGTGGGCGGGATGGCGTCCAATGGGTGCGTCAATGGTGCCTTCGAGCGGATCGGGCAGACCCTGGACGAGCGCGTGGTACTGCTTGCCTACCGTCCGGTCTTTGAAGGCACGCTTCAACAGGGTGTAGGCGTGCTCCGACTTCGCTACCGCCATGGCCCCGGACGTGCCTACATCAAGGCGGTGAACTATGCCTGCCCGCTCGGGGGCGCCCGAGGTGGAGATTCGATAGCCTGCCGCGGCCAGTGCGCCGACTACCGTTGGGCCCACCCAACCGGGAGAAGGGTGCGCGGCCACGCCCACCGGCTTGTCTATAACCACGAAGTCATCATCGTCGAGGAGGATTTTCATCCCCTCAACTGCTTCCGGCACCACTTCGAGTGGGTTCCGTTCGACGGGCACGACGACGGTGAGGGTAGTCCCAGCCACAGCCTTGGCGGATTTCTGCACCGCAACACCTTCGATCATGACAGCGCCCGCCGCACACCATGCGGCGACTGTCGAGCGGGACTCTCCCGTCAACGCGGCCAGCGCGGCATCGATACGCTGGCCGGCCGCCGAGTCGGGTATGGCGTAACTGCTAGGGCCGCTCGTCATCGTTCACCCCGGCGTCCGGAGCTTCTTTTCGCTCCTGGTTGTCTGCTTCCTTGTTGTCCGTTTCGTTGCTTCGGCGCCCGTCGAGCCCGATGCCGCGGAGGGTAAGCAGACAGATCAGCACGACGCCGCTCACCACCGCGCTGTCAGCGATGTTGAAGATGGCGAAGTTCGGGAGCGCGATGAAATCGACAACATGTCCCTGGCCGAATGCCGGTTCCCGGAAGAGACGGTCAGTGAGGTTACCCAGCGCGCCACCAAGGACGAGTCCGAGGGCAACAGCCCATCCCCAGGAAGCGACCTTGCGGATCTGGGTGATAATTGCCACCGATACCAGAGCCTGGATGATCGTGAATACCCAGGTGATTTCCGTGCCGATAGAGAAGGCCGCGCCGGAGTTTCGGATGAAATGCCAGCTCAGCACCGGAGGGAGAACTTCGGTGATCTGGCCTTCAACCATGGTCGAGACCACCCAGATCTTCGTCAGTTGGTCGAAGATATAAGCAATCAGTGTGCACGCGACGAGCAGCAGCGCATAGCGGGCTCCGATCCGCTTGCCATGCTTTGCGTGGTTGCGGCCGGACTCTGGATTCGGAACAGAAGGTTGCTCGGTCATTGATGCTTTCGATAGTGCGCGCCTGGCTGCGGCGCTTGGACGCTTAGCTCGCCATCCAGCGTACGGCAAGGGCCGACTGCCGGGTGAACCCGGCAGCCGGCCCTCTAATCCAACAGCCCTTTAGGCGTCTGCGGTTTCCGAAGCCACGGATCCGCGGGAATCGAGGTCGCGTAACTGGCCCTCGATGTAGGCCTTCAGGCGTGAGCGGTAGTCCCGCTCGAAGCTGCGAAGCTGCTCCACTTTGCGCTCCAGGACAGCTTTCTGCTGCTCGAGGGCGCCGAGGGTCTTGCGGCTCTTCTCCTGGGCATCGTTGACGAGGCCGCTTGCCTCGATCTGGGCCTCCGCGATGATCTTGTCGCGCTGCTCAACTCCGGCATTGACGTATTCGTCGTGCAGCTTCTGAGCCATCGCAAGCACACCAGCGGCTGACTCTGCGCCGCCGGACTGCTGGACGGGTGCGGGAGCGGGACGCTCCTCCACCTTGGGCGCTTCGACCTTCGGCTCTTCAGGCTTCTTTTCCTCGCGGACCTCTTCGGTCTGTGCGCTGGCAGCCACGGGTGCGGGCACTGCGGCATTCTGCGAGGTGCCGGTGGAGGCCTCCGACAGCTGACGACGGAGGTCGTCGTTCTCCTGGTTCAGGCGACGAAGCTCCACGACGATCTCATCGAGGAAGTCATCTACCTCGTCCTGGTCATACCCCTCACGGAACTTGGTGGGCTGAAACCGCTTGTTGACAACATCTTCTGGCGTCAGGGCCATCTGGTCACCTCATAGTGGATTTAGTCGAAGCCGCCTGTCGAGCAGACCTGACAACGGTACCGAATTGTGGACGTGCTTGTGGAGGAAAAACTCCTGCTTCACACCAATATGTGATTCAGCGTATATCTTTTAGGTCTCGAAAACTAACCGGCTCAGGCCTCGGCCAGCACACGGGCTACGGTCTTCAGGATTGTCGCTCCGAGGAAGACAACAAGGAACGCAAGATCCAGGGAAACGCCCCCAAGCCGCAGCGGCGGGATGAGCCGTCGGAACAGCCGGATGGGCGGGTCAGTGACCGAATAGATCGCTGATGCGAGAACCAGGGCAAGCCTGCGCGGCCGCCATCCCCGCGCGAACATCTGCACCGCGTCATACACGATGCGGATGATCAGCGCGAGCTGGAAAAGCATCAGCACCAGGTAGATCAGAGCGAACACCAAGCTCACGTGTCAGTCACAGTCCTCTGGCATGAAACGGAATAATTGTCTGTAAACAGTAAACCGTGTCAGCTCTGATTGAAGAAACTGGCCTGGCCGTCACTGGCCTTCTGGTCCTCGCCCAATACTTCGATGTAGGACGGGGACAGCAGGAAAACCTTGTTCGTGACACGTTCAATCGACCCGTGCAACCCGAAGACAAGCCCGGCAGAGAAGTCGACGAGGCGCTTGGCGTCTGCCTCGCCCATATCCGTCACGTTCATGATGACTGGAATACCGTCCCGGAAGCTTTCGCCGATGAGCTTCGCATCATTGTAGGAACGGGGATGCACTGTGGTGATCTGGCGTAGGGAAGAAGCGTCCTCACGGGCCGACTGCGCACGCTTGATCGGGGTAACCGGCGCTCGGTATTCCTCCGGGGCGGCCTTGGTCACGGGCGCAGAATCAACATGGCGCTCGTCACGGTCGTAGTCCACGGAGTAGTCCTCATTCCTGCTGTTGGATGTCTTGGGCTCGGGCTCGTAGTGCTCGTCACCGTCGGCGAGCCCAAGGTAGATCATTGTCTTGCGCAGTGCGCCAGCCATGGTAGCTCCTGTCATTCCTTCGTCATGCACCGGTGGTGCGAAACGCCCGCGGTTACAGCGTTGACGCTACCCCAAGGGCGGTCGCGCGCCGAGGACATCTGAGCCTACGCGCAGGTGTGTCGCGCCCGCTGCGATCGCATGCTCCAGATCACCGCTCATGCCGGCCGAGATAGCCCGGGCTTCGGGGTGACGGGCGACGACGTCGGCCGAGATCGCGGCCAGCCGCTCGAACGCCCCGCGGGGGTCTGCTCCCAGCGGGGCGACGGCCATCACCCCCGCCAGCCGCAGGTGGCCGGCGTCGTCAATTCGGTCCGCGAGCTCGGGCACCTCCGATGGGACGGCACCGCCCCGGCCGCCGGTCGGGTTGTCCGCCAGGTTCACCTGCACGTAGCACTCAAGCGGGATGCGCGCAGGCTTACCGGTCTCCGCCCGACGCTCCTGCTCTTTCGCTACGGCCTTCTCGAGGGCATTGACGAGTGAAATCCGGTCCACGGAGTGCACGGAGTGCGCATAGGCAACCACGGATCGCGCCTTGTTTGTTTGAAGCTGCCCAATGAAATGCCACCGTAGGCGCGGATCCGCCTCTGCCGCCTTCGCGGCAGCTTCCTGATCGCGGTTCTCCCCTACATCCTTCACGCCAAGCGAAGTCAGTAAGCCAACATCCGATGCGGGGAAGAACTTGGTGACCACGATGAGGGTGGGCCGGCCGGCACGGTCCGTAGCGGCCAACGCTTCATCTATGCGCGCGCTGACCCGGCCGAGGTTGACCGCTAGTTCGGCGCGCCTGTCGGGGTCGGTCATGCCGGCCAAACCAATCCCGCCATACGTCCTACCGGACGTCCCCTGCCCACGGCACGATGCGAGAACAGTTCATCGTTCTCGAGGCTGCAGAGATGACTGGAGGCCGGACCGAGTTCCTGAACCAGCGCCCCGGCCGCACCCAGCTGGGTACGGACGCCGGCGGGAAGGTCCAGCGCCGGCGTTCCCGAGCTCGTGGTGCTGAAGGTCGAGGGCACTGCCTCTGCAACGCGCGCCCGCAATTCCGCGGGGACCTCGTAACACGCACCACAAACGGACGGCCCAATCCAGGCGTTGACCCTGTCCGCTCCGGTTTCCCGAAGACTGCTGACAGCTCTGCCTGCGATGTTGCCTTCCACCCCTTTTCTGCCTGCATGCACCACCGCGGTGGAAGCGGCACCACGGGAATCAATGCCAACGAGGACCACCGGCACGCAGTCCGCAACCAGCACGGCCAACGCTTCCGATCCAGCCGGGCTGACCAGAGCATCAGCGTCAGGAACACCAGCTGAAACCTGCGCAACGATGGTCGAGTGGGTCTGGTTCATGAACCGCAGCGATCCGGGCGCGATCCCCATCCCCGATTCCAGGACGGACCTGTTGCGTGCTGATCCTTCCGGATCATCGCCGACATGCGTTGCAAGGTTACCGGCCGCCCGACTCGTGAAGCCGATCCGAACACCGGGAACGGCCGACGACGTCCAGAAGAACACCCGTTTACTTCAGGAAGTCGGGAACGTCCAGGTCATCCGAGCGGCCTGCCGAGTAGTCAGGTTCGACGACGGCGGGGAGGTCAACATCAAAGCCTGCATCTCCAGGCACGTCGTTGCGGCTGCCGTTGGAGGAGTTATGGGCCCAGCCGCCTCCCACGCCTGCGGCAACAGTCTGCGGAACGGGGGCGGCCTCCCTGCCGACGGCGGGCGCCGAAGCCGGCTTCGACGCCGGTGTCGCTGGCTGGGACGTTGCGTCCACCTGGTCGAAGCCGGCAGCGATAACCGTCACACGCGCTTCATCGCCCAGGGCGTCGTCGATAACGGCACCAAAGATGATGTTCGCCTCCGGGTGCGCAACTTCCTGCACCAGGCGCGCGGCCTCGTTGATCTCGAAGAGACCGAGGTCCGAGCCGCCCTGAATCGAGAGCAGGACACCGTGCGCACCGTCAATGGACGCCTCGAGCAGCGGCGAAGCGATAGCCAGTTCTGCTGCCTTGACCGCACGGTCCTCTCCACGTGCCGAGCCAATGCCCATGAGCGCTGATCCTGCACCCTGCATGACCGACTTGACGTCGGCGAAGTCGAGGTTGATAAGGCCCGGCGTGGTGATGAGATCGGTGATGCCCTGAACACCGGAAAGCAGCACCTGGTCTGCGGACCGGAACGCATCGAGCATTGAGACGTTTCGGTCGCTGATCGAAAGCAGCCTGTCATTCGGGATGACAATCAGCGTGTCAACCTCGTCCCGCAAAGTGTCAATGCCGGTCTCGGCCTGATTCGATCGACGGCGCCCTTCGAAAGTGAACGGGCGCGTCACAACGCCGATGGTCAGCGCTCCAAGCGAACGTGCGATGCGCGCAACGACGGGAGCGCCGCCCGTGCCCGTGCCGCCGCCTTCTCCTGCAGTGACAAAGACCATGTCGGCGCCGCGAATTACCTCTTCGATCTCCTCGGCATGGTCTTCAGCCGCCTTGCGTCCAACCTCGGGATCCGCGCCTGCGCCCAGACCCCTTGTGAGTTCACGTCCGACGTCAAGTTTTACGTCAGCGTCGCTCATCAGCAACGCCTGCGCATCGGTATTGATGGCGATGAATTCCACGCCGCGCAGCCCGACCTCAATCATTCGGTTAACGGCGTTCACGCCACCGCCGCCGATGCCGACGACCTTGATGACGGCCAAGTAATTCTGCGGTGCTGCCACGTCCTGTGTCCCTTGTTCGATCTGTGCGCTGTATTGGGATATTGAAAGCTGAGTGCCCAACCTTCAACCTGGATAACGTTCACTCTCAACTTGAGGGTTAATGTTATGTCAAGTAACTTCTTACTGAGACGCTAGGGGCAGTGGCACTGCCATGCAATGACCACCGCAGCGTGTCGGAAAACTTCATCGGGTTACCGGACGCGAAGGCGTGCTCACGTCGTACACCGAGACCGGCGGATCCTGCTCTCCGAGGGTGAGCAGCGCCGCAAGAACCCGCGACTTGGCAGCGTTCTCCTCCGCGCTCCCCCAGAAGATCGTCTTGCCGTCCGTCAACTTCAGTTCCACCGAGTCGATGGAGTTCGCGGAAGCATGCACCAACCGTTCCAGAATGTCGGCCGGCAGCGAGGCCAGCACCGCTGTGATCGAAGAGAACACGTCGCTGTTCACGGCGTTCTCGCCGCCGTCGATCAGGGGCAGCGCCACGGACTCGCGCTCAGCCACGGTGGCCAGCTCGCGGCCCTCGGAATCGATGAGGAGAAATTTCCCGCCGCTTTCCAAAATGGCGACAGGCACGCGCTCGACGATGGTGACGTTCAGGGTCGAGGGCGGAGAGGCAGCCACGGAAACATCCTGGACAGGCGGGAAGTCAGCCAGCAGCGCACGCACATCGTCGTCGCTGATCTGGGTGAGGGACCTCCCTACGAGCGGTGCCAGGGCAGCCGACACCTGTTCGGTGGGCACCAGCCGGTTGCCCTGGATGTCCAGGTTCCGCACTGCCAGGGCAGGCGAGAGAACGAGGTAGGCGAGCAACCCGGCAATCGCCAGTATCACGGCGGAGATGCCGATCAGCCACCACCGCCGTCGTCGTCGGGCCGGCGGTTCGGGGAACGCGACGACGGTGCCCGAATCCCCGCCCCGGTCAATCAGGGCAACCGGGGCGTCTTTCCGAGCAGTAATGGCTTCCTGGGGCGCTTGTCCCCTGTGCTCCGCAGCCGCCTCGGGAATGCTTTTCTGTGCGCTGATGGTGTCAGAAGCGGACGACGACGCCGGGGGTCTGCCATTGTTCGGCCGGCGTGGAGCGCGGGGGCTCATGACGAACCTCCTCCATCTTCGGCAAGCAGTTCGACCAGCACGGGGCCGAACCGGGTAACGTCGCCTGCCCCGACCGTCAGGACGATGTCTCCGGCCTGCACCGTGTGCACTATCTCGCGCACGGCATTGTCGGCGTCAGGGAAATGACCGCCGGGAACAGTCAGGCGGTCGGTGATCAGCCGGCTGGTCACTCCCGGCACAGGATCTTCACGCGCGGCATAGATGTCGAGCACCCGGACCGAGTCGGCCAGGGACAGCGCAGCGGCGAACTCCACCGCGAACTCGCGCGTGCGGGAGAAGAGATGCGGCTGGAAGAGTACGTGCACCCTGTGATCACCTGCAACCGTACGCGCAGCGGCCATCGCTGCGGCAACCTCTGTCGGGTGGTGCGCGTACTCATCGAAAACCCGCACACCGCGGCTCTCGCCCTTTGCTTCGAACCGACGGGCGGCGCCGGAGAAAGCTGCAAGGCCTGCGGCCGCGGCCGCTGGATCCACTCCCAGCTCGAGTCCCACCGCGAAGGCGGCTGCAGCGTTCAGTACGTTGTGCCGTCCGGGTACGCCCAGCTGAAGTTCCTGCTGGCTGTCCAGACCGTCCAGCGTGAAGGACAGGAGACTGTTGGAGGTGCTCCCCACAGCCCGGGTGGCGCTGACTCGCACATCGGCGTCCTCGCCGTACCCGTAGGTGCGCACGCGACGCGAGCCGGTCGTACGCTCGGCGAGAGCCGCGGCGCCCTCGTCATCGCGGCACGCAATCAGAACGCCGTCGTCATCGGGCAGGAGCGCCGCGAAACGGTCGAACGAATCGAACACCGCCGCCGCCGAACCGTAGTGGTCCAGGTGATCGGCCTCGACATTGGTTACGACACCGATCCGCGGCCGGTAGTTGAGGAAGGAGCCATCGGATTCATCCGCCTCGGCCACGAAGACCTCGCCTTCTTCCCAGGCGGCGTTCACCCCCAGTGCCGCAACGTCCCCGCCGATGGCGAACGACGGCGCCCTGCCTGCAGCCTGCAGCATGACCGTGATCATGGATGTGGTAGTGGTTTTGCCATGGGTTCCGGCTACCGCGACCACGGTTCGCCCATCCATCGCTGCCGCCAGTGCCTCCGAGCGGTGAAGTACCCGCAGGCCGCGCGCTTTAGCCTCGAGAAGTTCCGGGTTGCTCTCGCGGATAGCGCTCGAGACGACGACCGTGTCCGCAGAGCCAAGGTTTGCCGCATCATGCCCGACGTGCACGCGAGCGCCGAGTGCAGCAAGGGCCTGTAGTCCTTTTGAATCCGCGGCATCCGACCCGGAGACCGGTACCGATCTCCCGAGCAGCACCCTTGCGACGGCGGACATTCCCGCACCGCCAAGCCCGATGAAGTGGACCGCACCCAGCTCTGCTACTACAACGCTCATGGGCGAACTCCAGCTGCGTCGAGGATCAGGCCGGCCATCCTGGTGTCGGCGTCGCGCACGCCCAGGGGTGCGGCGGCAACGGACATCCGTGCCAGCCGCGCGGTGTCCTGCGTGAGCGGGAGTGCCTCGGCGGTGAGCCAGTTCCCCGAAAGACGCTCGTCCTCAACCAGTACTGCACCACCTGCCGCGACGAGCTCGGCGGCGTTTCGGCGCTGCTCGCCGTTGCCGTGCGGCAGGGGCACCAGGATGGCGGGCAAACCCACCGCCGCGACCTCGCTGACCGTCGCCGCGCCGGCACGCGCGAGCAGGAGGTCCGCCGCTGCGTAGACATCTTCCATGCCGTCCACGAACTCGATCTGGCGGTATCCCGGCGCGGTAAGCAGTTGACCGTGTGGCCCGGTGACCTGCTTGTCCCGGCCCGTGATGTGCAGAACCTGTACGCCTGGCCCCTCCGAGCCGAACCCCGCCGCAGCTTCGGCCACCGCGCGATTGATGCTGGCAGCCCCGGAGGAACCACCGGTGACTATGAGGGTAGGCAACTGCGGGTCCAGCCCGAGGCGTTCCCGTGCGGGAGCACGGCCGCTTGCCCGGTCGAGGCTTGAAATCTCCTTGCGCATAGGCATACCCACCCACTGCTCGTCCGGCAGCCCGGTTCCGCGGAAGGCGACCGCGACTGTCTTCGCTATCCGGGAGCCGAGGCGGTTCGCCAGGCCCGGCCGCGCGTTCGCCTCATGGATGACCACCGGAACACGGCGAAGCCAGGCGGCGAGGTAGAGCGGCGTCGACACGTAGCCGCCAACGCCGACGACGACGTCCGCTGACGCCGCGTCGATGATCCGGACGGCCTGCCGCACTGCGCGAAGGAGCCGCACAGGCAACTTGATCAGGTCAATCGATGGCCTGCGGGGCATGGGCACGCGTTCGATAGTCTCCAGCCTGTAACCGGCCGCGGGCACCAGGCGGGTCTCCATTCCGGCTGCAGTACCGACCGCGACGATGGAAACGCCGGGCTGGGCTTCGTCCAGGGCGCGTGCGATGGCCAGCAGCGGACTGATATGCCCTGCCGTACCACCGCCGGCGAGGACAACTGACAGGTTTGTGGACTCGCTCAAGGTGTTCTCTTGCTCTTTTCCATGCTGCTTGCGGTCTGGGCGGGATCGGGGACGGCAGGGGGCATCCGGCGCGCGAACGCCAGGAGTACGCCAACGGCCGCGAGGGTGAAGGTCAGCGCCGAACCACCGTAGGAGATGAACGGCAAAGGTACACCGATGACGGGCAGCACACCCGTGACCATACCGATATTGACGAACGCCTGCCCAATCAGCCAGACCATGATCGACCCCATCAGGATCCGGACGAAGGGATCGGTGTAGCGACGGGCTACCCGAAGGGTGGCTACGGCCAGAATGCCGAACAGGATGATGACCACGAGCGTTCCGACCAGACCGAACTCCTCGCCAATGATGGCGAAGATGAAGTCGTTGTGCGCTTCCGGGATCCAGTTCCATTTCTGGCGGCTCTGCCCGATTCCCACGCCCCACCAACCTCCGGAGGCAAGGGCGAAAAGGCCTTGGTTCGACTGAAAGCACGGGTCCAGGGCGCTCTCACAATTGAGGCGCAGCCAGGCTTCGATGCGTGTACTCCGGGTGGCGTTCAGTAACGTGGCGCCGAAAGCCGCAGCGATCCCAACAGCCCCGAGAATGATGAACATCCTCATTGGCGCGCCGGAGAAGAAGAGCGCGGCCGCGATGATCATTCCAAGGATGATCGCGGTCCCGAGGTCCCCGCCGAGCATCACTAGCAGAAGGATGACTCCGCCGAGAGGCAGCACAGGAACGAGCGCATGCTTCCAGTCCCTGACGAGCCCGCGCTTCCTCTCCAGAACGGTGGCGCACCAGAGTGCGAGCGCCAGTTTGGCGGGTTCGGATGGCTGTAGCGATTGGTTGCCGATGCGGATCCAGTTCTGGTTCCCGTTGATGCTTTCACCAATGATGAGCACGAGAACCAACAGAACCACCGCGACGCCGAGTCCCGGCCACGCCAGGATCTTGAACATTCGGGGCCCAAAGCGTGAGAGGACAAGCATCATGACAACACCGAGCACGGCGTACATACTCTGCTTGAAGAAGAAGTCGAAGACGATCGCGCCCTCGTCAGTGGGTTCGACGCTTGCCGCGGCCTTGGCAATCGACTCCACGGACGACGCCGAAAGGACCATCATGAGCCCGATGGCAGTCAGCGCGAGAGTGGCGCCGAGAATCATGTAGTAACTGGAACCGCTGGTTTGTTTGTCCGATCCCTCGAGGAAGCGCCAAAGGCGAACAAACTTTCCGATCAAACCGGTTCTTTCCGGAGGGGGTTCGACGACGGCGGGGCCCGGTGAGCTTTCCGATTGCGTTGTCGGTGTGGACCGCTTGGCCACGGGGTGCGGCCGCAACGCCGGTTTCCGGCGGGGATGCCGGGTGGGCGTGCTGACCATTACAACTCCTTAGCGGTGAATCCCTGTCCCTCCACAATCCCGCGAACCGCCTCGATGAAGGCGTCGCCACGGTGAGCGTAGGAAGGGAACTGGTCCATTGACGCGGCCGCCGGCGCCATGAGCACCGTGTCGCCGTCCTCGGCTATCCGTAGCGACTCAGAAACTGCCGCCCGCATGGCCAGGACGCCGTCGGAATTCGAGTTTTCGACCGGCAACCCGTCCTTACCAGTGTGACCCGGTGCCGGACGGATCAGCGGAACATCCGGTGCGTGTCGGGCCAGAGCGGACGCGAGGTCCGAACTGTCCTTTCCGATCAGGACCACGGCCTTGAAACGCGTCACGTTCCTGCGGACCAAATCCGTGTAGTCGACGCCCTTGGAAAGCCCGCCCGCGATCCAGACGACCGAGTGGAAGGAGGACAGCGAGGCATCCGCCGCGTGTGGATTCGTTGCCTTGGAATCGTTGATCCACAGCACTCCGTCCCGTGCTGCCACCAGTTCTATGCGGTGGCCGGACGGAGAGAAGTTTCGGAGCCCGTCCCGCACGGCCACCGCCGGTACTCCTGCCGCCCGCACCAGCGCGGCGGCGGCCAGCGCGTTAGCCACCAGATGCCGGGGTACGACCTCGCCGAGATCCGTTACGGAGGCAAGTTCAGCCGCGGAGTCCTTCCGCTGCTCGATGAACGCCCTGTCAACCAGCAGGCCGTCCACAACGCCCATCATGCTGATGGCCGGCGTGTCCGTGGTGAAGCCTATGGCCCGGCAACCCTCCTGGACATCGGCTTCCTCGACCATCCGTTCGGTGGCGGGGTCCTCGACATTGTAGATACAGGCAATCTGCGTGTTCTCGTAGATTTTGGCCTTGTCCGCCCGGTAGGCCTCGAAGCCTCCGTGCCAGTCCACATGGTCTTCGGCGAGATTAAGGCAGACGCTGGCCAGCGGAGCAATGCTGGAACTCCAGTGGAGCTGGAAGCTTGAAAGTTCGACGGCGATCACGTCGTAGCCCTGCGGGTCGCGGATGGCGTCGAGCAACGGCGTACCGACATTGCCTGCCGCAACTGCGCGCAGGCCCGCTGCCCGCAGCATGGACTCTGCGAGGGTCACCGTGGTGGTCTTGCCGTTTGTGCCGGTGATGGTCAACCACTCGGCCGTGGGCCTTCCCTCGCGGACGCGAACACGCCAGGCGAGTTCAACGTCCCCCCAAATCGGAATACCCGAGCCCGCGGCGGCCGCGAGCAGAGGTTGGTCAGGACGCCAACCGGGTGAGGTGACAATGAGCTCCGGTGCCGATCCCTCGACGTCGGGGAGCGATTGCGCGGCCTCTGCTCCCAGCAGAACGTCTACGGCACCCACGATTCGCAGTGTGTCGGCTTTGGCCCGGTTTTCCTCTGAGTCCGTGGCGTCGCACACCACGACCCGGGCGCCGAGTTCGATCAGGGTGTCGGCGGCTGAGAACCCCGAAAGACCTATTCCTGCCACCACCACACGGAGTCCGGCCCAGTCGGCGTCCCACGTCTTGAGATGATCCAGCCGGTCCGTGGCACCGTCGAAAGTCACAGCAGTACAACCCATTCAGCGTAGAAGATACCCAGGGCGACGGCGACGAAGAGTCCCGCCAGGATCCAGAAGCGCACCACCACCGTGACCTCCTGCCAACCCTTCAGCTCGAAATGGTGCTGCAGGGGCGCCATTTTGAAGACGCGCTTGCCGCCCGAGAGCTTGAAGAATCCCACCTGGATGATGACGGACAGGGTGATCATGACAAACAGGCCGGCCATAATCACCAGAAGGAGCTGGGTGCGCGAAAGGATCGCAAACCCGGCGATCGCGCCGCCGATTGCGAGCGATCCGGTGTCACCCATGAAGATCTTGGCGGGTGAGGTATTCCACCACAGGAATCCGACAAGGGCTCCGCACATGGCTCCCGCGATCAGCGCGAGATCCAGTGGATCGCGCACTTCATAGCAGATGTTCGCCGGAACTGAAGGGTCCGCGCAGCGCTGGTTGAACTGCCAGATTCCAAGGAGCATGTAAGCCCCGAAAACGAAAACGGACGCTCCGCTGGCGAGCCCGTCCAGTCCGTCCGCGAGATTTACTCCGTTGGAGGCCGCCGTGATGATCAGGTTCGACCAGATGACGAAGAGGATTGCTCCGATGAGAGAGCCCGCGAATGCGAGATCGAACGCTGTGTCGCGAACAAAGGAGATAGCGGTCGACGCCGGAGTCCGCCCGTTCGCGTCCGGGAAGTTCAGGGCAAGGATGGCGAAGAGAACGCCCACCACCGTCTGGCCGATGATCTTGGCGGGCGCGCTGAGCCCAAGGCTTCGCTGTTTGGAGATCTTAATGTAGTCATCGAAGAACCCGACCAGTCCCATCCCGACCGTCACCAGCAAAAGCAGCATGCCTGAGGCTGTGGGGCCATCTGTTGCACCGGCGGCCATCATGATCAGGTGCGTGCCGAAGTAGGCGAGCACCACAGACCCAACGATCACGGCACCGCCCATGGTCGGCGTTCCGCGCTTGGTGTGGTGAGCAGTGGGTCCGTCATCCCGGATGAACTGGCCGTAGCTTTTATTCACCAGGAGGCGGATGAAGAGCGGCGTTCCGATCAGGGCAAGAACGAGGGCCGAGGCGGAGGCTATCAGCAGCGCAATCACGGCGTGGTGCCCCCCTGGTTCTTCGGATAAGGTCCGTTCGGCCCACCCTGTGATCCCGGTTGATCGTCGGGCACGGCCGGCGAAGAGTCTGAGGCCAATGCTATCCGATCGCCTAGATGGCGCAGTCCGGCGCCGTTGGAGGATTTCACGAGCACGAGGTCCCCGGGAACAAGTTCGCGGTCAAGGATTTCCTCGGCCTCACTGACATCGCGGGCGAACAGCGCCTCGTCTCCCCAGGAACCTTCCAGCACAGCGCCGGCGTGCAGAGCCCGTGCTCCGTCCCCAACAACGATCAGCTTGGATATGTTCAGCCTGACCACCACGCGCCCAATCGCATCGTGAGCGGTGACCGATTCCTCGCCGAGTTCGAGCATCTCGCCCAGCACCGCCCAGGTGCGGCGTCCGCGCCCGAGTTCAGCGAGAGTGGCCAGGGCAGCGCGCATCGACTCCGGGTTGGCGTTGTAGGCATCGTTAATCACGGTGACGCCATCCGGACGGTCCGTCCGTTCCATTCTCCAGCGGCTCACCGCCCGAGCCGCGCACAGCCCGGCTGCGATCTTCTCCCCCGGCACTCCCGCGGCATGCGCAGCCGCGGCCGCTGCCAGCAGGTTGGCAACATGGTGCCGCCCGATCAGCAGGGGCCGCACGTCGTGGCGCGTATCGTTCGGAAGGACCAGCGTGAAGCATGGGTTTCCCTCAACTGAGAGGAAGACTTCTTCGGCGCGCACGACTTCGCTGTCTGCGCTCTCGAAGGTGGAATCCTCGCTGAAGTAGACGACCGGTGCCTGGGTGCTCTTCGACATCGTACGAACCCGGTGATCATCGGCGTTCAGGATGGCAAGTCCGTTCTCACCGAGCGAGCGCGGGAGTTCCGATTTCGCCTCGGCGATCCGCTCCACTCCGCCGAACTCACCTGCGTGGGCCGAACCGACGCAGAGCACGACGCCGATGTCCGGCTTGACCATCGAGCACAGGTAGTCGATGTGCCCGGCTCCTGTGGCGCCCATCTCAACGACAAGGTACCGAGTGCCGTAATCCGCGGAGAAAACCGTGAGCGGAACGCCGATCTCGCCGTTGTAGGATCCGATCGGGGCGACCGTCGGCCCCTGGGCGCCGAGCAGTTGTGCAAGCACGTCCTTGGTGGTGGTCTTGCCTGCCGAGCCGGTGATGCCGATGACAGTCAGCGGGGAGCGTTCCCTTAGCCGGCGTACCGTTTCGGCGGCCAGCTTGCCCATCGCTTCCACGGCATCGGGTACGACGACGGCGGGAAGATCGGCGCCGTCGTCGTCGGCCACTGCACGCTCGGCCAGCGCAAGGACCGCGCCGTTCACGAAGGCTGCGGACACGAAGTTGTGCCCGTCGGTAGTCTCGCCCGGTTTGGCGATGAAAAGACCGCCCGGTCGGCTCTCGCGGGAATCCGTGGCCGCGGAGCTGACAACGAGCGAAGGCTCCTTCTGAGCCGCCTCGGAGAGCCTACCGCCGGTGATCGCCGCGATCTCGGCTGCGCTGAATTCAATCATGACGATCTAGGACTCTATCCTGTTGCCGGAGAGCGCAGAGAATCCATGCCGTGTCAATGCCGCCGCCAGTTCAGCCCGGTCATCGAGCGGCAGATTCACGCCCTTGACCTCCTGCCAGACCTCGTGTCCGCGGCCCGCGACAAGGACGACGTCGCCCTTCCGCGCCAGCGCCACGGCCCGGTCGATTGCAGCGGCCCGCGGGAAGATTTCAAGGATCTCGCAGGAAAGATTCTCGGCGTCTTTAGCCCCTTGCGCGCCCTCCAGGACACCTGCGCGGATAACCGCTTCGTCCTCGTCATGCGGATCATCGTCAGTGACGATCACCACGTCGGCGAGGCGAGCGGCGGTAGCTCCCATCACCGGGCGCTTTGAGACGTCGCGCTGCCCTGTTGCACCGAAAACGATGAGCAGTCGCGAATCCGCCCTAGGGACGCGCACCGACTCGAGAGTCAGCGCGAGGGCGTCCGGATTGTGGGCGAAATCGACGATAGCCGCCGGGTCTTCACCGATCAGTTGCATCCGGCCGGGGACTTCGGTGGTGAACGGATCGTTGAGCTCGGCCGCGCGCTGCAGGTCCTGATAGGACACACCGGTTGCGAGAACCATGACGGCCGCCAACGCAGCGTTCGCCACGTTGAAGGTTCCGGGCAGTCCACACCGGAGCACAAGCTCCTCCCCGGCCGGCCCGCTGAGTGTGAATGCGTGCCCCAGCCCGACCCGGGAAATCCCGGATACCGTCCATTCCGCGGACGATCCACCGCCCACGGACAGCGTGACGGTTTCCAGGTCCGTTTGCCTGGCCAGGCGCCGGCCCCATTCATCATCCACGATGATGACGGCCCGGTCCGCCCGATTCCGGCTGAAGAGGGCGGCCTTGGCGTCGAAGTATTCGTCCATGGTGCCGTGCAGGTCGAGGTGGTCCTGGGTGAGGTTGGTGAAGCCGACGACGTCGAACCGCACGCCATCAATCCGGCGGTACTCCACGGCATGGGAGGACACCTCCATGGCGGCCGCCTCGATACCCCTCTCCCGCATGAGCGCGAGGATCCCATGAACCTGGGGGGATTCGGGTGTTGTCAGTGCGGACGGGATAGCTGAGTCTCCGGCGCGAATCTCGATGGTGCCAATCAGGCCGGTGCTCAAACCCAGCGACGCACTCAGCGCGTTCAGGAAGTAGGTGGTGGTGGTCTTCCCGTTGGTTCCGGTGACGCCGAAAAGAGTCGGACGTTCCCGCGCCGGCTGGCTGTCAAAGACGACGGCGGCAAGGGGCCCGACATAGTCCCGCACCGGCGCCGCACGGTACAGCGGAATGCCGGTACCGCGAAGCGCCGCCGCTGCGGTTTCCAGCCCCGCGTCATCGGTCAGCACCGCACTGGCGCCTGCGGCAACCGCCTGGGCCGTGAAGTCGGCACCGTGACGTCCGGTGCCGGGCACTGCGACGTACAAGTCCCCGCGAAGCACTTCGCGCGAGTCGATGGTGACACCTGTGACCGAGGCGGCGCCGTCGTCGTCGTTGTCTCCCCCGTCCGCGAGCTGCACCGGAGGGAGCCCGGCCGGAAGGGCAGCAAGGATCTGGCTCATGGAGCGGGGCACGACGACGTCGGGACGCATGCGCGAAGCCGCGCCTGACTGTTCATTTATGGACACTGGAGCCTGCTTACGCGATAAATCAGTACACAACCGGGTAAGTTTCGGGCTTACCGGTGGAAGGCGGAACGTTATTCGAATTGAGGACGTGCTTCATGACCTTCTGGAAAGAATCCCCCGGAAGCAGATAGTACAGGTCTCCCTGGGGCCGCTGCAGGGTCACGACCACCACATACTTGGGGTCCTCCATCGGGGCCATTCCCGCATAGGAGAGTGTGTAGCCGTCGTAGCCCCCCTGCGGGCTTGGGGCTTCGGCAGTGCCGGTCTTCGAGCCGACGCGGTACTCCTCCAGCGCCCCTGTGGCACCCGATCCCTCCACCGTCACCGTCTCGAGCATGTTGTGCAGCTTGCCCACAGTCTCCTCAGACACAACCCGCGTGCCCTCCGCCTGCGGAACCTTGTGCTCCGTACCGTCAGGGTCGATGTAGGCATCGATGAGGCGGGGTTGCAGCCGCACGCCGTCGTTCGCGATCGTCTGGTAGATCGAAGCTGTGTGGAGCGCGGTCTGAGCGAGGCCCTGCCCGAACAGGACGGTGTACTGCTGCCGGGGATCCCAGGTGTCGGGAGTGGGCAGGATCCCGGAGGTCTCACCGTTGAGGCCGACGTTGAGCGGCTCGCCGACGCCGAACTTGCGGAGCCAGTCATAGCGCTGCTGGGGTGTGAGTTGTTCGCCGATCATCACCGTACCCGTGTTCATCGACTTGGCGAAGATTCCCGCAGCAGTACGCTGCTCGGTACCGTGCTCGAAGGCATCCGTGAAGGTTTGGTTGTCAACCGTGTAGCTCGGCGGGATCTCGAACCGGCTTGTGGGCTCAATTATGCCTTCTTCCAGGGCGGCCGCCATGGTGATGAGCTTGGTGGTGGAGCCCGGCTCGAACGAGGCCGTCACTGAAAGTGCCTTCCGGAACTCGGGGTCCGTCGCGGTGAAGTTGTTGGGATCCGGTGACGTGGACTGAGCCATTGCCTTGATGGCGCCGCTTCCCGCCTCCATCACCACTATGCTGCCCCACTGCGCGTTGTAGTCCTGCACCTGGGCGGCGATGGTCTGCTGTGCGAAGAACTGCAGGTCCCGGTCGATCGTGAGCCGGACGGACTGTCCATCTTCGGCGGGCACATCCTCATTGGTTGCGTAGGGGATGCGGATGCCGTCGCCACCGATTTCGAAGGTACGGCTTCCCGGCGTCCCGGTCAGCCGATCTTTCTGGGTGAGCTCGATGCCGCTCAGCGGTTCGTCGGTCCCCAATGACCCGACAATTTCACCGGCGACGGCTCCTGAGGGATAGGTACGGAGGGTAGTTTCGTCCGCATATATCCCCGGCATCTTGATGTCCATTACCTTGTTGCGTACATCGGGCGTCACCGAGCGCGCAACAAGGGCAAACTTGTCTTCGCCCAGGATTGAGGCTTTAAGCGTTCCGACATCCTGGCCGAGGATCGCTGAAAGCTCCTGGAATCCCTGCTCCATCGGGATCTCAGTGGGCTCCTCGTCCGTTTCGGCTTCAAACCGGTAGAAAGATTCGACGTCGCTCAGTGTCTGGTCAACCACAATGTCAAAGCGCTGCACCGTGTGCGCCAGTTCGTTGCCTTCGTCGTCGAGGATGCTCCCCCGGATCGCCGGCACCGGTTGCGACACCAACCGCTTGTTGAGCCCCACCTGCGCCATGCCTCCGAGGTCGAGCCCCTGCACCTGGAAAAGCCGGACGCCGAGCACCAACAGCAGGATGAGCACGAAGGCCAAACCCACCCTGAGACGCGCGGCTCCGAGTGCCACCCGAAGCGCTTCGTGATTGGGGGTTTCCGCTCGTGCCACTGTCGGATCCTCGCTATTGCTCGACGGTTGGGTTCTTACTGTCCGGGTGCGGCCTGCTGGGGTGCCGGGATGGTTCCGCCGCCCGCCGCCGGTTCGGGCTCCGTTGGCGCGGCGGCCTGCGCTTCATTCGCCGGGGGCTCATCCGAGGATGACGGCGGTGCTTCCGGCGCTTCCGCCGGGAGCTCTGACTCGCCGGCGGCGTCGGCAGGCTCCGCGGGCAGAGGTGCTGTACCGACGTCGTTGGTTGTACTCACGGCTGGTGCCGGTATGAGAACGGGCGGTGCATCGGACTCCTTGGCTGGCTCCGGGCTGCCGGTGACTGCCAACGAATCTATATCAATGGAGCCGAATGTCGGGGAGGCGACCATGTCGAGTTCACCCGCCGCGACGGCAAGATTCTGTGGCGCGCGCAGGTTTTCCAGTTGCTGGGTAAGCGCCTGATTCTCCTGTGCCAAAGCCACTTCCTCGCCGCGGAGTGACACAAGCCGGTACTGGCTGCTCGAAACGGAGATGTTGAGCATCAGTACCACCACCAGCGCGGCAACAAGGGCGAGCATGCTGAAAACAGCGAATGGGACCCGGCCCCGCGTGGGCCGGGCCGGCACAACGGAGAGAGGGGTCCGGCGTCGTATGCGCTCCGGCTGCTGTACCGCAGGAAGGGACAACGCCCGGGCAGTGTTACCGGCGACCGCGCCCATCGCTTCATTGTGGGCCCGCAGCCTATTTGGACCGGCGTTCGAATGCGGGCGCGACGTCACGCCCGGCCTCGACTTCAGAGAAGTGCTCATCGCGCGTTCCTGTCTCTCGTGCTTGGTCTGGTGCGTTCCACTGCTCGAAGCTTCGCGGAGGCGGCGCGGGGATTATCCGCTATCTCCTGGTCGGTGGGGGCTTCGGTCCCGCGGGTGAGCGCGCTCAGGTATGGCTTGTGCTCTTCGAGTTCCACCGGGAAGCCCGGCGGGGCAGAGGAGCGTGTCCCTGCAGCGAACGCAGCCTTCACGATCTTGTCCTCGAGCGAGTGGTAGGACATGGCAACCACACGGCCCTGTACCGCGAGAACGTCGATCGCGGACGGAATGGCCCGCGTCAGGACGGTGAGTTCCTCGTTGACCTCGATGCGCAATGCCTGGAACGTCCGTTTAGCGGGATGCCCTCCTGTGCGGGCCGCACCCGCGGGCACAACGGAGCGGATCGCGTCCACCAGCTCGCCGGTGGTTGCGAATGGCTTCTCCTGGCGTGCTCCTACAATTGCGGACGCGATGCGTCCCGCGAACTTCTCTTCGCCCCAGGTGCGGATGATCCGAAGCAATTCATTCTCCGAATAGGCGTTCACTACATCTGCGGCGGTCTGTCCGGTGCTGGTGTCCATGCGCATGTCCAGCGGGGCGTCGAAGGAATAGGCGAAGCCCCTTTCACGCTCATCGAGCTGCAGAGAGGAGACTCCGAGGTCGAACAGCACGCCGTGCACTTGCGGGATCCCAAGGTCTTCGAGAACTGGCGGGATTTCGTCATAGACGGCGTGAACCAGATCCAACCGGTTCTCATAGGCGGAGAGACGTTCCCCCGCGAGCTGCAGCGCCTGGCGATCGCGGTCGATGCCTACAAGGTGGAGTTTGGGGAACCGTTCGAGGAGAGCTTCAGAATGGCCGCCCATACCCAGGGTGGCGTCAACGACGACGGCGCCGTCGCCGGCTGTTTCGATTGCGGGCGCCAGGAGGGCCAGGCAACGATTGCGCAGTACCGGGATATGCCGGTCCTCGGTGGGACGTTCCCTGCCCATCTGCCCGCTCCTTCCTGCCGTTCCTCCAGATGCGCACCCGGTAACTGGCCGCTGCGGCCTCTTCTTGAATCAGATCCCCATCCGCTCCGGGCCCTTGCCTGCCTGACTCAGGGGAAGTTGAGTCAGGTAGTTCAAGGCCCAAGCGGCTGGAGGTCTCATGCAAGAGAAGATCTCGCTGGTGTCCTGCCGGGTACTTGCTTGTCGAATGTCCTGTTGTGGTGGTTGGCAGCGACTGTCAGATAATGCCCGGCAGCGCATCTTCGTCAGTTTCGGAGAAGGAGTTTTCCTTCTCTTCGAGATAGCTGTTCCAGGCGGATGCGTCCCAGATCTCCGCGCGGCTTCCCGCACCGATCACTGCCAGCTCCCGGTCCAGCCCTGCATAGTTCCGCAGGGTAGGTGGAATAGTTACCCGGCCCTGCTTGTCCGGAACCTCATCTGAGGCGCCGGACAGGAAGACGCGGATGTAGTCCCTTGCCTGACGCGAAGATATAGGTGCTTCCCGCATCTGCTCGTGAACCTTTTCGAACTCCCGCTGACTAAAAACGTAGATGCAGCGCTCCTGCCCCCTGGTCAATACCAGGCCGTCGCTCAGCTCATCGCGGAACTTGGCCGGAAGGATCAACCGACCCTTCTCGTCAAGGCGGGGAGTGTGTGTTCCGAGGAACATCTGCCACCGCCTGTCCGTCCGGGAGGGCTAAGCGCAACCACTACGCTCTTATAGCCACCACTTTACTCCACATTCCTCCCCCGTCAATCCACTCCGTCCCGTTTCTCTCCCGGATGTGATCTCGGGACCGCATAAACGCGCGGAAGTACACCCGTGGTGGGAAGTGAGGAAGACGGGCGCCCTTTGGCACGCCATTGGAGGAGCAGTGCCCTTGGCCTGCAGTTTCAGGAGCGCCGAGGCGCCTGAGGACGAAAAAAAACCACCGGACCCGCTATCTAAGCGGGTCCGGTGGTTGAAAGTGGAGGGCGCTGGCTACCAGCAAATGGGTGAAGCTACGGTTGATCCCGTTTGCGCTCATCCCATTTCTCTTCGAGGCTGCTGAGAAAGCCGTTACCGCGGGAAGCGCTGGCCGTCTTCGTGTCCTTGCCGCCACCCGGGGCAGACCCGCTCAACTTGGACTTTGTGGTGGCGTAGTACACCCCTGCTCCCATGATCAGGAAGCCGGCCACCCCCACAGGAATGAACTGGTTGGTGATTCCCAGCAGCAAGACTGCCAAGCCTGCCACCGTAACCAGCGACCCAAGCACAATGCGCCGCGTGGACATGGAGCGGGGCGTGCTCGACGCCATGGAGTGGGCAAATTTGGGATCATCGGCATGAAGCTGTTGTTCCAACTGGTCAAGCAGCCGCTGCTCGTGCTCCGAGAGTGCCATCACTGCCTCCTTGCTACTAATACCGAATCCCTCAACCCAACAACGCGCATTGCCGGGAACTGGTTCCCGGCTGAACTGCAGCCAATGGCACCGGCCTGCTGATCTGAGTGGGCCAACACCTGGTTCGCCCCCTTGTAATAAGGATAGATTGCAATGCCGTCCAGCGAAAGCCGGAGATTTGAAGTGGAGACCCTTACTTCTGCGCGAAATCAACGATGTGACCGCGGATTCCTGCCCTCACCGGTTTCCGGCATCCGTCGGTCCAACAACCGCGCGGGCATGATCACCGAGGCCCCAAATTTTCCCTTCACCTTATCGAGTGTCTCCTCCGCAACGCGCCAGTTGTCATCCCTGCGATCGATCGTGAGCTGGTGCGCACCGTCGTCCCCTGTTTCCAGCCGTTCGGCACGAATGCCGATCAGCCGGACACTCATCGGCCGCGGGCCAAGGGAATCCAGGAGCAGGCATGCCGCACCATAGAGCGCATGCGCACTGTCCACCGGTTCCGCCAGCCTGCGTGAGCGTGTCAACGTGGAGAAGTCGGCATACCGCAGTTTGAGGGAGATGCCGCCCGTCCGGAGATGGGCTGCCCGCAGCCGGGAAGCGGTGCGGTGGGAGAGCCGAAGCAGCTCGGCCCGCAGGATGTCGTCGTCGGCCACATCCGCCGCAAACGTCTCCTCAGCGCCAATACTCTTCTCCTGGCGGGTGACCGTCACCGGCCTCGGATCCTTGCCCCAGGCGAGCTGGTGCACGTGCGTTCCAGATACCCCGAGGAGGCGTTGAAGAACAGATACCGGCGTGCGAGCGACATCCTCCACCGTCGAGATACCGAGCCTTGCCAGCACCTCCTGCGTCTTGACCCCCACGCCCCAGAGCGCAGACACCGGGAGCGTATGCAGGTACTCCACGGTACTGGCCGCGGGAACGAGCAGCAGTCCATCCGGCTTCGCACGCGTCGAAGCGATCTTGGCAACGAACTTGGTCGAGGCGATTCCTACGCTGGCCGTAATGCCGAGCTCCCTGCTGATCCTCGCGCGGATCTCCTCACCGATTGTGCGCGGCGAGCCGAGCCGCCTGATCGAACCCGCCACGTCGAGAAAGGCCTCATCGACGCTGAGCTGCTCGACCAGGGGCGTGATGGTTCCGAAAATCTCCATCACCGCGGCGGAAACTTCGGCGTACCGGTTATGATGCGGCTCTACGATGACCGCGTGCGGGCATAAGCGCATGGCGGTCGACATCGGCATGGCCGAGCGCACACCGAAACGCCTCGCCTCGTAGGACGCCGAAAGCACTACGGAACGTCCGGACGGCGATCCGGCAATGACGGCCTTCCCCCGAAGCTCCGGACGGGACAGAAGCTCAACAGACACGTAAAACGCGTCCATATCCACGTGCAGGATGGCGCAGTCCGCGTCCTCGATTCCCGCGAGGTCGGAACGAGCGGGCATGAGCCCATCCTATGCCTCGATGCTGCGCCGCCGGCCGACGCTCGCGCCGGGGACCCTACCGTTAGCGCCTAACGGCCCCCCCAGCACTCGCTGACGCTCGCGCCGGGACCCTACCGTTAGCGCCTAACGGCCCCCCAGCACTCGCTGACGCTCGCGCCGGGACCCTACCGTTAGGCTTGGAGCCATGACTGCCGGGACGCCTTTGACACCATCAGCCGTCCAGATGGAGCAGGACCGGTTCAGGCAGAATCTCGCCACGGCCAGCCGCGAATTCTTCTCAACTCAGCGCACAATTCTCGGCTCGATCGCCCAGGACAGCGTCGCTCTGGTCGACGCGATCGAGGACCTGACAACCGGCGGCAAGAAGCTGCGCCCGTTGCTGTGCTATTGGGGGTGGCGGGGTGCGGGAGGAGCAGATGACGACCCCGGCATCGTCACCGCAGGCATGGCGCTTGAGTTGTTCCAGGCGGCGGCGCTCATCCACGACGACATCATTGACCGCTCCGACTTCAGGCGGGGCGCGCCAAGCGTACACAGGCGCTTCGAGGCCCGCCATATCGACGGCGAATGGCGCCTGGACCCAGAGCGTTTCGGCGCTGCTGCGGCCATCCTGGCCGGCGACCTGTGCCTCGCCCTCAGCGAAGAGGCATTCGCCGGCACACCGGGCGCGTCCGGCGAAGCGGGCCGCGCACGCTCCATCTTCAACCTCATGAGAACCGAAGTGATGGCGGGCCAGTATCTCGACCTGCTTGAGGAGGCGGTGGGGCCGGGCAGGGATGCTGGGGACGCCGTCGATCGCGCCCTCACCATCGTGCGCTTCAAGTCCGCCAAGTACTCGACCGAACATCCGCTGCGCATCGGCGGAGCGCTGGCCGGGGCATCTGAGTCAGTTCTGGCCGCGTATTCAGCCTTTGCCCTTCCGCTGGGGGAAGCGTTCCAGTTGCGGGATGACCTCCTCGGGGTTTACGGCGATCCCGAGATGACCGGAAAACCCGCGGGCGACGACCTGCGGGAAGGTAAGCGGACCGTGCTCATCGCCAAGGCGCTCCAGCACTGTGACCCGGCCGATCGCGCTGCCCTCAACGCGGGACTCGGGCTCTCCGGACTTACTGACGCTGAGGTGCTGACTCTGCGCACGATCATTGACCGGTCGGGAGCGCGGGACGAGGTGGAGGCGCTCATCACCGAACGGGCCGCCACCAGCTCCAGCGCCCTGGAAAGTATGGACCTCAACCCATTGTGTCGCGCAGCGCTCGCATCACTGGCTACAGCTGCCATTGTTCGGGTTTCGTAGGACACCCGCCCGCTGACAGACAGCAGGAACCGTTACCAGGCGAGCGCCTGCGCACGACGGCGAATCTCCGTCTTGCGCCCTTCCTTCAGGGCGTCGATTGGCCTGCCCGGAAGGGAGTCGTCATCTGTGTAAAGCCAGCGAATGATGTCCTCGTCAGTGAAACCTGAGTCGCCCAGCACCGCAATGGTTCCCTTGAGACTATCCAGCACGTGACCATCGGCGATGAACTCAGCCGGAACGGACCGGATTCCCCGCTCAGTGACGCGCACTGCAACGAGGGCGCGCTCGTTCAGCAATCCGTGCACCTTCGTGACAGACACGTTCAGGGCCTCCGCGACATCGGGCAGCGGGAGCCAGTCGGGGACTAGATTCTCAAGGTTATCCACCCCTTAAGCGTGCCACGCGGATACGCGGGACTCCACCCACTTCCCCAACACGCGGAAGAAGCCAAAATATCGGGCGAGAAGTAACTGTTGTGGTATGCGACAAATAGTGTAGATTCACATAAGTCACATGAGTAACACTAACAACTTGTGTCTCAACTGCACCATGGGGCAAGGGGATCACGGCGGCATTGACTGGCGCTCCTGCCCTCCCACGCGCGGGCCAGCCCGCCAACATAGACGAGGACCAGACATGACCGCCCAGCGCCCGTCATCGCCGCTGAACGCATCCGCCGCCTGCAATCAGCCACCAAGGAACCGCGGAATCAACATCGCGGTTTCGACCGCGGCGATTCCCGCCGTCGTACTGTCATCGGTAGCCCTCGCTGCTGCGCCGGCCGCCGCAGCTACGGCGCCGAACCACACCGCCTACCAGCCGCTGAAATTCATCCCGGTTATCAAGGGGCCGAACGCAGCACTCGTACCCGCAGCGCTTGTCGCTTCCCAGGTTCCTCGGGTCATGCCGATGCAGAGCACGCCCACGGCCTACGTTGTTCGTTCCGGCGACACAATCAGCGGTATCGCTACCCGCCACGGGCTGAAGATGCATGACGTGCTGAAGCTGAACGGGCTGAATATCAACTCGATCATCCATCCCGGCCAGAAAATCAAGCTCAGCGGATCGGCCAGCTCGCCCTCGGCTCCGAAGAAGGAGTCCGCAGGAGCCAACACACCCGCGGGCACCTATGCGGTGAAACCCGGCGACACCCTCAGCGGCATTGCGTCCCGGCACAACGTGAGCCTGGGCTCGGTGCTCCAGGCCAACGGACTCTCGATGAGCTCGATCATCCATCCCGGCCAGAAAATCAAGGTCGGGGGTGTGGCTACGTCCACGCCCGCACCCAAGCCGGCTGCACCCAAGCCTGCAACGCCCAAGCCGTCAACAGGGAGCCCAGCAGAGACCTACACCATCAAACCGGGAGACACCCTTGGCGCAATCGCGGCACGCCACGGCGTCAGCCTCGGCACGGTGCTCTCCGCCAACGGGCTGTCGATGAACTCAATCATTCATCCCGGACAGAAGATCAAGCTGGGAGGCGGCTCGAGCGTAGCCGTCCAGTCCACCCCACCCGCCAAGAAGCCGGCGCCTGCCCAGCCATCCGGCGGCCAGTACACAATCAAGGCAGGAGACACGCTCGGTGCGATCGCTGCCCGGCACGGTATCAGCCTGAGCGCCTTGCTCTCGGCCAACAAGCTCACTGCCACCACGATCATCCACCCCGGCAAGAAGCTCACAATCCCCGGTGCTACCAAAGCGAAGCCCGAAGAGAAGCCCGCGGACCTGGTCCCGAACACTTTCCTCCACTACACCTACCCGGACGCCGTCGTGGCTGAGGCGAACAAGAACAAGCACACCCTCAATGGGTTGCCGGTCCCCTCACAGTCGCAGATGAAAGCCATCGTGGCGGACACCGCACGCAAGATGGGCGTTGATCCCAGCCTCGCCCTCGCTTTCTCCTACCAGGAGTCCGGATTCAACCAGCGGGCGGTCTCCCCCGCCAATGCGATCGGAGCCATGCAGGTCATTCCCATGTCGGGCGAATGGGCTTCCGATCTGGTGGGTCGCAAACTGAATCTCCTGGATCCGTATGACAACGCAACTGCCGGCGTCGCGATTATCCGCGCCCTGATCCGCTCCAGCCCCAATTTGGACGATGCGATCGCTTCCTACTACCAGGGCCAGTATTCGGTTCAGACGCACGGGATGTTCGCTGACACCAAGAACTACGTGGCGGCAATCAAGGCTCATCAGAAGAACTTCCGCTGAGCCCCTGCCCTGTATAGCCGCGGACAGCGGCCGATGCTGCGTCAACACTGTGTTGGTGTCCGCACCGGCCGCTGTTTCACTTAGTATCGAAGAGTGCGCGAGCGGCTGAAGGACCCACTGGTGGATACCGTTGTTGACGGTAGATACAGGGTTCATTCACGCCTTGCACGAGGGGGCATGTCCACGGTCTACCTCGCCACCGACCAGCGACTTGAGCGCGACGTGGCGCTGAAAGTGCTTTACCCCCACCTGGCAGAGGATGAGCGGTTCCTTGAGCGTTTTGAGCGTGAAGCGAAGTCTGCAGCCCGGCTGTCGCACCCGCACGTCGTCGGTGTTCTTGACCAGGGCGTCGAAGAGGGCCCGGAGCACAGCATTGCGTACCTCGTCATGGAGTACGTGCCGGGCCGCACCCTGCGGGACCTTCTCCGGGAACGTGGACATCTCACACCGCGCCAGGCGCTGGCGATGCTCGATCCCGTGGTCGAGGGCCTCGCCGCTGCGCATGACGCCGGGCTTATTCACCGGGATGTGAAGCCCGAGAACGTGCTCCTGGCGGAGCGCGGGAGCATCAAGATCGCAGACTTCGGCCTTGCCCGTGCGGTGTCCGCGGGCACCAACACCGGAACCCTGGTGGGAACGGCTGCCTATCTCCCACCCGAACTGGTGTCCGGCGGAGCAGCGGATGCGCGCAGCGACATCTATTCCGCAGGCATCATGCTGTTCGAGCTGCTCACCGGCAGCCAGCCCTACCATGGGGAAGCACCCATCCAGGTGGCCTTCCAGCACGTGAATTCCCGAGTCCCAGCACCCTCGGCCACGATGCCCGGTCTCGCCGAAGACCTCGACGAGCTCGTGCTCTGGTGCACCGCGGTGGACCCGGAAGAACGCCCCATCGACGGCAATGCGCTGCTGGGCGAATTGCGCCACATCCGCACCACGCTCAGTGACGCGGAACTCGACTTCGGTCATGACCAGCAGTCTGCTGCGCCCCGCGCGGGTGGTGCGTCGCACTCCGTGCCTCATCGCCAGCCGGCTAACCACACCGAAGTCTTGGAATCCGGAGTGCAGTACACCGAGGTGGTGGACAACCATTCCCATCCCACGGAAGTGGTGACGGCACAGGGCTCCCCCACCACCGTTCTTCGCGGTGAGTCGAATGCAACCACGGTGCTGGGTTCGACACCGATGGCCGGCTCGGGGCCCGAGCGCCAGCTTGACGCAGCCGCGCGGGAGAAGTTGGCGCGCCGGGATTTCAAGGCATACCAGAAGGAACAGGCGCGGGCAGCGCAGCGGCCGGAAAAGACGCTTCGGCCGGGCAATAGGGGACGCAGGAATGTGCTCCTGGTCCTCCTGCTCGCGCTGCTCGTCTTCCTCGCCGCCGCGGCAGGATGGTTTTTCGGTGTGGGACCGGGCGCACTCGTGGCCGTTCCGGATGTGTCCAGCCGCCCCGTCACCGCGGCTCAGGCGTTGCTGACCGAGGCTGGCCTCTCCTCCACGGCGGAGGAAGTCTATTCTGATTCCGTGGACGAAGGGCTTGTCATCGGCAGCGAGCCGACGGCAAGCACGGAGATCCGGCGATGGGAAGGTGTGCAGCTACTCGTCTCACTGGGACCCGAACTGTTTGCCGTTCCCGAAACCGTTGGCCTTTCGGAAGCGGCCGCAGCGGGTGCCCTGGTTGCAGCTGAGTTCGGAGTAGGCGAGGTAACCCGAGAATTCAGCGATAGCGTCCCGACGGGTGTGGTCATCGCATCAGATCCCGCTGTCAGCGTTCAGTTGCCTGCAGGGACGGTCGTCAACCTGACAGTCTCCCAAGGGCCGGAACCGGTCGATGTTCCCTCGGTACTGGGCCTGCCCCAGGATGAGGCGGTGGCTGTACTCGAGGCGGCCGGCCTAACCGCGGAAATCGCCGACGAACAGGTGAACGATGTCGACGTTCCGGCTGGATCCGTGCTGACTCAAAGTCCTGCCGGTGGCCAACTGACCCGCGGCCAGGCAGTAACACTGACCATCTCTGCAGGCCCGCGCATTGTGATGGTGCCCGACGTCTTCTCCGACCCGGAAACGGTGGCGATCGAGAAGCTGGAAGCAGCCGGTTTCAACGTCGAGGTGAACTACGCGTTCGGTAGTTCAGTGTTGGGCCTCGTGGCCGGCCAGGACCTGACCGGCGAACATCCGGAGGGTTCCACCGTAACCATTACGGTGACCTGAACAACCGAACCAGGTGCGCGCAGGTTCAACCCGGAGGATTTTCAGGGTCAGCGCGAGGAAAGTGCCCCCGCCACGAGGAACGCCATTTCGAGGGACTGCATGTGGTTGAGCCGGGGATCGCACACAGACTCATAGCGTTCCAGGAAAGCCTCCTGGTCCACAGGGTCCGCCCCGCCCAGGCACTCGGCGACGTCGTCGCCCGTCATTTCGACGTGCAGACCGCCGGGGAACGTCCCCAGCGAGCTGTGGACCTCGAAGAACCCGCGAACTTCGTCCATGACGTCATCGAAGTTGCGCGTCTTGTAGCCGTTTGGCGAGGTCACGGTGTTGCCGTGCATCGGGTCTGTCACCCAGAGGACCTGTGCGCCGGAGCCTGTCACCCGGGACACAAGTTCCGGCAGCTTTTCGCGGATGTTCTTGGCCCCCATCCGCGTGATGAAGGTCAAGCGGCCGGGTTCGCGGTTCGGGTCGAGCTTGTCGATCAGCGCCAGTGCGTCATCGGGGGATGTTCCCGGGCCAAGCTTCACGCCGATCGGGTTGCGGACCCTGGAAAGGAAGTCGATGTGCGCGCTGTCAATGTCCCGGGTGCGTTCACCGATCCAGAGGAAGTGCGCCGAGGTGTCGTATGGCAGGCCGGTGCGGGAGTCAGTCCGCGTGAGCGCCCGCTCGTAGTCCAGCAGGAGTGCTTCATGGCTAGCGAAAAATTCCACGCGCGTCAGTGCGTCGAAGTCCGCTCCGCAAGCTTCCATGAAATGAACGGCCCGGTCTATTTCCCGGGCCAGTGATTCGTAGCGGGAGTGCGCCGGATTGGCGGTGAATCCTTTGTTCCAGTGGTGAACCAGACGTAGATCGGCGAAGCCGCCCTGCGTGAACGCACGGATGAGGTTCAGGGTGGAGGCCGAGGTGTGGTAGGCGCGCACCATGCGGGAGGCGTCGTGCCCGCGGCTTTCGGGAGTGAATTCGTAGCCGTTCACCATGTCGCCACGGTAGGCGGGGAGGGTGATGCCTTCGCGGGTTTCATCGTTGGATGAGCGGGGCTTCGCGAACTGCCCGGCCATGCGTCCCATCTTGATTACAGGCAGGGATGCCCCGTAGGTGAGCACAACGGCCATCTGCAGGATGGTCTTCACGCGGGCGCTGATGCGGTCGGCGGTAGCACCCGCGAAGGTTTCAGCGCAGTCCCCGCCCTGGAGCAGGAATGCCTTACCCTGCGCGGCATCGGCGAGCCGTCCGCGAAGTACGTCCACCTCGCCTGCGAAAACCAACGGGGGAAGCGTGGACAGTTCTTTCAACGCGGACTGGTGCACCGCGGCGTCCTGCCAACTGGGCTGCTGCGAAATCGCCAACTCCCGCCAGTTGTCCAACCCGTGATCGGTGGATGACAGGGTGGGAGCAGGGGTCACAGTTGTTTCGGTCACCGCTTAAGCCTACTCGTTAGGCTGGGCGCCAACGGAAACAGGGTGTCACGCAGCAGGGTCCATCCCGTCACATAGCGCGACTGTCCCGGCCGCTGTCCTTATCCGGGGCTTCCCCGGGCTGCTCTGCGTCCGGGGAAGGGTTGTCCGTTGCACGGCCGATGGTGCGAATCTCGCCGGGCAAAGGTCCCTCAACGCTCGGCGGCAACGCGGAGTCCGAGGGCGGAACGGCCTCACTGCCGGAGGAACCCTCCAGCCGGACGGCCGCCCTGCGCTTTGGATCCACGGCGCGGGGGGCCTTCTTGCCCGCGGACTTCGCATTCGCGAGGCGCTCCTTCACGCTGCTGGCATACACATCAACGTACTCCTGGCCGGAGAGCCGCATGAGCTCGTACATAATCTCATCGGTGACTGAGCGTTGAACGAAGCGGTCTTCTCCCAGCCCGGCGTATCTGCGAAAATCCATCGGCTCTCCCACAATGATGCCGATCCGGCGGATGTTGGGAATCCTGCGGCCGATCGGCTGGACCTTGTCCGTGCCGATCATCGCTACCGGAATGACCGGCACGCCGGTTGCGAGGATGAGCTTGGCAACGCCGGTCTTGCCGCGATAAAGGCGCCCGTCAGGGCTCCGGGTCCCTTCTGGGTAGATGCCGAGAAGGCCACCCGACCGCAGCACCTCTTCGCCGGCAGACAGCGACGTGGCTGATGCCGCGCCGCCGGAGCGGTCCATGGGCAACTGGTTGGTCAACCGGAAGAAGGCGGCCGTGAGTTTCCCCTTCACTCCCCGCCCCGTGAAGTATTCGGACTTGGCAAGGAACACCACCGGACGCGGTACAGACAGGGGCAGGAAAATGGAGTCCGAGAAGGAAAGGTGATTGCTCACCAGTACCGCTGCGCCGGTCGGCGGGATATTGTCCATCCCCTTGACCCAGGGCCTGAACAGCAGATTCACAAGTGGACCGACGATGATCCGCTTCATGATCCAGTAGAACACTCTGCCAGCCTTCCTGCGTGGGCGTTCTTCTTACGCCGCGTGCGCGGACAGTACAGGCCAACCATAGTCGTGTGTCCGCCAACGGGCTTCTTGGAACATTACTCTACGGGTGCCCTTTGTGCGGGTGTCACTGGCAGCGGACGTGAGGCGGTGACACCATGGGGTTCATGACGGATCCTTCGGAGATCGCTGCGTTCTCTTCCCACGGAGCGGGTGCACGCGCGCGTACCGGTGTGTTGCTCAGCCATGGTTTCACTGGATCAACGGTGAGCCTGCTGGAGTGGGCGAGATATCTCGCGGACCAGGGGTTCGCGGTACGCCTCCCGTTGTTGCCGGGACATGGAACCACATGGCAGGAACTTGCCCGCACACCGTGGCGGCGGTGGTATGGGAAGATTGAAACTGCGTACCGGGACCTGGCACGGGAGAGCGATGCCGTCGTGGTCGCCGGATTGTCAATGGGCGGTGCCCTGGCACTCAGGTTGGCGGCGCTGGAACCGGTGGCCGGCGTCGTCGTCGTAAATCCCGGGCTTACTTTCGCCGATCCCCGCGCCCGCTATGCCGGGCTCCTCAAGTACTTCCTCCGGTCTGTGCCTCCGATCGCCAATGACATCAAGAAGCAGGGCGTCTATGAAGGCGCGTATACCCGAACGCCGGTTGCCGCCGTCCACCAGCTTTCACAGCTCTTCCGTGACACCACCGTGCGACTGCCGCAGGTCACCGCTCCGACGCTGGTGTTCAGGTCGAATGTGGACGCGATCGTGCCGGAAAGCAGCATCGATGTTCTCCAACAGCGCATCGGCAGTGCGGACCTGGAGATAGTACGGTTGGAGAACAGCTACCACGTGGCCACCATGGACCACGACCAGGAGCTCATCTTTGAGCGCTCCGCAGCATTCATCGAGCACGTGACGGCAGGTACCAGCGCATGAGCCCCCGAGCCCAGGACCCGAACGAGTCCACCGACGACGCCGTGTGGCAGGATCTGGTGGCTCGGCTGGAGGAAACCCCCAGCAGCGAGTTGCCCGACACCGGCTCCCCGACTGACTCCAGGTCTCGGGATGAACGGGTGCGCACAATCTTCGAAGGCCAACCCGGAGCCGCCGTAACCGGCCCCCGCGACTACTCCCCCGTCGAAGATGAGGAAGACGACACCTACCAGCCTCCCGAGCCTCCCGCGCTCGGCGTCGGGGATCCGTTGGTGGTCCTGGCGTGGCTGGGGGCGGTGGGAGGTCCTGTTTCCCTGCTGCTGATTGCAATGTTCTGGCGCTCTGCACCCACCTCCGTGATGCTTGGGGTCGTTGCGGTATTCATTGCCAGCGTGGTCTTCCTGATCTTCCGGCTCCCCAAAACCCGGGATTACGACGACGACGGCGCGGCGGTCTGAGCTTTCCCCTCCGCAACTACGTGGTCACCTGCGTTCGCCACGGCGTGCGGCGGGCGCCGCACCGTAGCCGCGGCGAAGTAACGGCCCGGACCTGATGCGTGAGAGATCGGCAGCCCCGACCAGCCCGGCTTCCGGGCCCAGCGCCGCCGTCGTAATGACCGCTGCCGGCCGGAAGCCACGGCCGGTGAGATTGCGTTCGAAGGACCGGCGCGCAGGGTCGATCAGCAGGCTGCCGGCAGCGCCGAGCCCGCCACCGATCACGAAGGTGCCCGGATCCAGCGCTGCCGCCAGGTTGGCGATGCCCAGTCCAAGCCACTGCCCGACGTCGTCTATAAGTTCCCGACATGCAGGGTCCCCCTGCAGCGCAAGCCGGGTGACTACCGACCCTGTTATCGATTCCGCCCGACCGTGCACCTCGCGAAGGATTGTCTGGGCCACGGGCGAGTTCGCAGTAGCCAGCTCGCGTGCTTCGCGTCCCAACGCGTTGCCGGAAGCGTACTGTTCCCAGCATCCACGGTTTCCGCATTCGCACCGGTGCCCGTTTGGCACGATGATTTGGTGCCCGAATTCGCCCGCCACCCCGTGGCGGCCACGTTCGAGGACGCCGTCCATAATCATCGCTCCCCCGATCCCCGTGCCGAGAGTGATACAGACCAGTCGAGGTTCATCCCGGCCTGCACCGAACCGCCACTCGGCCCAGGCCGCAGCGTCAGCATCGTTGAGCACGGTAACCCGGCGGCGAAGCATCTTCTCGAGGTTCGCCCGCAGCGGTTCGTTACGCCATGCCAGGTGAGGGCTGAACAGGACTGTGCCGTTGTCAAGGTCCATCCAGCCGGCGGCACCTATGCCCACCGAGCGGATACGCCGTCCGCGTCCCAGTTCGCGGACGAGGTCCACAATCACGGTTTCAACCTTGCGTGGGTCCTGCCCCGGGGTCTCCCGTCGCGCAGAGGCGACGATCACGCCGTCGGGATCCACCACGCCGGCCGCGACTTTGGTGCCGCCGATGTCGATGCCGATGGCAAGCCCGCGGCCGCGCAGGGGCCTCGGCGCGTAGCGGGTGGTCCCCGGCATCAGCCGCGGTTGCGGACGCCGCTGATTTCCGAAGGGATCGCGGAGCTTCTGCGGCGGTGCGCTGCCTGTTGGTTCCGTTTTCATCCAGTGTGGACCTCCCGCCGTCGTAGTGGGAACGCGCTGTGCCGTGCCTGCCCTGACACCGTTACCGATTCGTACATTACTGGAGAGTAAGAACGCGCGGAAAAGCTATAGGCTAGGGAAATCTCGCAGGATGTGACGAAAATCAAAGGAGATTCCCGTGCGCGAATTCAGCGTTCCGGCCAAAGTGCAGGTCCCCCGGGACAGCAACACTACGCACCTCGTCGTGAAGCAGGCCGAGAAAGCCAGCAACCCTGCCCTGTTTGCCACCAAGGACGCTGCTGGTCAGTGGTCCGACGTGAGTGCAACTGATTTTCTTTCCGATGTCCGTGCCCTTGCGAAGGGGCTGATGGCTTCGGGTGTGCAGGCTGGGGACCGGGTCGCGATCATGGCCCGTACCCGCTACGAGTGGTCGCTGGTGGACTTCGCGATCTGGTTCGCCGGTGCCGTGTCCGTTCCGGTGTATGAGACTTCCTCCCCGTCGCAGGTCGGGTGGATTCTCGGTGATTCCGGCGCAGTCGCTGCATTCGTCGAGTCCGGACGGCATGAGAACGTGGTGCGCCAGGCAGTAACTACTGAAGGGCTGGAAGCCTTCAAGCACGTCTGGCAGTTCGACGGCAACGGCCTGGACCCGCTGAGGGCGGCGGGAGCCGACATCAATGACGCGGCGCTGGAGGAACGGCGGCTCATCGCCGGTCTCGAGGACGTCGCCACCATCATCTACACCTCCGGAACCACGGGGAAGCCCAAGGGGTGCGAGCTTACGCACGGCAACTTCGTCGAACTCTCGGAGAACGCTGCCGCGTCTCTACCCGAGGTAGCCCATGAGGGCGCGCAGACCATCATGTTCCTCCCACTCGCGCATGTCTTCGCCCGGTTCATTTCGGTGCTCTGCGTCGCGGCCGGTGCAACCGTGGCGCACACCCCTGACGTCAAGAACCTGCTGCCCGATCTGCAGAGCTACAAGCCCACCTTCATCCTGGCTGTCCCACGCGTTTTCGAGAAGGTCTACAACAACTCCATGCTCAAAGCGGAAGACGGCGGGAAGGGCAAGATCTTCCACGCAGGCGCTGACGTTGCCATCGCCTGGTCCAAGGCGGAGCAGGCCGGGAAGGTGCCCTTTGCGCTGAAGGCCAAGCACGCACTGTTTGACCGGCTGCTGTACGGGAAAATCCGCACGGCCATGGGTGGGAGGGTGCAGCACGCAGTGTCTGGCGGAGCTCCACTTGGCGACCGCCTCGGGCACTTCTTCCACGGAATCGGCCTCATGGTGCTGGAAGGCTACGGGCTCACGGAAACCACTGCTCCGATCGCCGTGAACACCCCGCAGAAGATCAAGATCGGTAGCGTCGGTGCTCCACTGCCCGGCAACGCCGTCAAGATAGCCGACGACGGCGAGATCCTCACCAAGGGCGTCTGCGTGCTGAAGGGCTACTTCAAGCGGCCTGATCTGACCGAGGAGGCGTTCACGGACGGCTGGTTCCACACGGGTGACATCGGCCAACTGGACGACGACGGTTTCCTCAGCATCACGGGGCGCAAGAAGGAAATCATCGTCACCGCAGGTGGCAAGAACGTCATCCCTGCCCAGCTCGAAGACACAATCCGCGCCAATGCGCTTGTGTCCCAGTGCGTGGTCCTGGGCGACCAACGGCCGTACATCGCGGCACTGATCACCCTGGATGAGGAAGCACTGCCGGGCTGGCTGGAGCGGCATCACCTTCCGGCAGGGACCACTGTGGCGGAAGCAGCCCGGCATTCGGCGGTACAGGCCGAAATTCAGGCGCTGGTGGACCACGCCAACGAATCGGTGTCACAGGCCGAGGCCGTCAAGGTGTTCCGCATTGTCGATCAGGATTTCACCGAGGCCAGCGGCCACCTCACGCCTTCGATGAAGATCAAGCGGGCGCAGGTTCTCAAGGACTACGCGGCGCTCGTCGAGGAAATCTACATCCAGCCGAAGGCTCCGCGGGTCAGTTAACCCTCGGTGGAGGGCGTCTTCAGCGAAAGCAGGGCGTTCTCCACCACCTCGGTAAGCGCCGGGTGAATCCAGTACTGTCCGCGAGCCATGGTGAAAGCGTCCAGCCCGAAGTGCATTGCCTGAATGACGGGCTGGATCAGGTTCGATGCGTCCTGGCCCATGATGTGCGCGCCGAGAATAGTGCCGGTATCTTCTTCCGCAATGAGCTTCACGAATCCGCTGGTGTCTTCCATTGCCCAGCCGTACGCCGTCGAACCGTACTGCTGCACTGCTACAAGGGCTTTGGACCCGGTTCTCTCCGCCCGTTCGAGTGCCTGCTCCTCGGTGAGGCCGACTGTGGCGATCTGGGGACGTGTGAAGACCGCGGCCGGCACGTACCGGTGGTCGCTCGCGTGCAGGGCATCTGGATGCAGCAGGTTGTGCGTCACCACCCGCGCCTCGTGGTTGGCTACATGCTTGAGCTGGAACGGACTCGAAACATCGCCGAGCGCCCACACTCCTTCGACAGGTTCTCCGCGTCGCGTTACCCGTTGGAACACGTCGACTTCCACCCTGCCGTCCTCAGCGTGGTCGAAACCGACCTCCGCTGCCCCGACCCTGTCGCTGTTCGGCTTTCGTCCCGTCGCGACCAGAACGACGTCGGCCTCAACCTCCAGCGCGGTCCCATCCGGCCCGGCCAGATCGGCGGTAACGGAACCGTCACCGTTGCTGCTGACCCGATACACCTGGTGCCCGGTGAGCAGCTTCCACTGAGCACGCGCGCTCTCGGTGAACTGCTCCGACACCGTGTCATCGAGGCTGCGCAGCATGAAGTCCGACCGGACGGCGAGCGTGACGTCGGTTCCCAGCGAGGAGAAGATGTGCGCGAACTCAGCGGCAATGTATCCCCCGCCGATAATCAGCATCCGGCGGGGCAGCTCCTGCAGGCGCATGACTGTGTCCGAGGTGTGCACCTGCGGCAGGTCAAGCCCGGGAATGTCCGGGACGACGGCGCGTGAACCGGCTGCTATCACCACCTGATCGGCGGTGATTACCTCTCCTGACGCGGTCGTCAGCGTCCGGTCGCCGGTGAACCGCACCTCCTCTTCATAGAGGTCCACGTCCTCCAGTTCAGCGCCGCGGTAGGTGCGGCCCGCCTCCGAGATGCTGTCGATCCGGGTGAAGATGCGGTCCCGTAATTCTGCCCAGCGCACCCCTGTGAGTTGCACGTCCACGCCAAGCCTGCCGGCGTCGGTCGCGGCGCGGGCCAGCTCCGCGGGGTAGACAAACATCTTGGTGGGAATGCAGCCTACGTTGAGGCAGGTACCACCGAAGGTGCCGCCTTCGATGATGGCAATTTTCTTGCCGTCCCATTCCGGCGTGATCAGCGTGTTGCCTGAGCCCGAGCCAATGATGGCCAGATCGTAATGCGTCATGCGGATCAGTGCAGCTGGTCGACGACGAGGGCTGCGAGCTCCGTTACGGCGTCCCGCGTGCGCGGTTGCAGTTTAGCCAGCTCAACCCGCGACCCCTCGGCCAGATGCCGGTCATACGGGATGCGGATGACCGTGCCGACGCGGGAGCGGAAGTGCTCTTCGATCTCATTGACGTTGACTTCGGTGCGGCTGCCCGAGGACAGGTTGATGACCACGATCGCCTTCGCCACGAGGTCGTGCCGACCATGGGCTTCAAGCCATGAGAGGGTCTCGGACGCCAGGCGGGCTTCGTCGACGCTTCCGCCGGACACAAGCACCACGGCGTCGGCCTTCTCCAGTGTGCCCTTCATCACCGAATGGACCATTCCCGTTCCGGAATCGGTGAGCACGATCGAGTAGTACCGACCGAGGATATCCGTCACCGCCCGGTAGTCGGCGTCGTCGAAGGCCTGCGCAACCGTGGGATCCGTATCCGAGGCGAGCACGTGCAGCCGCGAACCGTCCCGCGCTACGTAGCTGGAAAGCTGTGCGAAGGAATCCACCATGAACCGGTTCTGCACCAGTTGGCGGGCAGTGTATTCAGCCCGGCCCGGCGAACGGTCGGAGAGTGTGCCGCGGTCGGGGTTCGCGTCCATCGCGATGATGCGGTCCTCGCGGATATCGGCAAGCGCCATACCCAGCAGCGTGGTGACCGTGGTCTTACCGACTCCGCCCTTGCGCGAGAGGACCGGAACATAGCGGGTCCGCTCCCCCAGTCGCACGCCGATCCGGTGCTCGAGGGCGCGGCGGATGCGGACGGCGTCGGAGTCTCCGAGGTTGAGGTAGCCCAGCGTGACCTTGTACAGCCATGATCTCCAACCTCCCACCGGAGGCCGCTGCCGGGAAGCCAGCAGGCGGTCGGCAGTGAGCGACGACGCCGGCTCCGGACCTTCTTCCTTCTCGCGCCTCGCGCTGCGATCCGGAGCGCCGGCCAAGCCTGCCGAAGGCCTACCGGTGTCCGGCCGACGGCCGGCCGAGGGCGTCCAGCCTGAACCTTCTTCATCCTCGGATAGCCGGATGTCGCTGTCGGCTATGGTCAGGTCCGCCGCCTCAGTGGGGTGTTGTCCCGGCATCTGTCCGTCCGCTGCAGCGGTTATGCCGATGTGCGGCAACCGATCGGGTTGGGGCGCCTGCACAACGAAGTGGCCGTTAGCCTGCGCTTCGGAGGCATTGCCGACGTAAGGCTCGCTTGCTTCCGAGCTCAGAGTGGGCTCAGCGTCCTCGGCGGGCTCGCCGTCTGTCGCTTCCGGAGCGTCTTGTGCATCGGGCGCGCTTGCCGCTTCCTGTGCACCTTCCGCTTCCGGCGCACCTGCATCATCACCGAACTCATCCGCGATCTTGGACGACTCCGACGACTCCGATGCCTCCGGACCGGATTGATCCCCGCCGGCCACAGCTTCGTCCGGGCCTCGCTGGGTTTGGTTCTCAGCGGACGGTGTAGCCGGCTTCTTGTCGTTGGCCATGGTTCCTCACGGTCGGGTGATGCGCTGCGGATGCGCAGCCTGCACTGGCGCCCGGCGGCCCGGATCTCTCTCCCTGCCGCTGAGCTTATGCATCACGATAGCGCAGGCTTTCACACTGCGTGCAGGCGGGCTCAGGCAGGGTCGATGACCAGCAGGAGATCGCCGCCCTGCACCTGCTCCACCGCTCCAATGGCCAGCCGTTTGACCGTGCCTCCTAATGTGCTGGTGATGCCCGCCTCCATCTTCATCGCCTCGATGGTGGCAACCGTGTCGCCCGCCTGGACAGTTTCGCCCTCAGCAACCCCGAGGGTGACGGCGCCGGCAAACGGAGCCGCGACATGCCCCGGCTGGGCCGGGTCGGCCTTCTCAGCGGCCTTCACATCGGTATGGACGCTGCGGTCGCGGACAACAACGGGGCGCATCTGCCCGTTGAGCGTGCACATCACTGTGCGCATGCCCCTCTCATCCGGATCGGAAACGGCTTCAAGCGTTGCGATGAGCCGGACGCCCTTCTCCAGCGGAATAACATGCTCGCTGCCTTGCTGCATGCCGTACAGGTAGTCGCGGGTGTCCAGCACGGAGACGTCTCCGTAGGTGTTCCGGGTGTTCTCGAAGTCCTTGGTGGGTCCGGCGAACAGGAGCCTGTTCAGTGTTGCCCGGCGGGTTGCAGAGTCTCCGTCGAGGCCCTGTTGGTCCTCGTCACTGAGTTCGGCGTCACGGACCTTCACTGTGCGGCCCTGCAGGGCCTTGGTCCGGAACGGTTCCGGCCAGCCGCCCGGCGGGTCCCCGAGCTCCCCGCTGAGGAAGCCGATCACGGAATCCGGGATGTCAAAGTTCTGCGGGTTCTCCTCGAACGCTGCAGGGTCGACATTGGATCCGACCAGTTGGAGCGCGAGGTCACCGACTACCTTCGACGACGGCGTGACCTTGACCAGGCGGCCAAGCATGCGGTCAGCGGCCGTGTACATGTCCTCGACGGCTTCGAACCGTTCACCGAGGCCCAGCGCGATGGCCTGCTGGCGCAGGTTCGAGAGCTGCCCGCCGGGAATCTCGTGCCGGTAGACACGGCCTGTGGGTCCTGGAAGTCCGGACTCGAAGGGTGCGTAGACGCGGCGAACGGCCTCCCAGTACGGTTCCAGGGAGCTCACATTTTCCAGGGACATGCCGGTGTCACGTTCGGTGTGAGCCAGCGCGGCCACCAGCGCCGAGGCCGAGGGCTGGCTGGTTGTGCCGGCGAGTGACGCACTGGCGACGTCGACGGCGTCGACCCCTGCGTGAGACGCGGCAAGCAGAGTGGCCATCTGGCCGCCCGCGGTGTCATGTGTGTGCAGGTGTACCGGTAGGTCAAACCGTTCGCGCAGCGCCGTCACGAGCTTGGCTGCTGCGGCCGGACGAAGCAACCCGGCCATGTCCTTGATCGCGAGGACATGTGCGCCGGCATCGACAATCCGCTGCGCGAGCTCCAGGTAGTACTCGAGGGTGTAAAGCTTCTCCTCGGGGTCCAGCATGTCGGAGGTGTAGCAAAGCGCCACCTCCGCCACCGCAGTGCCGGTCTCCCGGACCGCGCGGATGGCCGGCTCCATCTGGGAGACATCGTTGAGCGCATCGAAGATGCGGAAGATGTCAATACCGGTGGCAGCGGCCTCCTTCACGAAGGCGGAGGCTACGGCCTCGGGATACGGGGTGTACCCGACCGTGTTGCGGCCGCGCAGCAGCATCTGCAGGCAGACATTCGGCATTTCCGCCCGCAGCGCGGCGAGGCGCTCCCACGGGTCCTCGCCGAGGAACCGAAGCGCGACGTCGTAGGTGGCACCGCCCCACGCCTCAACCGAAAGCAATTGCGGCAGACGGCTGGAAACTGCCCGACCGGCAGCAACCAGGTCCCTGGTGCGCACACGGGTGGCCAGGAGTGACTGATGGGCATCGCGGAACGTTGTGTCAGTGACTGCCAGTGCGGTCTGCGCCCGAAGTTCGGCCGCGAACCGCTCAGGTCCGAGCTCCTGCAGCCGCTGCCGCGAGCCCGGCTGGTAGTTCTCGTCAGCTATGACCGGCAGCTTCTCCGCAGGGTCCAACTCCACGGTCAGCTCACCATGCGGCTTGTTCACCGTGACCTCAGCCAGCCAGTTCAGCAGCTTGGTTCCCCGGTCCGCCGGGACGCGCGCGGTCAATAGTTCGGGACGCTCGTCGATGAAGGACGTCGCCACATCACCGGCGATGAACGCAGGGTCATCCAGCACGGACTGCAGGAAAGAGATGTTTGTGGACACACCGCGGACCCGGAATTCCGCGAGCGCGCGCCGGGCACGGCGGACAGCGGATTCGTAGTCTCGTCCGCGACACGTGAGCTTCACCAGCATTGAGTCGAAGTGCGGACTGATCTCCGCACCCGCGTACACAGTTCCGCCGTCGAGGCGCACACCGGCGCCGCCGGCCGATCGGTAAGCGGTGATCTTCCCGACATCGGGGCGGAACCCGTTGGCGGGATCTTCGGTGGTGATGCGGCTCTGGAGCGCGGCACCCTTGAGGTGGACGGTCTCCTGTGACAGGCCGAGGTCCGCTAGAGTCTCACCGGCCGCGATCCGCAGCTGCGACTGCACGAGGTCGACGTCGGTGACTTCCTCGGTCACCGTGTGCTCCACCTGGATACGCGGGTTCATCTCGATGAACACATGCTGACCCGCACGCTCTCCGACGGTGTCCACCAGGAACTCCACCGTTCCGGCGTTCACGTACTTGAGTTCCTTGGCGAACGCGACGGCGTCACGGTAGAGCGCCTGCCGGATACCTTCGTCGAGGTTCGGCGCGGGGGCAATCTCGATGACCTTCTGGTGACGGCGCTGCAGCGAGCAATCCCGCTCGAACAGGTGCATGACGTTACCCTCGGCGTCGGCCAGGATCTGAACCTCGATGTGCCGTGGACGCAGTACTGCCTGCTCGAGGAACATCGTTGGATCGCCGAAAGCCGAATCGGCTTCACGCATCGCCGATTCCAGCGCCTCCCGGAGCGCGTCACGGGAGTCCACGCGGCGCATGCCGCGACCGCCGCCGCCTGCAACCGCCTTGGCGAAAATGGGGAAGCCGATTTCGTCCGCAGCAGCGATGAGTTCCTCAAGGTCCGCGCTCGGCTTCGAGGACTTCAGTACCGGAATGCCGGCTTTCCGCGCAGCTTCCAACGCACGTACCTTGTGGCCGGCCAGCTCAAGCACATCTGCCGGCGGACCCACGAAGGTGATACCGGCGTCGGCTGCTGCACGGGCCAAACCCGGGTTCTCGGAGAGGAAACCGTAACCGGGATAAATGGCGTCGCACCCGGCTTCCTTGGCGACACGGACAATTTCGTCCACATCCAGGTACGCACGCACCGGATGGCCCTTTTCCCCAATGAGGTAGGCTTCATCCGCTTTCTGGCGGTGGATGGAGTTCCGGTCCTCGTAGGGGAAAACCGCAACTGTCTTGGCGCCTGTTTCGTAGCCCGCCCTAAACGCACGAATGGCGATTTCGCCACGGTTAGCTACCAGAATCTTCGAGAACATTGCTCTCCTGCATCCTTGCTGGTTCAACGGAACGACAACTTAGCGTCCCCAGCCTACATATTGTCGATCGGCGCACAGTAATTCGTGTCCGCATGCCGGTAACGGTTGGCTCCTGAATTAAGCATCGCCGTGTTCGTTGCGGCCGCCGAGCCGTGTTCGTCTGCCGTACGGGTCCACCTATGATGAGAAGGTGGGCGGCGACTTCGATCCGGAAGACTGGACCCTGCGGTACATGGCACCTCAAAACGTTAGGTATTGGTTCATCAAGTGCAAGTAGTGAGCATCAGCAGCCTCAAAGGTGGCGTCGGCAAGACCTCGGTCACCCTGGGACTGGCGTCCGCGGCACTATCGGCCGGGATTCCCACGCTTGTAGTTGACCTGGACCCGCACGCGGACGCAACTACGGGGCTCGGCGTACAGGCAGACAGCCAGGTGGACATCGGTCGCCTACTCAAGAACGCACGCCGCGGCGACCTCGCCTCGAATGTCGTCCCCAGCGGTTGGGTAGGCACAGCGCAGAAACGCAGTTCCAACAAGTCAGCCCCCGTGCTCGACGTCGCAATGGGCTCCTCCTACTCCGGGATCTATGACCGCCCTGACCTCGGGAAGCGGGACCTGAAGCGTCTGGCCACCCTGCTGGAACGTGTCGAGGGGTACCGGCTGGTGCTGGTGGACTGCCCACCCTCACTGAATGGCCTCACCCGCATGGCGTGGACGGCGAGCAACCGGGTACTGCTGGTTGCTGAGCCTGGTCTGTTCTCCGTCGCCGGGACTGAACGAACCATGCGCGCCATCGAACTGTTCAAGAACGAGTTCGCGCCCAACCTCACACCGGCGGGGATTGTCGCCAACCGGGTCCGGACAGGGTCGAACGAACACACATTCCGGCTGAATGAGATGAAGCAGATGTTCGGCGACCTTCTGCTCAGCCCCACCATCTCGGAGCAGGCCAACTGGCAGCAGATTCAAGGCGCCGCTCACGCGGTCCATCACTGGCCGGGGGAATCGGCAAAGCAGGCTGCGGGATACTTCGACGATCTGCTCCGCGCGCTTCTGGACTCCGGACGCATGCGCAGCCGGGTAGCCCGTCGGTAGTTGCCGTCTGGACCCCGCCCCGCATCGACTCAGCAGAAATGACTACCTTTCGCCGGTATTTTAGCGATTGCTACTGACTCGATCGTGGGCTGATTGCGGATTCCATGAAAATGCCCCGCACTAAGGCGGGGCATATGGCTGGGCGTCAGCCGATCTTTCGGGCCGCGCGCCGCTTGCTCAGCTCGTCATCGGGGAAATCCTGGTCTGCGGCGTGCTCACTTGGCAGTGCAGCGAGGCTACCCTCGACTTCCCGCCAGACGCGACCGACGGCGATTCCGAACACGCCCTGTCCGCCCTGGACGAGGTCGATGACTTCGTCGGCCGAAGTGCACTCATAGACGGAAGCACCATCACTCATCAGCGTGATCTGCGCCAGGTCCTCGACCCCCCGCTCACGTAGATGCTCAACCGCACTTCTGATCTGCTGAAGCGAAACACCGGTATCCAGCAGTCGCTTGACGACTTTCAGGACGAGGATGTCCCGGAAACCATAGAGGCGCTGGGATCCCGAACCCGATGCACCGCGTACGGCTGGTTCCACAAGGCCTGTGCGGGCCCAGTAATCGAGCTGGCGATAAGTGATACCTGCCGCCTTGCAAGCGGTGGGGCCGCGGTAGCCGGCGTCCTCATCCAGAACGGGGAGGTCTTCGGTGAAGAGCAGGCCCTGCGCACTCACCGGAATGGCTGCACCTGCAGCGGCCGCGTTGGAACCCGTACCGGCGTCGCCTTTCGGACTCACGTGTTGCCTCCTCGTTCTGGTTCCCGGGGGGAAGTGGCACAAGCCGAGGTCCACAGGGTTTGATGTAAGTGTGCCCTGAGTTTCCGGTGAGTGCAATGGGAACTGTCTGCTTCGACGTTAGATCCCCGGGAACCCGAGGTCAAAGATGCCGCTCATAACAATGTGCGCGTGTCGCCCTGCTCACCGTTCGAAATCTTCCGGTTCGACGTCTGCCAGGAATTCGCGGAACTGCTTCAACTCGCGCTCAGCGTTGGCCTGGCCCTCTGCGGAGGTGGTCTCGCCGTCGTCGTCCTCCGCTTCCGTGATTTCCACCCCTGTGTCCTCCATGACCTGGGGTGCACAGTAGATGGGGCATGGAACACGCAGGGCTACGGCGATGGCATCAGAGGCGCGGGAGTTCACGGTTGTGCCGTCGTCGAACACTACTTCGGCGTGAAAAACGGTGTCCTCCACGCGCACCAGGCGCACCTCCGTGACGCTGTGCTTGAGAGCTGAAATGACGCTGACCAGGAGGTCGTGGGTCATCGGACGGGGCGGCACGATTCCCTGCTGCACGAAAGCAATGGCGCTTGCTTCGGGTGCACCGATCCAGATCGGGATGTGACGGGTGCCGGCTGACTCTTTCAGGAGGACCAGCGGTTGGTTGGACGGCAATTCGATTCGCACGCCGACCACTTCCACTTCGAGCATGTCCGCCTCCTAATTTTCCATCCGTGCAATCTGTCCCTGGACGAGGGCGCTATGGAGGTTGAGGCACAATTCGCTGATCTCGCGGGCCGTTTCAGCGGCGCGTGCCTTGGAGGCAACGTCGCGGCGGGAGGCGACGGGAGCAACTACCCGCTCCACCAGACCGAGTTCGCGATCAGCGGCAGCACGGAAGGGACGAAGATGGCGGGGTTCAATGCCGTGCGCTTCCAATTGAACGCACGCGCGGGTGATCTTGAGTGCATGCTCATCGAAACGGCCGTCGACTTCGGCGATGAGCCCAAACGAGACCAGATCGCGGATCAGCTCGGGACGGGCTCCGGCCTCGGCGGTTAACGTTTCACGGGTGAGGCACCTGGCATGCGATTCGAGTTCACGCGCGAGCTGGTCCGAAACCATGCGGGGCGCAAGGCTGAGGCCGCCGGGAAGGCTCTCCGGACGCTCCCCGCGGTCGATGGCATCAACGTAATCCTTAATCACCTTCAGCGGCAGATACTGGTCGCGCTGCAGGGCAAGAACGAAACGCAAGCGTTCGACGTCGACAGGGGTGTACTTGCGGTAACCCGCCCTGGTCCGCTGCGGGGTGATGAGCCCTTTTTCTTCGAGAAAGCGGATCTTGGATGCGCTGATCTGGGGAAAGTCCCCGGCCAGTTCGGTGAGGACTTCCCCAATGTTCAGGACATTCCCGCTGACACGCTCTGGAGCGAGGCCTACGGGTCGCCGGGACGGTTGGGAGGAGGGCATGTACTCCCCTAGGCCTGGCCCTGCGGCTGCGAGAAGCTACCTGCGGCGTAGAAAGTGAGCCGGAACTTGCCGATCTGCACTTCATGGCCATTGCGCAGGACAACATTGTCCACGCGGTCGTTGTTCACGTAGGTTCCATTCAGACTTCGGGCGTCCTCCACCCGGAAGCCCTCGGGGCCGCGCCGGAACTCGGCATGCTTACGGGACACCGTTACGTCGTCCAGGAAGATGTCTGCGTTGGGGTGGCGCCCGGCCGTGGTGACGTCCTCATCCAGCAGGAAGCGCGCGCCTGCGTTGGGGCCCGTGTGGGCGATCAGCAGGGCTGATCCGGCAGGCAGTGCAGCAACAGCGGCAAGCTCTTCGCTGGTCAGCCGCGGTTCCACGGCAGTAGAGGCAGTTTGCGGAGGCAGCCCGATGGTAGTGGTTTCCGGTGACGGCGCGTGCGATCCCGAAGCGTCCTTAGCGGCTGCGTTGTTCTCGCCAACCATTGATGTTTCCTTCCCCAAAATGCGTGGCCGACCGGTTCCCCGGCTGGCCACTTTTCCATTGCCTAAGCCGGTGAGTCTAGCCTACCTGCTGAGCGTATTCGGAAGAACTGAGAAGTTCCTCCACGACCGAGCCGTCCTCGACCTTGATCTCCATCAGCCAGCCATCACCGTAGGGGTCCGAGTTGATGAGGGCGGGGTCGCCGTCGAGCGCTTCATTGCGGTTGACAACCTCTCCGGCCACGGGGGCGTAGATGTCGCTGACGCTCTTGGTCGATTCCACCTCGCCGACAACGTCAGAGGCGGACACCTTCGAGCCGCCCTCAGGCATCTGGACGTAGACCACGTCGCCGAGCGCGTCCTGCGCAAAGTCTGTGATGCCAACACGCACAACTCCGTTGTTGTCGGGCGACGTCACCCACTCGTGTTCAGCGGTGTAGTGAAGGTCTTCGGGAACGTTGCTCATTATCGGCCTTTCATGGGGCGCCGGGCTATGATTGCGACTTAAAGAGTGGCCCCTTCTCTTACGATCGGGGGCCTTACGAACGAGTATATGCACATGCCCCGTGCCGTGCGTCACTGCCCACCGCTGCGGATCCCGTACGGTGAATGAATGGACGGTACCCGGCGTAACACGGAACTTGACGAGCACTACATCGACGAACGCCTGGTCGCCCTTTATGACCCGATCAACGGCGAACGTGAAGACGTGCGCTTCTACGTGGAGTTGGCCGGCTACGGACCACTCGATGTCCTCGACGCTGGCTGCGGCACGGGCGTGCTTGCGTTGGCGATGGCCGACGCCGGGCACCGTGTGGTGGGCCTCGACCCGGCGGCGCCCATGCTTGACGCGGCACGGCGGGACGATACGCACGGTCAGGTTCAATGGGTCTGCGCCGATGCACGCGAGATGCACCTCGCTGCGCGGTTCGATCTCATCACCATGACCGGACACGCCTTCCAGGTCTTCCTCGACGATGACTCCATGCACGCGTTCCTGAGGCGGGCGTTCGATCACCTCCGGCCCGGCGGCCAGCTGGCTTTCGAGACCCGGAATCCGCTCGCACGTGCGTGGGAGCGGTGGACACCGCAGCTCTCGCGCCGGCGGGCAATGGTGGAGGGCGTCGGCGAGATCGAGTGGAGTGCTTCGACTCTGCAGGTGGACGGAGAGCATGTCACCTTCGAGATGACGCACCGGTTCCTCGGTAGCGGCGAGGAGATCATCACACCCAGCACGCTGCGTTTCCCCTCGCAGGAGACGGTTCGCGGCGCGCTGGAGTCGGCGGGATTCGAGGTTGGAAGCACCTACGGCGGCTGGGACCGTTCCCCCGTTACGCCGTCGTCGTTGGAGTCGATCTTCGTAGCGCGCGTGCCTGCGTAGCGAATTCAGCGGCGATAGGACAGGATCGGAGAATGACTGACGTGCCTTTCCCGATTCAGCCCATGCTCGCCAAGGCAATGGACGCAGTTCCGGAGCCGGACAGTGTTGCGGGCGGGCTCAGTTATGAGCCGAAGTGGGATGGCTTCCGTGCGATCATTCACATCGCGGACGGTGAGTGCGAGATCGGAAGCCGGGGATCAAAGACTCTCACACGGTACTTCCCCGAGCTGGTGGAAGCCCTCCTGGAGAACCTGCCTGAGCGGTGCGTGGTCGACGGCGAGATAGTCGTCCGGCAGGGTGAGCAGGGGGCGGAGCGCCTCGATTGGGAGGCGCTCTCCCAGCGCATTCACCCCGCGGAGAGCCGCGTGCGCCTGCTGGCGGAGCAGACGCCGTCGTCGTTCATTGCCTTTGATCTGTTGGGAATCGACGACAACAACCTGTTGGAGGTGCCCTTCGCCCAGCGGCGGAAAGCGTTGGAGGGCATCGGGGAGTCTTTCGCGGCGCCCATCCATCTGTCGCAGGTGACGGACGACGTCGAACTTGCCCGCCGCTGGCTCGTCGAGTTCGAGGGGGCCGGGTTGGACGGCGTTGTAGCCAAACCCCTGGCTGCGGCGTATGAGCCGAATAAGCGGCGCATGCTGAAGGTGAAGCATCATCGGAGCGCTGACGCTGTGGTGGTTGGATACCGGGTCCATAAGAGCGGTCAGGGTGTCGGTTCGCTGTTGCTTGGCCTGTACGACGACGACGGCGAGTTGCGCAACGTGGGCGGCGCTTCCGCGTTCTCGGACAAGCGGCGGCTCGAGTTGGTCGATGAGCTGGAACCGGATGTCATACGGGACGATTCCGGTGAGATTGTGCGCGGCGAGACGGATCGCAGCCGGTTCGCTTCTGCCAAGGACGTGTCATACGTACGGTTGCATCCACGGCGGGTGGTGGAAGTCCGATATGACCAGATGGAGGGCGAGCGGTTCCGGCATACCGCCCAGTTTGAACGGTGGCGGCCGGACCGGGAAGCGCGCTCCTGCACCTTCGAGCAACTGGAGATACCTGCCGCGTACGACCTCAGTAAGGTCCTCGCCTGACTTCTCCTGTGGATAACTGAATCGGCGGTCCCTGGTTGGCTAGGATGGGTTGCGGTCCAGGTAATCCAATGGTCGGGGAATTCATGATTCAGTCTCGCGTGGTCAGCACTTTTGCGGGTGCGGCACTTTCTGTTCTTGTACTTGCGGGGTGTCAGGGTGGTGACCCTGATGCCACTTCCTCTTCTGATTCGGCGTCCGCTTCTGCTTCTGCGCCTGCCTCTTCATCTGCATCACCTTCTGCTCCTGCTTCGCCCACGCCGTCTCCCGCGTCCGAGGCCGGGCCCGCCGTGAACATTCCGGTCCCCGAGAAGCCTGCGCTGGCGGATGAGAACTCGATCGAGGGGCTTGAGGCGTTCACGGGGTGGTGGTTCGAGCTGTTGAATTACGCCCAGGCAACGAACAACTTCGAACCCCTTTGGGCGGTAACAGACGACGGCTGTAAGACTTGCCACGTCATTGCCGGCACCACGGAGGATACATACGCGAACGGCGGATGGCAGATCGGCGGGCAGGTCCGCCTCGAGAGTTACGAAACCAAGTTTCGACAGACAGCATCGGGTTCGGTCGATTCATATATAACAATCGAGCAAGACGAACTGTCCGTCCTCAACCGAAATGGAGACGTTGAGGAAACGATGCCTGCCGTTGGCGAGCCCGTCCTGCGCAGAACAATCGCTGTTTACGAGACGGGCGCATGGTTGATGCTCGACTTCGGAACAGTGGACGTCTCGTCATGATGAATTCCATCATCTGGCGGTTTCTGGGTCTGAGCGCAATTGTTTGCGTCTTGGCTTCTACTTCCTTGTCACCCGCAAACGCGAAGGAGGACGAAGCTGCTAAAGGAGTCGTTGCCGGCAGCGAAATAGTTGCTACTAATCAAACGACGGAAGAGGCCGGTGGTGATCCGGCACAAACCGCTAACGAACCAGACATGGGCGCAGTAGCCGACACGAACAGTCCCGTTGCGCCATCGAACATCACCTACACCTATGAGCGCGTATGCCTTCAAGGCGTTGGTAGCTTCCTCGATCCCGGGGATTGCGTACGGATCAATGCCCCATGTAACGCGGCAGAGGATGGCGCAATGGTTGAGTGGATTGCAGTCGACAGTTCAACCTCGCCTCCAACACAAACTGCTACCGGTGAGACGACATGCATCTACCCCAATAGTCCCGTTCCGCAACCGCCGAACGGTGGCGAGCCCGCGGACCCTCCAGTAGTCATAACGCTTGAGGACTTCCAGAGCCAGCCGATCATCGCGGCCGAAGTAGTCTCGGAGCCGAATAACTTCGGCCTGCTCGGCGGACACAACAACGTCTGGGCGAACGTCGAAGAGCAGGAATTCGCATTCGAGACGCTCGGAGACGACGTCCGGATCCGCGCTTGGCCGGTCGAATACGACTGGAACTACGGCGACGGCACCACCAGGACGACCATGACGGCAGGTAACTCCGTCCCCGAAGAAGACTGGCTCATGGTCGAAACACCAACCAGCCACGTCTACGAGGAAACCGGAGACTACAACCTCGTCCTCACCACACGATTCAACGGCGACTACTCCGTCAACGGCGGACCCTGGATCCCCATCGCGGGACAAGCAGCCGTGGAATCGGAACCGCACCCGATCAGCATCTGGCGTTCCGACAACCGCCTCGTCGATGGAACCTGCGAAGAAGATCCTTCAGCTTGGGGCTGCCAGTAGTCGTTACTTGTCCTTCTTCGCCCGGCTCGGTTGAACTCGGGGCGGCTCGCCCGGCATCTTCGGGTAGTCGGGCGGGAAGGGCAGTTCCCCCAAGCCGGAATCAAGGTCACGCTGCCACCACTCGAGCAGAGTATCGATCGTCCCTGGCTCCTCGTGGAAGGTGGCCCATGGGTCGCCGACCGACTTCAGCCGGTCCGGAACGGTCAGAATCGTGAAATCGCTCGGGTTCACTTTCTCCAACTCATCCCACGTTATTGGACACGAGACCGGAGCATGAGCCAGTGCCCGTGGACTGTAGGCACCGGCGATAGTCCGATCGCGATTCGCCTGGTTGAAGTCCACGAAGACTTTCTCGCCGCGTTCTTCCTTCCACCACGATGTGGTGACCTTGTCTGGCATGCGCCGTTCCAGCTCACGCGCCGCAGCGATGACGGCATGCCGGACATCAAGGAACTCCTTGACCGGCTCGATCGGCGCATACACATGAATCCCCCGGTTGCCGGAGGTCTTGAGGAATGCGTTGAGGCCCACCTCCGCCAAGACTTTCCGTAGCTCGATGGCGGCGGGGACGGCGTCGTCGAAATCTGTTCCCGGCTGCGGGTCCAAGTCGATCCGCAGCTGGTCGGGGTTGTCCGAATTCTCGGCGCGCGAAGGCCACGGATGGAAAACAACGGTATTCATCTGCGCTGCCCAGACCGCGGCGGCCGGCTCATCGATAACCAGCTGCGGGTGCGAGCGCGCACTCGGATAAACCACCTTGACCGAGCGGATGTAGTCCGGGGCACCTTTCGGAGGGTTCTTCGAGAAGAACTGCTCCCCGTCGATGCTGTCGCCGAAGCGTTGCAAGGCGAGCGGCCTGCCACCATTGGCCGTGATGAAAGCGTCCCCGACATCGACCAGGTACTTGGCGAGATCGAGCTTCGTCAGCCCGAGATCCGGCCACATGATGCGGCTCGGACTGGAAATGCGGACCTCGCGGGTGCCGTTCGGCCCATCAACGGATAAAACTATTGCCTCGGATGCCATGCTCCCAAACATACTCTGCACCACCCGCCAACTAGCCGAGGACTGGCGCGTCGACGCGCCGTCAGGACGGCAGGATCACGCCGATCGGCTCACGCTTCTCTGCCTGGAAACGATCCTCCGTCCGGCCGGCAGCCCAATAACCCGAGAGCGACAACTGGTCCTTGCCCAGTCCCCGCTCCTTCAGGAAGACATCTCGCAACGCCTTCATAGACTCCCGCTCGCCATGTGCAAAGACCTGAACCCGCCCGACGGGCCACTCGTACGATTTCACCGCCGAAGCGAGCAGCGTCTTCGTCAAATCGTCCCGCTTCCCCCGCTCAACCCACACCACATCCACGCCGGAGGGCTTCTGTAAGTTGATCACATCGTCAGGACCACCAGCCTCGAGGAACGCGACCCCGACAGCTTCCGCGGGCAACGCCTCCAGCGCGGCCGCGATCGCAGGAAGCGCTGATTCATCGCCGGCAAATAGATGCCAATCCGCCGTTGTATCCGGTGAGTAGGCCCCCCCAGGCCCCATCAGCGCGATGCGCTCCCCCGGCTGAACCCGCGCAGCCCACGGACCGGCAAGGCCCTCATCTCCATGGACAACGAAGTCGATGTCCAGAATGCGTTCAGTGTGGTTAACCCGCCTCACGGTGTAGGTGCGCGTAACCGGTACATCCTCAGGCGGAAGTTGTGCGCGAAGGGCCGCGAGGTCGTAGGGAGGTTCGAGAGCGAGCTCGGGCCTGGCAAACAGCAGCTTCACGTAGCTATCAGTCACCGCTTTGGGTTCGAAGGTGTCGAATCCGGCGCCGCCCAACGTAATACGCGCAAGATGCGGGGTTACCCAAGCGCGGCGTATCACCTCGAAGACGTGCTGAGGACGAGCCGGCCGGGGCTGAGCGTTATTCATATTCCAAATTTCTCATGTCGAGGCCCCTCAAGCGGCATTCAGGTGACCCGGCCGCGGGATTCAGCGTAGGGTCAAACGGTGTGCCCGACCACAAGGAAGGACTATCCACGGTGCCGTTTGTACTGTCCCGCCTGATCCGCCGACTTGGTCGCGCCCACACCTGGGGATTGCCCGCGCTCATCATCGTCACAGTCTTCCTCACGAGTTGGCCATTGATGATCTGGGCAGAGCCCTCCTCCAACACCATCACGGCTGTCGAGAACTATTGGTGGTGGTTCATGGTCACGGCGTCGACTGTCGGGTACGGCGACTTCTTTCCCACCACCGTCGGTGGGCACCTTGTCGGCGTCTACGTCATCATCGGAGGCATCGTCACACTGACGACCCTCTTCACCAGGATCGCTTCGGCGATCGACAATGCGAAGGGACAACGCATGAAGGGTCAGTTGGATCTGAACCTCTCGGACCACTTGGTGATCGTCGGTTATACCGCCGGACGTACCGAACGCCTGGTCCGCGAGATAACTGCCGATGAAACGCACCCGGTTGCGCTGTGCGTGTGGGAAGACGTGCAGCAGAATCCGATGCCCGAACAGCCGGATCTCGGATTCGTCCGCGGTGACCTGTCAGAGGAAAGCGTGTTGCGACGCGCAGGTGTGCACCGCGCCGCACGGATACTCATCGATGCCCGGGACGACAATGAAGCATTGGCGCTCACCGTCGCGGTGACCCACGTGAACCCAGACGCGCACACCGTCGTGACCCTCCGCGATATGAGCCGTGCCCGCAACTTCTCCTACGTCGACGACGACGTCCGCTGCGTCCAGTGGCACTCGCCCCGTTTGGCGACTGAAGAGTTGCAGGACCCGGGCATCGCTATTGTCTACGCAGACCTCATGAGCCACGGCGGACGCAACACCTACAGCACGCCTTTACCTGGAACGCCTTCGAGTATTCGTTTCGGAGAGGTCCAGGCAGCCTTGGGACGGACTTTCACCACCACGGTGCTGGCCGTTCAGCACGAAGGATCGGTCATCAACCCCGGCTGGGACACTCAGCTTCCGGCGGATTCCGTGCTGTACTACGTGGGAGAGCGCCGTCTCTCGTCGAAGGAAATCGAACAAGCGATTACAGCGTGAGCACACCCGGATTCGGGTAACCGACACAGAAAAGCCGCTCGCATCCGGACTATTTCCCGGTGCTGAGCGGCTTTCATCTGTCGGGATGACAGGATTTGAACCTGCGACCCCTTGACCCCCAGTCAAGTGCGCTACCAAGCTGCGCCACATCCCGATCGGCCCGGACATTTCCGTCCGAACCACCTGAAGAATCCTATCCTATCCGTACCATGAGGCACGAACCGGGACCCTCCAAAAAAGCTACTTCTTGCGCCCACGCTTCTCGCGGACCCGCATCGAAACCTCAATCGGCGTCCCCTCGAAACCGAACGTTTCACGGAGCCGGCGCGTGATGAACCGTCGGTACCCGGGATCCAGGAACCCCGTGGTGAACAGCACAAAGCGCGGTGGTCGCGAAGACGCCTGCGTCCCGAACAGGATCCGGGGCTGCTTACCGCCACGTACCGGGTGAGGGTAGGCCGCCACCAGTTCCCCGAGGAAGGCGTTCAGCTTGCCGGTGGGGATGCGCTTGTCCCAGGACTCAAGCGCCCGGTCCAGCGCCGGCACCAGACGGTCCCTGTGCCACCCGGTCTTTGCGGAGATGTTCACCCGCGGAGCCCACTCGACGTGCGCCAGGTCCTGCTCGATCTCGCGTTCCAGGTACCGGCGGCGTTCGTCGTCGAGCAGGTCCCACTTATTGAAAGCGAGAACCAACGCCCTGCCGGATTCGATGGCCAGATTCAGGATGCGGACGTCCTGCTCGCTCAGCACCTCATCGACCGCCAGCAGCACCACGGCCACCTCGGCCTTCTCGAGGGCCGATTGCGTACGCAGCGAAGCGTAGAAGTCAGCACCCTGCTGCATGTGAACGCGGCGCCGGATGCCCGCCGTGTCAACGAAGCGCCATACCCGGGCGCCGAGCTCGATCATCTCGTCCACCGGGTCACGCGTGGTGCCGGCAAGCGGGTCCACAACAACGCGTTCGGTACCGGCCAGCTTGTTCAGCAGGGAAGACTTGCCGACATTCGGACGTCCGATTAACGCCACGCGGCGCGGACCGCCGGACCGCTCCAGCCCCCCGTGCTCGGAGAACTCCGGCATCACCTCGACTGCCTTGTCCAGCATGTCTGCCGTTCCACGGCCATGCAGTGCCGAAACCGGCATCGGCTCCCCAAAACCGAGGGACCAGAGGGCCGCAGCGTCGGCCTCGTTCTGAATGTCATCGACCTTGTTGGCCACGAGGATGACAGGCTTTTTCTTGCGGCGCAGCATCCGGACTACGGCTTCGTCAGTCGCCGTGGCGCCCACGGTCGCATCGACCACCAATAACACGGCATCGGCGAGGTCGACGGCGGCCTCCGCCTGATCGGCCACGCGGGCGTGGATTCCGCGGGCGTCGTGTTCCCAACCACCCGTATCCACCAGCGTGAAGTTGGAGCCGTTCCACGTCGCCGAGTACATGACCCGGTCGCGTGTGACGCCCGGGGTGTCCTCCACAACTGCTTCGCGGCGGCCGAGGATACGGTTCACGAGGGTAGACTTGCCAACATTCGGACGGCCGACGATTGCGAGCACGGGATCGAGCCGCACGGAGGCTTCGTCGTCGTAATCTCCCAACTCCTGCGCGAGGAGGGCCGCATCTTCGTCGTCGAGCTCGTACTCGGCCAGCCCGGCGCGCAGCGACTCGGCGCGGCGCTCGGCCTCCGCCTCATCCAGGGCGTGGGTGTGCTCGGCAACGGAGTCGTCGCCTGTCGGCTCGTACTCTTCGTCAAGCCCGGTCTGGTTCTCGCTCATGATCGCGATCCTTCGTCCTTATTGGTGTGCAACGGTGCTGACAACCTCCAGCACCGCCGTCACTGTCTGCTCAAAATCCAGGTCCGATGAGTCAACGGTTACCACACCATCGGCTGCCTGCTGAAAGTTCACCACTGATGAGTCCTTCGCATCGCGCACCAGTACCTGCTGCTTCAACTGCGCGGCAGTCTGTGTTCCGCCCAACTGGACCCCGCGGCGTCGCAGCCGCGCTTCTTCGGACGCCGTCAGCAGGATCCGGACCTCTGCTTCGGGCGCGACGACTGTGGTGATGTCCCGGCCCTCCACGACAATCCGGTGGTGCGAGTCGGCGATGATCTGGCGCTGCCTGCGGATCAACTCGCTGCGCGCACCGAGGGTGGTTGCGACGGCGCTTACCGCCCCGGATACGTGTGGCTCGCGGATCGCGTCCGTGACATCGATGCCGCTGACCAGCACCGATTCGGTGTCCGGCCGGGTGCTGATCACAAGGTCAAGTTCGCGGGCTGCCCGCTCCACAGTGCCGGCGTCGGCGAAATCGATGCCCTTCTCCAGGCAGTGCAGAGTGACCGCGCGGTACATCGCACCGGTATCGAGGTACGCAGCATGCAAGCGGCGGGCGGTCTCCCGGCTGACACTGGACTTGCCGGAGCCCGAAGGCCCGTCGATGGCCACGACCAGCGATTTGCCCAGTCGAAAATACTCAAGAGTTCCAGTCACTGGACCACCTTCCATCCACGGCTCGTCAGGAAATCGGTGAGCTCATGGCGCTTGCCGGGCAGCACCGAAACCTCTGCCATCCCTACCTGCCGTCCGGGCGAGTGCTCAAGCCGAAGGTCCTCAAGGTTGATGCCGGTGTCCCCGATTTCAGTCAGCAACCGCGCGATCTGGCCGGGCACGTCATCCACCAGAACGGTGAGCTTCGCGAATGCCTCAGGCGGGGTGCCGTGCTTCCCGGGAATCCGCGCCTGACCGATATTGCCCTCGGACATCAGTTGCGCCATATCCAGCCGCGCGCCTTCGCCCAGCGGATTCTCCAGCGTGCCGATCAGCCGGTTCAGATCCTCACGGACACCGTACAGAATCTCCACCAGGCGCCCGGCGTTGGCGGACAGGATCTGCACCCACAGCCGGGGATCGCTCGCCGCGATCCGCGTCACGTCGCGCAGCCCGTTACCGGCCAGCGACAGCGCGTGAGCCGGCGTGTCCTGCAACCTGCTGGCGAGCAGCGAAGAGAGCACCTGCGGCAGATGCGAGATCACCGCCACCGACTGATCGTGCTCCTCGGCCGACATTCGCGCTACGACCGCCCCGAGGTCAATCGCCAGCGCCTCGGCGATACGGACGGACTGAGGCGCACTTTCTGCGGCCGCGCAAATCACCCACGGCATGGAGGTAAACAGCTCAGCCCGCGCAGCCACCGGCCCGGACTTCTCCCGCCCTGCCATCGGGTGCGTGCCCACATAACGCGAGAGGGCGTCGTCGTCGGACTCCTTGCGCACTTCGGCAAGCACAGCGTCCTTGACGCTGGCAATATCGACGACGACGGCGGCCGGGTAGGTTGCGAGGGCGTCCAGGACCAGCGTGCCGGTCACATCCGGAGGTGCGGCAACGACAACCAGTTCAGGGGCAAAACCAAGCCCGGCCTCTGCGATCGTGCGCCCGGCGCCGATGTCCTGTGCAACGGCCTGGGTGGACGGCGAAATGTCGGAGAGTACGACGTCGATACCCCGACGGCGCAGACCCAGTCCGATACTTGTGCCCAACAGACCCGTCCCGATGACCAGCACCGGCCCGGACAGATGGGTGCCGCCGTTATTGACTACGGTCATCGCCTACAGCTCCACAGCGGCCAGGAGGTGCCCAACTTCCTGACGGCCAAGTACGCGGATGCTGCCCTGACGCTGATCGCCGACCCGGATGGGGCCGAACTGGGTGCGGACAAGCCGCTCCACGGGGTGCCCGATGGCGTCGAATAACCTGCGGACTACGCGGTTGCGGCCGGAGTGCAGCACTACCTCCACCAGCACGTGGCCCGGGGTTGAGTCCACAAGCCGGAAGGAGTCAACCTTCGCAATGCCGTCCTCAAGCTCGATGCCTTCCTTCATCTGGGCGCCGAGTCCGTGTGCCATGGGACCGCGGACCTGCACGAGGTAGGTCTTCGGCACCTCGAAGGAAGGGTGGGTGAGGCGGTTGGTCAGTTCGCCGTCGTTGGTCAGCAGCAGCAGGCCCTCGGTTGCGACGTCGAGACGGCCGACATGGAAGAGGCGCTCGCCCTTGCGGTTCTTCAGGAAATCAGTGATGCACGGGCGGCCGTCGGGGTCTTCCATCGTGGAAACAACGCCCTTGGGCTTGTTGAATGCGTAGTAGACCATGGTCTCGTTGAGCTGGAGACGAATGCCGTCCACATGGATAGCCGCTTTCTCAGGGTCCACGCGCACGCCGAGGTCAGTGACAATGCTTCCGTCCACCTCAACGCGGCCCTCGCGGATCATGTCCTCGCATACGCGGCGGGATGCGACGCCGGCGGAGGCCATGACCTTTTGAAGGCGGACACCATCCGGATCGTGGACATCCAGCCGGTCAACGGGAGGCGCCTTGGGCCGGCGGGGACGGTGCACGGGGCCAAGACTGCGGCCGAACCGTTCCTTCGCGAACGGAGCCGAGCCCTTCTGACCGGTTCCAGCCGTGCCCTTCTGCCCCTTGCCCGCAGCCTTCGGCGCGCCTTTCCCACTGGCCGTTCCCTTGCCGGCACGCCCGGTCTTCGCGTCATCCCGGTTTTGCCCGGTCTTCCCCGATGGGTCCTGGGCACTGTTACGGCCGGCGCGGTTCCTTCCGGATCCGGAGCGGGGCGCCTGTGTCATTGAAAATCCTTAGCTGTGGTTAGTATGTGGTCTCGTCGAAGTCCTGCAGGTTCTCAAGACCGGGCAAATGCGGTGAAAGCTTCGGCAGATCAGCCACGGTGCCGATACCCAATCTTTCCAGAAAAAGCGGCGTGGTCCCGTAGAGCACGGCGCCGGTCTCCGGATCATTGGCGACATCAACGATCAGCCCCCGCTGAACGAGTGTCCGCACCACGCCGTCCACGTTCACTCCACGGATAGCCGACACCCGCGAACGCGATACCGGCTGCCGGTATGCAATCACCGCGAGGGTCTCGAGGGCTGCCTGCGAAAGACGCGCACTCTGGCCTTCCAGGACAAAGCGTCCGACGACGGCGGCGAAGTCGCCGCGCGTGAAAAACCGCCATCCGCCTGCGACATTTCGAAGCTCAATACCCCGGCGTCGTGGTGATCCGGTATCTGGACCTTGATTAGTATAGCCGTCATACTCCGCCCGCAGCGCTTCGAGGGCCTCCCGGACCTCAGCGACCGGCACCTCCAGAGCCGCGGCCAGCTGGATTTCGGTCACCGGCTCCTCGACGACGAGGAGGACCGCTTCCACCGCTGCCGGGACCCCGCCGGGCAGGGAGCCGACATCCACAGCACCGGCGCCCAGGACTGCTTCCTCCGTCTGCTCACTCACGTGCTTCTCCTTTCTCTAGATTCGCAGCAACCGGCAACTTGTCCTGCGTAGGCACATCCACGTCGTACTCCTCGCTGATGCTCAACGCGTCCCATTCCCGCTCGCCGGCGGACCAGCGCACGGTCAGCTCCCCCAGCGGCGCTGCCTGATCCAGCGTGATGACCGTATCGCGGAACATCTCCAGGAGTGCCAGAAAGCGCGCTACCACCACCAGCAGGGAGTCCGCGTCTGCAGTGAGCTGACGAAATGACAGCGTTCCATGCTCCTGCAGCCGGTGCCCGAGGATGTCCGCCTGCTCACGTACGCTCACCGCCGGAGCGTGCAGGTGCCCGATGCCCACTTCCGTAGGGGCAGGCTCACGCGGTTCAAGCGCCTTGGCAGCGAGCGCAGCAAAGTCCGGCGGAGACATTCGCCATGAGAGTTCCGGCATCATTGCCGCATACTCGGGTTCCAGTGCCACATCGCGGGGGAAACGCTTGCTTTCCTCGACGAGCCGCTCCCCCAGGAAGCGCGCGATTTCCTTGAAGGCCTTGTACTGCAGGAGCCTGGCAAACAGCAGGTCGCGGGCCTCAAGGAGCGCGATGTCCTCTTCGTCCTCTACTTCACCGGATGGCAGCAGCCGCGCGGCCTTCAGGTCCAGCAGGGTGGCGGCGATGACGAGGAACTCGCTCGCTTCATCAAGTGAAAAATCATCCCCGGCCGCACTGAGCGCACGAATATACCCGATGAATTCGTCCGTGACCCTGGCGAGGGCAATCTCGGTGATATCCAGTTCATGCTTCGAGATCAGGCTCAGCAGCAGGTCGAAGGGCCCACTGAAGTTATCGAGCCGGACTTCGAAGCGGACGGTTCCGGCGGCCTCGGGCGTGAGGGAGGAGGCGCCGTCGTCGTTGGCTTCCTGCACCATTGGCAGGGGTGGCCCCGCTAGGGAGCGCCGCCGCGCGAGATGAGTTCACGCGCAAGGTTCCGGTATGCGTCAGCCCCCGCATGGTTGCCCGCATAGGAGGTGATCGGTTCCGCGGCGACCGTGGCGTCAGCAAACTTGATGGTGCGCTTGATGACCGTCTGGAACACCTTGTCGCCGAACGCCTCAACCAGGCGGGCGATGACCTCGCGGCTGTGAAGGGTCCGCGCGTCATACATCGTGGCCAGCACGCCATCCACATGGAGGCGCGGGTTGAGGCGGTCCTGGACCTTTTCGATCGTCTCGACCAGAAGGGCTACGGCACGGAGCGCGAAGAACTCGCAGATCAGCGGGATGATGACGCCGTGCGCCGCAGTGAGTGCGTTGACGGTCAGCAGGCCGAGGGACGGCTGGCAATCGATCAGGATGACGTCGTAGTTGTCCTCGACCTTGCGCAGTGCACGGTCCAGGACCTGCTCGCGGGCTACCTCGTTGACCAGCTGCACTTCGGCTGCGGAGAGATCGATGTTGGCCGGCAGCAAATCGATATTCTCGACGCCGGTTCGCTGGATAGCATCCTCGATATTGACTTTGCGGTCCATGAGGACGTTGTAGACGGTGACGTCCAGCTCATGCGGGTTGGTGCCGAGCCCTGCGGAGAGCGCGCCTTGCGGATCGAAATCGACCAGGAGGACGCGGCGGCCGGCTTCGGCGAGCGCAGCTCCGAGGTTGATGGTGGAGGTGGTCTTGCCAACGCCACCCTTCTGGTTCACCATCGCTATAACGCGCGCGGGTCCGTGCGAGGCCAGGACCGGCGGCTCGGGAAATTCGGTGATCGGACGTCCGGTGGGGCCAATCTCTGAGTCGGTTGCGTCCTTCAGAGTTGTGGAACCCTGTTCGCTACTCACGTATCTATCCACGCTTCCGTCTAGTGCTTGTCCAGTAACAAGTTACTGCTCGCTTGCTTCACCACGTTACAACCGCTGCCACACTGAGCCGTGGAAATACCGGAGTCACGGTGCGCGAGCCTTGAGTCTCAAGTTGAGGTTCAAGCTTCCGCGGATTAAAGCAATCGACTCCCCAATAGGTGACTGTTTGACTGCTGTAACGGTCACCTATTGGAGAGTCGATGCGTGCCTTCTAACGGGTTGCGCCTACGCGCTCTCCCTCGCGCCCTTCGAGGTGCGCTTCGGCGACGTCGGTCTTCGTCTCGGCGCCGTCTTCAGCGGTGTCCGCATGGGCGTCCTCGAAGTGTCCGGCGCTCATGGTCGACTCGTCGAACGGGAGGCGTCCTGCGAGCACCTCGTCCACCTGGCCACGCTCAATCTCCTTGGTCCAGGTACCGATCAGAAGGGTGGCGACGGCGTTGCCGGTGAAGTTGGTCAGTGCGCGTGCTTCGGACATGAAGCGGTCAATGCCAACAATCAGTCCCACACCGTCCACCAGGTCCGGCCGGTGCGACTGCAGTCCGCCTGCCAGCGTGGCCAGGCCTGCACCGGTGACGCCGGCTGCGCCCTTCGAAGCAATAATCATGAAGATCAGCAGCGAGATCTGCTCGCCGAGGGCAAGCGGTGTGCCGAGGGCTGATGCAACGAATAGTGAGGCCATCGTCAGGTAGATCGCGGTGCCGTCCAGGTTGAAGGAGTATCCGGTGGGAACCGTGACGCCGACAACCGGCTTGGAGACACCCAGATGCTCCATCTTTGCAATCAGGCGGGGCAGCGCTGCCTCGGAAGACGAGGTTGAGAAGATCAGCAGGTACTCTCTACCGAGGTACTTCATCAGCTTGAAGATGTTGACGCCGGTGACGAGCTTCAGCAGCCCGCCCAGGATCACAACAATGAAGATGATGCATGTGACGTAGAACGCGGCCATCAGAGTGAACATGCTCACGATCGCCTGGACCCCGGTTTCCCCGACGACGGCGGCAATCGCACCGAACGCTCCGATGGGCGCCAGCCACATGACCATGATGAGGATCCGGAAGACCAGGGCCTGGATGTGCCCGATACCGCGGAGAACCGGCCTGCCTGCAGGTCCCATCTTCTGAAGCGCGAAACCGACCAGCAGCGCGACGAAGAGAGTCTGCAGGATGCTGGTTCCGGTCAGCGAGCTCAGCAGCGTGTCAGGGATGATGCCGAGCAGGAAGTCAACGGTGCCCTCGGACTCGGCAAGCTGGGAGTCGTCATAGGTTGCTCCGGAGATATCCAGGCCTGCGCCCGGCTGGACGATGTTGCCCACCACGAGGCCAATGCCGAGCGCGAAGGTCGACATGAGCATGAAGTAGCCAAGTGCGAGGCCGCCGACTTTACCGACGGTCGCCGCCTTGGCGATCGAGCCGATGCCGAGCACGATGGTGCAGAAGATGATCGGCGCGATCATCATTTTGATCAGGCCGATGAAGGCCGTGCCGATCGGCTTCAGTGAGACGGCAACCTCGGGTGCCACGAGGCCCACGATGGCGCCAAGAATGACGGCCGCGATGACCGCAATGTAGAGCGTGTGGGTCTTGTCCACTCTCTTGCGGGGTTTGGCTGCTGCTGAGGCAGCCTGTGCTGGCGTCTTCGCCATTGTGCAACTCCTTATGCTGGTAGGCGGCCCTTTGGCCGGGTCGCTACCTATCGTGCGGCGTTACAGTGATGTGGGTCACCATTGCGTTCATACTGTTCGCCGGGGCCGATAAGCCGAGGCGTCGACGGATGAAAGGAGCGTGAGGATGAAGAGGTGGAGTCTTGCCCGTCAATTCTTCGTGGGGCAGCTCGTCTTCGTTCTGGCGTTGACCTCGACAATCTCCTGGGTCCTCTACCTCGATGCCGAGGAGAACACGTTCGACGCGGCCTCGCAGCGGATGCTCGATGTAGCGACGACCTTCGCCAATGATCCGTTCGTCCTGAACGCCGTGCAGAGCACCAATCCGAGCGCACTGCTACAGCCCTACGCGACCCAGGTCATGGATGAACTGGGCGTGGACTTCGTAACGATCATGGATACCGACCGCACCCGCTACACGCACCGCAACGAAAGTGAGATCGGCGGGGAGTACATCGGCTCGGTCGATCAGGCGCTCGCCGGCGACTCGCATGTGGAAGTCTTCACGGGGACTTTGGGCCCGTCGGTCCGGGCCATCGTTCCCGTCCTAACGAACGACGACGACGTCACGGCCCTCGTCTCGGCCGGCGTGACCGTGGATACCGTGTCCATTGCCCGTAATGCGCAGCTTCCCCTGGTCTGGCTCATTGCCCTTGGCGCGTTGACGGCGGGCACGATCGTGTCACTGCTGCTCAGCCGTCACCTGCGCCGGGCAACGCTAGGCCTCGGGACGGAACAGCTTTCGCGCATGTTCGTGTTCTACGACTCTGTGCTCCACTCCGTCCGGGACGGGCTGGTTCTGACAAACCCGCGGGGTGAACTGGTGCTGTACAACGATCAGGCAGCGTCCCTGCTCAATCTCCCGCCTGCCGTTCCCGGCCACCCGAGGCACGCCGCCGGCGTCGGGCTGCCGCCGTCCATCAGTGACCTGCTCACGAGCGGGCGCCGTGCGAGCGGGGAGTTCCACGTCACGGACGACCGCGTGCTGGTGGTCAACCAGGAGCCCGCAATCCCGGACACCGGTGCCAAACCGCTGGGTACGGTGACCACCATCCGTGATCACACCGAACTTGAGGCGCTGTCCGATGAGGTCCAGACCATGCGCACCTTGACCGGCGCCCTGCGCGCCCAGACGCACGAGCATGCGAACCGGCTACACACAATCGTCTCCCTGATCGAGTTGGACCGCCGCGCGGAAGCCCTCGAGTTCGCGACGAAGGACCTGGAGCAGTCTCAGCAGCTCACCGATGAGGTGGTGGCTGCGATCGATGAGCCGTTCATTACCGCCCTGCTCGTCGGCAAAGCCGCCCAGGCGAACGAGCGCGGCCTGCGCCTGACCATTGACGTTGCCGGGAGGCTGGAAACCCAGGGCATGGATCCCAGGGACCTGGTCACCATCATCGGGAACCTGCTGGACAACGCGTTCGACGCCGCAGCCTCCTCGCAGAACCGCGCAGTCACGCTGTCCATCCGGGCCGCGGCGGATAAACCCGACATGATCATCATTGAGGTAGCCGACAGCGGGGCGGGCCTGACCGATGCCGAGCAGGAAGAGATCTTCACCCTTGGCTTCAGTTCCAAGGGCGCTGCGGGCGCTCGCGGGCTGGGGCTCGCGCTGGTCCGGCAGGCGGTAAACAGGCTGGGCGGCACCGTCCGGATAGCCAACGACGACGGCGCCCGCTTCACGGTGAGCCTGCCCACCGCAGGATCGAACGGACGGAAGGCTGACGCCCATGGTTGAGAAGCTGACGCCCATGGTTGAGAACGCAGAGGAACTCCCCATCCGGGTGCTCGTCGTCGAAGACGATCCAATCGCCGCCGAGGCCCATGCGCTGTACGTCCAGCGCCTCACCGGCTTCGAGCTTGCCGGCACGGCAGGTACCGGTTCGGAGGCGCTGGCCATGCTGCGCCGGGGCCGGGAGCCGGGTGCCGGCGTCGTCGGTGGTATTGATTTGGTGCTGCTCGACATGAACCTGCCCGACTTGCACGGGCTGGACATCATTCGCCGGATCCGGGGCTCAGGCAGTGCCGTCGACGTCATTGCGATCACCGCGGTGCGGGACCTTGCCGTGGTCCGGTCGGCAATCTCCTCAGGCATTGTGCAGTACCTGATCAAGCCGTTCACCTACTCGGCGTTCAGCGAGAAACTGGGCAACTACCGGCAGTTCCGGGACAGTCTCCACGCGCAGGCGTCGTCGACCACCCAGTCGGAAGTCGACAACGCCCTTGCGGCACTGCGGCCGCCCTCGCAGGGTAGCCTTCCGAAGGGGCTTTCCGACGAGACGCTGCGCGCCGTCGTGTCCTTCCTCTCCTCAGCGAAAGAACCGGTGTCAGCCGTGGAGGTGGCGTCCTCATTGGAGCTGTCCCGCGTAACGGCGCGCCGGTATCTTGAGTACCTGGCCGACAGCGGGTCCGCACGGCGCATGCCGCGGTATGGAACCCGGGGCCGGCCTGAGCTTGAATACACCTGGAGCCGCTAGCGCTCGTCCACCTTCGCCGGCAGTCCGAACGCCGGAAACAGCTCCGGGTAGAGGAAGTTGTGGTGGCCGACTATTTTGCCCTCGCGCGTTTCGATGACCTGGATGGCGAAGGGCTCCCACAGGCCGGGCTCAACGAAGTGGTAGGCGCCGAATCCCGCGGTGCCGTTCACCATCACAGACAGCAGCCTGCTGTCCTTGCAGACGATTCCCTTGCCCAGGAACCAGGCCGCGCAGTTCTCCGGCCCGCTGAGCCACAGGTTGAACGGAGGCATGGACAGGACGGCGTCATCACGTAGTAGCGACACCAGTCGGTCAATGTCGTAGGTCTCGAAGGCCTCGACGTACTGTTCGAGCAGAACCGTGTGCCGACTGTCCATAGTGGACATCAACGACGGCCCGCGCCGGGCTGCCAGCGTCTTCCGTGCGCGCTGCAGCGCGCTGTTTACGGCCGCCACCGTCTGTTCCAGGAGGGCTGCGGCCTCACTGGCTTTCCACGCCAGCACCTCGCACAGGATAAGGACCGAGCGTTGCAGGGGCGGCAGGTGCTGCAGCGCCGCCACGAAAGCGAGCCGGATGGATTCCTTTGCGAGCGCGACGTCGGCCGGATCGGCCGTCAGATCGATGACCAACCCGTCCGCGATCGGCTGCACGAAGACACTCTCCGGCAACGGTGCGCCCAGCACGGCTTCGGACGTGGGTGTTGACGGCCCGAGCTCCATCGGGCGCGCGCGCCGCTGCGGGCTGCGCAACATGTCGATGCATACGTTGTGGGCGATCCTGTAGAGCCACGTCCGTGTGGAGGAGCGTCCGCCGAATGAGTCCCAGCCGTTCCACGCCTTGATCATGGTCTCCTGGACCGCGTCTTCCGCTTCCGATCCGGAGCCCAGCATGCGGTAGCAGTAACCGGTCAGTTCCCGCCGGTAGGTTTCAAGGTCCTGCTCGACCGACGCGACCGGCTTTTCCACCCGCTCCGGGTCCATCGTGGAGTGCATGAATCCGAGCGTAGTGGCACTTCATGGAAAGTTCGCAGGAATTTTGTGACTGAACCGATGATTTTTCGCGAGAGGCGCCGTCTACTGGGTAAGCGAGCATCCACGCCGCCGGAAACCCGTTAGAAGGAGAGCACAGTGACCAGCGTATTCATCAACCTCCCCGTGAAGGACCTGCAGAAGTCGAAGGACTTCTACACCAGCTTCGGTTGGACGCTGAACCCGGCGTTCAGCGACGACAATGCAGGATCCATCGTGGTGAGCGAGAACATCTACATCATGATCCTGACCCACGACCACTACCGGCAGTTCACCGACAAGGAGATCGCCGACACCACGACGACGTCGGCGGTGCTGAATGCAATCAACGTCGACTCCCCCGAAGAGATCGACGAGCTCGTCGAAAAGGCACTGGCGGCCGGCGGCACCGAGGGCAAGCCTCAGGACTACGGCTTCATGCGCTCCCGCACCTTCGCGGACCCGGACGGCCACTCCTGGGAGATCCTCTGGATGGATCCGATCGCGCAGACCGGGGACTGGGCGGCTGTGCAGGAGAAGTACCCGCAGGACGCCTGATCACAGGCAGGCACCAACGACGACGGCGGCACTCACCTGTGTGCCGTCGTCGTCGTGGTTGCATGATGGCATCGTGAATGTATACAGCAAGCCGCGCGCGTCCCCTCGAAGCAGCGGCGCCATTGCCCTTATGAGCCTGTTCTGTATACATTGGGGGTGTGCAGGAGTCCAGAGCAGGGTCAGCGCGAGCGAGTGATCGCGCCTACGAAACCCTTCGGTCGGACATCATCGAGTGGCGTCTGAGTCCCGGCACCGTCCTCGGGGAACTCGAGCAGTCCGCAAGGCTCGGCGTATCCCGAACCCCGCTGCGTGAAGCCCTCTCGCGGTTGACCGCGGAAGGCTTGACGGCCGCTCACCGGGGCCGCGGCGTCGTTGTAAGTGACGTTTCTTTGGAGAAGATTTCGGAACTGTTCGCCGTTCGAATCTCACTTGACTGCACGGCTGCAGTTCTCGCCGCAAAGCGAGGGGATCAGGATGTTTTCAACACACTGACGACCAAGTTTGAGTCGGCTCCGGCGCTGATCGGGAGCTCCTCCAGCGAACAACACGAGTACTACAAGCTGGTTGCTGAACTCGATACGGCCATTGACACAGCGGCCGCGAATCCCTACCTGGTGCAGGCTCAGAAGCAACTTCGCACGCACCTGTCACGTGTGCGCCGGCTCGCCAGGGACGACGCCGCCCGCCTGCTCGCCTCAGCGACCGAACATGCGCAGATCGCCCGCTCGATCGCCCAGGGCAACGCCGATCTCGCCTCAGCATCCACCAAAGTACATCTCCATAACAGCCTCCAGTACCTGCTGGCTGCCCGGATCGACCCTGGATCCACAACCCGAGAGGAAACCGCCTATGGTTGAGCACCACCAAGTCCGTGTCCACCGCAGCGACGAGAACCTGCCCCGTACCGGCCAGCTCGCCTGGAAGATCGCTGAGGTAGCGGCCGACCCCGTTGGCGTCGACGTAGATGTCACCGACATGGTGATTAACAGGATCATCGACAATGCTTCCGTGGCAGTTGCCTCACTGAACCGTGCGCCGATCATCGCCGCCCGCGCACAGGCGGGAAGCCATGCGGTTTCGGCCAACGGACGCGGCGCCGCCGTCTTCGGGATCGATGAGAAGTCAAGTCCTGAGTGGGCCGCCTGGGCCAACGGAGTGGCGGTCCGGGAACTGGACTACCACGACACTTTCCTCGCCGCCGATTATTCACACCCCGGCGACAATATCCCCGCCATCCTCGCGGTGGCCCAGCACACCGGGGCCTCGGGTGCAGACCTGCTGCGCGGCATCGCCACCGGCTACGAGATCCAGGTGGACCTCGTCAAGGCAATCTGCCTGCACAAGCATAAGATCGACCACGTCGCCCACCTGGGCCCGTCCGCGGCAGCCGGCATTGGTACGCTGCTTGGTCTCGACGTCGAAACCATTTTCCAGGCGGTTGGCCAGGCCCTGCATACGACGACGGCAACCCGGCAGTCGCGCAAGGGCGAGATTTCCACGTGGAAGGCGCACGCCCCCGCCTTCGCCGGCAAGATGGCCATTGAAGCCGTAGACCGGGCGATGCGCGGCCAGACCTCCCCCACCCCGATCTACGAGGGTGAGGACGGAGTCATCGCCTGGATGCTGGACGGTCCGGACGCCCAGTACGAAGTGCCGCTGCCTGCGGCCGGCGAAGCGAAGCGCGCCATCCTGGACACCTACACCAAGGAACATTCCGCGGAGTACCAGGCACAAGCCTGGATCGACCTTGCCCGGCGCCTCCACGGCTCCCATCCGGAGGTCACGGATCCGGAAAAGGTCAGCAGCATCCGGATCCACACCTCACACCACACCCATTACGTGATCGGATCCGGTGCCAACGACCCGCAGAAGTATGATCCGACTGCATCCCGGGAAACGCTCGACCACTCGATCCCCTACATCTTCACCGTCGCACTCCAGGACGGGGCATGGCATCACGTGGACTCCTACACACCTGTTCGCGCAGGCCGGCCTGACACCGTCGAGTTGTGGCGGAAGGTCACCACCGTGGAGGACGCCGAATGGACCCGGCGCTACCACTCACTCGACATCAGCGAGAAGGCGTTCGGGGGTCGCGTGGAAATCACGCTGACCGACGGCACTGTGGTCACGGACGAGATCGCGGTCGCCGACGCACACCCGCTGGGAGCCCGCCCGTTCGCCCGCGAACAGTACATTGCCAAGCTGAGGACGCTCGCCGCCGGAGTCGTCGACGATTCCGAGGTGGAGCGCTTCCTCGACGTAGTGCAGCGCCTCCCACACCTCGCGCCCGGCGAGCTCGACCAGCTGAACCTGACGGCGGCCGCCGGAGTCCTGACGGCCGAGGCACCGAAGGGGCTGTTCTAGATGCTGTATTCCTCGGTCACGCCCGGGCAGAAGCGGGAGGTCCTGCAGGCCGGACTTCGCAGCGGCCGGATCCAGCAGTTCCCCGGTGCGTTCAACCCGCTATCGGCGCGCCTGATCGAAGACAAGGGCTTCGATGGCGTCTACATCTCCGGTGCGGTGCTCGCCAACGATCTCGGCCTGCCCGATATTGGGTTGACCACTCTCACAGAGGTGGCAACCCGGGCCGGGCAGATCGCCCGCATGACCGATCTACCCGCCCTCGTCGACGCTGACACAGGCTTCGGCGAGCCCATGAACGTAGCGCGGTCCGTGCAGGAGCTTGAGAACGCCGGTCTCGCCGGCTGCCACATCGAAGATCAGTTCAACCCGAAGCGTTGCGGGCACCTCGATGGGAAGAACGTGGTCGATGTCGATACCGCCGCAAAGCGCATACGTGCCGCTGCGGATGCACGGCGGGACGCCAACTTCCTGATCATGGCTAGAACGGACATCCGCGGTACGGATACGCTCGCGGCCGCCCAGGACCGTGCCAAGGCTCTGGTTGATGCGGGAGCAGACGCCATTTTCCCCGAAGCCATGCGCGACCTGTCAGAATTCGAGGCCATCCGCAGCGCCGTCGACGTGCCGATCCTGGCGAACATGACCGAGTTCGGCAAGAGCGAGCTGTTCACCCTGACTGAGCTGGAGTCGGCCGGGGTGAACATGGTGATTTACCCCGTTACCCTCCTGCGTAGTGCGATGGGGGCGGCGGAGCGTACGCTGGAGACGATCAAGGCCGACGGCACCCAAAAGGCCGCGGTCGGCTCGATGCAGACCCGCGCCCGGCTCTATGAGCTGGTCGATTACGAGGCGTACAACCGGTTCGATGCCTCGGTGTTCAACTTCAAGGTGCCTGGCGGGCACTGACCCACGCACCTCCCATACCTCATCTGCACAGACCAAGGAGACCCAGGCATGACAGAAACCCAAATCCACAAGGGCCTCGCGGGCGTCACCGTGGACACCACGTCGGTGTCCAAGGTCAATCCGGAGTCGAACTCCCTTCTCTACCGGGGTTATCCGGTGCAGGAGCTGGCCGCCGAAGTCAGCTTCGAGAACGTCGCCTGGCTTCTGTGGCACGGTGAATTGCCCACTGAGACGGAAGCGAAAAGCTTCCGGACGTTTGAACGCTCCCACCGCGCGCTTGCAGACAACGTCAAAGCGGCCATTGACCTGCTGCCCCTGACCTGCCATCCGATGGACGTCGGCCGAACCGCCGTGTCCGTGCTGGGCGCCAACCACCCCAAGGCGGAGGACTCCTCCCCCGAGGCGGAATTGGAGAAGGCGACTGAGCTGTTTGCCGCGTTCCCCGCCGTCGTCGCCTATGACCAGCGCCGCCGGCGCGGCCTCGACGCGGTGGGCCCGCGTGAGGATTTGGGCTACGCCGCGAATTTCCTCTGGATGACGTTTGGCGAGGAGGCTGCTCCGGAGGTCGTGGACGCGTTCAACACGTCCATGATTCTGTATGCCGAGCACTCATTCAATGCCTCCACCTTCACGGCAAGGGTCATCACCTCCACACTTGCGGACCTGCACTCGGCCGTCACCGGAGCGATCGGGGCCTTGAAAGGGCCCCTGCACGGTGGGGCGAACGAGGCCGTGATGCATACGTTCGAGGAGATCGGCATCCGCGAGGACGAGTCCACCCAGGAAGCCGCTGCACGTGCCAAGGCCTGGATGGACGATGCGCTGGCGCAGAAGAAGAAGGTCATGGGCTTCGGCCACCGCGTGTACAAGAGCGGTGACTCCAGGGTGCCGACCATGAAGGCTGCACTGGACGACATGATCAAGCACTATGGCCGCCCGGAGATTCTCGGACTCTACGAGGGCCTCGAGACAGCGATGCAGGAGGCCAAAGGCATCAAGCCGAACCTTGACTATCCCGCCGGTCCCACCTACCACCTCATGGGATTCGATACCGAAATGTTCACTCCGCTCTTCATCGCCGCCAGGATCACCGGGTGGACCGCCCACATCATGGAACAGCGGGCTTCGAACTCATTGATTCGTCCGTTGAGCGCCTATGAAGGACAGGACGAGCGCCACCTCTCATAACCAGGACCGAACCTGTCCTCAATGAACGGTCCAATCCCTTCGGCGCTTTGCTTTGAAAGGTAGGGTTCCCGACATGAATATCATTCTGGTTCCCGGGTTCTGGTTGGACGCTTCATCGTGGTCGGAGGTCACGCCGCCGCTCATTGAGGCAGGGCACGCCGTGCATCCGTTGACATTACCTGGCCTCGAGGGGCAGGACGCCCCGCGCGCAGGCATCGGGCTGCGGACACATATCGATGCGGTGGTCTCCGTTGTGGACGGCATCGACGGTCAGGTGGTGCTCGTGGGGCATTCAGGCGGTGGCGCGATCATCCACGGAGTTGTGGATGCACGTCCGGACCGCGTGGTCCGGGCCGTTTACGTGGACAGCGGCCCGCTTGGCGAAGGCGGCGTCATCAACGACGAACTTCCCGCTGACGGCGAAGAGATTCCGCTGCCGCCGTGGGACGTGTTCGATGATGCAGACCTGACTGATCTTGACGACGCGCTGCGGAAGGACTTCCGACAGCGGGCCATTCCCCAGCCGCGCGGAGTTGCCTGCGATCAGCAGACACTCCGCAACGAACGCCGCTACGATGTTCCCGCTACTGTCATCGCATGCGAATTTCCTTCGGCAATGCTGGTGGAATGGATCGCTCAGGACCACCCCTACGTGGCTGAACTCGGGCGCATCCGGGACGTCGAGTACATGGACCTTCCCACGGGACACTGGCCCCAGTTCACCAAACCCGTCGAGCTCGGAGCTGCGATTCTAACGGCGGTGGAACGAAACGGATAAACCTAGGCGGTGTGCTCTCCGAAGACCGCCGTGCGTACGGTCTCGTTGTCGGAGTTGAGGGTAACGGTGACGTCCAGCGGTTCACCGCGCAGTACGTGCCCCAGCCAACGCTGGGCGTCCTCCCACATTCCCTCCCAGGGAACAGCCCCCACCGGATACCACGCGGGGTCGATTTCCTCGCTGGGCGCTGCTTCCCGGGAGAATCGATCAGCGGTGAAGATGACCGCGTCCATGTCCAGCAGCGGATCCGAGGGAAATCTCCAACGCACGCGCCCGAGCTCTTTCACATCAGCTACACCAACGACGACGCCGGCCTCCTCCGCTGCCTCACGCACCGCTGCTTCGGCGGGCGTTTCACCGGATTCGATGCCGCCACCCAGCGCCACAATCCGTCCGGTGCCAAAGCCCGAGCGTTTGAGGCCGAGCAGCACTTCGCGTCCTGTCTTCGATTCGCGGAACAGGAAACAGAGCGCAACGCGGCGAGGGGCCATGCTTCCTGAGTGTAGTGCGATCTGCACCGCTAGCGGTCGCCGTCGGCAGGCCGCCGGATGACTCGTTAGACTGCCCCAACGACCAGATCGCCGTGCAGTAAGGAGAACGAACGTGTTGTGGTTGCTGTCCATCCTTGGCGTCCTTGTCGTCCTGCTCGGGCTTGTAGAGGTTTTCCACACCCTCCTTCATCCCAGTGGCCGTGGCAGGCTGAGTCGATTGTGCGTCGTGGGAGTCTGGCGGACGGTCCGCCGTCTGGGCGACAAGGGCGCCTCGATGGCCGGACCGTTGGCAATGGTGTCCGTCATTTTCTTCTGGGCAGCGCTACAGGCGGTCGGCTGGGCGCTGCTGATCTATCCTCACATTCCGCAGGGCTTCAGCTACTCCCCCGGCGTTGATCCTTCCCGATACAACGACTCTGCTGAGGCTCTCTACATATCCGCAGTCACCTTGACGACCTTGGGCTACGGTGATGTAGTCGCGGTGGACCCCGTCATCCGGTTGTTGTCGCCGTTGGAAGCATTGACCGGTTTCGCCCTGCTAACGGCCGCAGTGTCGTGGTTCATGCAGATTTATCCAGCACTTGCCCGCCGTCGTGCGCTCGCGATCCGGCTGTCGCTGCTTCAGAACTCCGGCTACGCCTCAAAGCTGGACCAACTGGATGCTGCTGCCGTAACCAATACGCTGGAAGCAATCGTCGCAGACCTGGTGGAGATCAGGGTCGACCTCACCCAAACCTCGGAGTCCTACTACTTCTGGGAAGCCAACAAAGATCTGTCTTTGCCTGCTTCATTGTCCTACGCTGTCGATCTTGCTGACCACGCGGGGCAGTCCTCGCGGCCCGCGGTGAAAATGGCGGCCGCACTCCTTCACGATGCACTGGATTCTCTCGCTGCCTTCCTCAGCGACGAGTTCAAAAACAGCGGCGGATCCACAGAGGAGGTCTTTCAGTCGTATGCGAAGGATCACAGGTATCCGTACCGCAACGGAACCTGACAAACGCACCTCGCTTGCCGTTCAACAAGCGAGGTGCGTCTGCCGCCGGCAGCGAACCGCCGAATCAATCAGTAACGGTGATGCTATCCGCGATAGCAGCCAATTGAGCGAACTCATCAGACTGCGCGTACGACTCTGCGTCAGCCATCGAGTCGAACTCGAGTGCGCTTCCCCGTTCATACGGTGAAAGCATGAACGAGGTCGTCAGGGACAATAGTCCCGTCTCTTGCGCGCTGATCACGTTATAGAGCATGCATGATTCTCCGGAAGTAGGCTGGTCGGCAGCAATCAGGGACGGTGCGGCAAGAAAAGGCTCGCCCTCGAACACGCGAAGCACAAACCGGGCATCAACCTCAGCCCCTCCTGAACCCGTCACCGAAATGGGCACCTCGCCCACTTCCTCCCACGGCACCGGATCCTGCGCGCATGCACCACCGAGGCCACTGGACCTTGAGTGCTGCAGGTTTGCCACCTTCTGCCCCGCGGCGTTGACGAGATCCACGCCCTGTGAAGCAGGCACAACATCCCAATCGGCCCGGGTTTCGAAGACCACCCCCAAGTCGGGTAGCTGGTGATACTCCCGCAGCTCCGACAAAGCTGGACCATCGCCTACCAGCTCCGGCCGCAACTCAACCGGAATCCCCGCATCGACGAATCTTTGGTCCATCATTTCCTGCGGCGTATGTCCATCCGGATGGACATACGTGTCCCAATTCAAAACTGAACCGTATGTTTCCGGGTCCACCAGCCACTGTCCATCAACTCGTTGTGCCACGGTGAACCAGGCGTTCCCCCCGTCCTTGGGATTTGCCATGTAGCCCTCGTCGGTCAACTGCATAACCATCCAATTCTCGGAACAGCCAACCACCGGGTAGTACTCCGGGTTGCCTGTCAGAGGGGTCAAGCTCATGAAATCACTGCCCTGTTCCGCGATCACGCTTACGTCCAAGGGGTTGCATCCCTCGGCGGCTGGAGGGCCCGTGGGGACGCCGGTTGGTTCGGCCGTCGTCGTCGGTTCAGGGGTGTCAGTTGGTTCGGCTGACGGCGTCGGATCACCGGAAGCGCTTCCGGTCGGAGCCGGGGATGGTGTGGGGTCGGTGGTTCCTGCCGGCAGCGGAGACTGCGCTCTAAGCGACCCGCCGACGACGACGGCGCCTACCACCGCGGCTGCGGCAGCGGCACCGGCAATTCCCACCACGACCCGGCGACGGCGCCGCAGCGGCACTACGACCGGGCGGTCGTCGCTGAAGGCTTCCGGCAGCATGTCCGGCCCCTCTGCATCGGTGGAGCTTACGGGAGCGATGACTTCCGTGGGCTCGCCCAGGGCGCCCCGCTCGGCGCGAACCGGATCGAGCCCCCGGATCAAATTCTCAATGCGGTCCATTTCAGGCCCCTTCCTCTGCCATGACGGCGGCAGGCATCATCTGTGCAAACGCGGTACGAGCCCGGTGCAAACGAACTTTGGCTGCCGGGCTGCTGCACCCAAGCACTTCGGCGATCTCAGCGATCGACAGGTCGTCCCAGTAGGCTAGGAGGAGAATCTCGCGATCCTTCTCGCGCAATCTCAGCAGCGCATCGGCTACTGCCTGTTGCTGGGCGCCATGCCCGCGACGGGCTGCGATGACCACGGATTCACGGACCCGCTCCATCAGGTGCTGTGCGCGTTCCCGGCGCCGGTACTCATTGCCGATGACATTGCGTGCCACGGTGAGCAACCAGGCCGGAGTCACCTCGCCAACATCGGCCTGCCGCTGCCAGGCTATGCGGAACACGTCGTTGGTGAGTTCGTCAGCCGCCTCACGGCTGCTGATCCTGCGGTGAATGAAGTGGAGCACGCGTTCGCGATGTTCCCTGTGGACCGCTGCGAAAACGTCATCGTATCGCTGCAACACTGTCCCCCCTGGTGTCCGTTCCCTGTTCATACTCCTCTTGTTTCCGGAGAACCGGATGAGGTTACAGGTCCCTCAATTAAAGAGCGCGGGGATGTGCTGCGGCGTATACCTCGCGCAGAGTATCAGCGGTAACGAGTGTATAGACCTGCGTAGTGGTCACGGAGGCATGCCCAAGCAGCTCCTGCACAACGCGGACGTCCGCCCCGCCCTGAAGCAAGTGTGTTGCAAAGGAGTGACGCAGGGTGTGTGGCGAGACTTCCCCGGTCACGCTGGCGCGCTCGGCGGCTGCCTTCAAAATGCTCCAGGCGCTCTGCCTGCTGAGGCGCCCACCACGAAGGTTCAGGAACAGTGCGGGCGCGCTGCTCCTCGCGTTGGCACCCGTCGCCAGCGGTGGGCGCGCGCGCACGAGGTAGGCATCCATGGCGCGGGCGGCATAGGAGCCGAGCGGCACGAGCCGTTCCTTGGACCCCTTGCCGAAGAGCCGCACGACTGCGGGCCCCTCCAAGGCCTCATCAACAGAAACGTCGTCGACGTCGAGCCCCACCGCCTCGCTGATTCGGGCACCGGTGGAGTAGAGGAATTCAAGCAGCGCGCGGTCGCGGAGCCCGGCCGGCGTGGATGTGTCCACGGCCTCCAGGATGCGGGTCACCTCGTCCACGGAGATCGCCTTCGGCAGCCGTTGGCCTGCCACCGGAGGGTGTACGTCCTCTGCGGGATCGGTTGCAGTGGTTCCCTCAAGCGCCAGGAAGCGATGGAAGCCGCGAACGGCAACCACCGTGCGGGCAGCGGATCGGGGACTCAGGGGTGCCTGGCCATCTGCCCCGGTTGCCAGGCCCTGTGCAAAGGCGGAAACCACCTGACGGGTTACTTCATCGATCGAATGCGCATCCTGCGCGGTAAGGAAGCGCTGGTACCGCAGCAGATCCCGCCGATAGGCTGCGAGCGTGTTGGCCGAGAGTCCCCGTTCCACCAGCATGTGCTGCAGGTACTCGCCCATCAGCCTGCCGGGCACAGTGGTCTGCAGCTCGTCCTGGACGGGCGTTTGCACGCCCTCGGCCGTGGTCATGCCCGCAATACAGGGCCCGAGGGCCACGTCCTGTGCTGGCTCGGGTGCTCCGGCCACGCTGAATCGGCCGGACGGAGCGAACTGTAGCCGGCGTGCTTTGCGGCGGCCGCCGCGAGTACTGCAGCCGCGGCAGAAGGGCTGTGGATCTGCCCGTCGAGCACCGCATCCACCGCCTCCTGCAGCGGAACCCACGCAAGTTCAATCTCGGCTTCCTCATGCGTACGGGTGTGCCGCTCCTCGTGCGGCACTTCGGCGACGCCTTGCGCCAGATAGATTCGCAGCGCTTCACTGGACGATCCCGGCGAAAGGAAGAGATCGGTCAGGACGTGCCAGGTGTCCGCAGTGAGGTCCGCTTCCTCGGCGAGTTCGCGGGCTGCAGCGTCAACAAAATCTTCGCCGTCGATGTCCAGCAGCCCTGCCGGAATCTCCCAGAGGTCCATCCGGACCGGGTGCCGGTACTGGCGGATGAACAGGACCCGCTCCTTCTCGTCCATCGCCAGGATAGCCACGGCGCCGGGGTGCCGGATGAACTCGCGGGTGATCGGCTCGTCGTCGTCTTTCAGGGTGAAAGTCTCACGAAGGACATCCCAGACCTTGCCCTCGAAAACGGTGGATGTCTCCAGCAGGCTGCGGGGGCTTTGCCGGTCAGCTACCGCCGTAGTCCGCGGCTCCTCTTCCATGGCTGCTAGGCCTTGACGCCGCGCCGTGTCAGCGCCGCCTTCACCAGTCCGGCAAAGAGCGGGTGCGGGCGGGTGGGGCGGGAACTGAGTTCCGGATGTGCCTGCGTGGACACGTAGTACGGGTGCGTCTGCGCGGGCAACTCCACGAACTCGACCAGCTTGCCGTCCGTTGTGGTCCCCGAGACCACTAGCGCGGCCGCTTCAAGCTTCTCACGGTACTCATTGTTGACCTCGTACCGATGGCGATGGCGCTCGCTGACATCCGTCCGGCCATACGTCTTGGCAATCAATGAGCCCTCCCGCAGCTTGGCATCCCAAAGACCCAGGCGCATGGTTCCACCCATGTCCCCTTCACCAGCCACAATGTCGAGTTGCTCGGCCATGGTAGCGATCACAGGGAATTCGGTGTCAGGTTCGAACTCAGTGGACGAGGCCCCCTTTAGTCCAACGACGTTGCGGGCAAACTCGATGACCATGCACTGAAGGCCGAGGCACAGGCCCAGGGTAGGTACTCCGTTCTCGCGGGCATACCGCAGCGCGCCGAGCTTTCCCTCGAGTCCACGGATTCCGAATCCGCCGGGAACACAGATAGCGTCTGCACCCTCAAGAGCCTTGGTGGCACCCTCCTGCGTGGCGCATTCATCGGACGGGACCCAGCGGATCTGTACCTTCGCCTTGTTGGCGAATCCGCCCGCACGCAGGGCCTCGGTGACTGAGAGATAAGCGTCCGGAAGGTCGATGTACTTACCCACCAGCGCAATTTCGACATGGTGCTTGGGGTAATGGACCGCATCCAGCAGCTTGTTCCACTTGGTCCAGTTCACGTCCTTGAACTTCAGGTCGAGCGCCTGGACAATGTACGCGTCCAGCCCCTGCGCGTGCAGGGTCTTGGGGATGTCGTAGATGCTCGGCGCGTCTGCCGCGTTGACGACGGCGTCGATGTCGACGTCGCACATGCGGCCGATCTTGGCCCGCATCGCGTCGGGAACCTCGCGATCCGAACGGATGACGATCGCGTCCGGCTGGATACCGATGGAGCGCAGCATCGCGACTGAGTGCTGCGTCGGCTTGGTCTTCAGTTCCTGGGACGGGCCGATGTAGGGCACCAGGGAGACGTGCAGGAAGAAGACGTTGTTCCGGCCAACGTCCTGGCGGACCTGGCGCGCGGATTCGAGGAAGGGCTGTGACTCGATGTCGCCGACCGTCCCCCCGATTTCAGTGATGATGACGTCGGGAGCCTTGCGGGACCCCGTGGGTTCCGCGGGCAGCCGCATGCGGCGCTTGATTTCGTCGGTGATATGCGGGATGACCTGCACTGTGTCGCCGAGATATTCTCCGCGGCGCTCCTTGGCAATGACGGTCGAGTACACCTGGCCCGTGGTTACGTTCGCGGAGCCATCGAGGCTCTCGTCGAGGAAACGCTCATAGTGGCCGATGTCGAGGTCCGTCTCCGCGCCGTCGTCGGTCACGAAGACCTCGCCGTGTTGGAACGGGTTCATAGTGCCCGGATCAACGTTGAGATACGGATCCAGCTTCTGCATGGTCACGGTGAGTCCGCGGGCCCTCAGCAGGTGTCCGAGGCTCGAAGCCGTCAGTCCCTTGCCCAGTGAGGACGCCACACCACCGGTGACGAAGATGTGCTTTGTAGTCTTGGAGGACTTTGAGAACCGGGAGATTGTTTGCTGCACCACGGAGTTCGAGCCTATCACCTGGCAGCTGTCCGCGCTGCATCCAGGAGAAGTTCCTCGGCGTGTGCCTGCGCGCTCGCTGACTCTTCCTGGCCCGCCAGCATCCTCGCCAGTTCACGAACCCGTTCCGACTCCGGCAGCACCTCGACATCACTTGCCGTGAACCCGCCGTCGGCCGCCGTGCTCTTGGTGACGCGGATGTGGTGTGAGGCGAAGGCCGCAACCTGCGGAAGGTGGGTCACCACCACCACCTGCACGTGCCGCGCGAGCATCGCGAGTCTACGGCCGATTTCGACGGCGGCCTTACCTCCGACACCCGCATCCACCTCATCGAACACGAAGGTCGGCACAGGGTCGACGGCGGCAAGGACCACCTCGATCGCGAGCATCACCCTGGACAGTTCACCCCCGGAGGCGCCCTTGCCGAGCGGCCGCGGCGCTGACCCGGCGTGCGGACGGAGGGAGAATCCGACGTCGTCGGCCCCCAGGACGCCCGGTGTGTCCGTCGGGGTGAGCCCGATGATGAGTTCAGCGTCCGGCATGGCGAGCGCGCTCAACTCCTCACTGACCCGGGCCGCGAGCACCTCTGCCGCGGCCCGGCGTAGTGCGCTGAGCACACCGGCCTGATCCAGCACCTGCGCTTCAAGCTCGGCGGCTTCCTGCTGAAGCAGTTCAATCCGGTCCGAGTCTCCGCTGATTTCGTCCAGCCGCTCGCGGCTCGTGGCTGCCCAGTCGAGCACCTCGCGAACTGTTGGCGCATACTTGCGGATCAGGACGTTCAGATCCGCACGACGCGCCTCGACCTCCGCGAGCCGGCCCGGCCCGTCGGAGTCCAGCGAGGAAGCGTAGCCCGCCAATTCCGTGGAAATATCGGCAAGGATGTAGCCGACCTCGGCCAGCCGCTCGGACAGGGCTGCCAGCTCTGCATCGTGGGCACCGACCGCAACAAGCTGCCGCTTGGCGGCATCCACCAGGGTGGTGGCATCGCCTGCCTCGGGGAATTCACCGGAAACCAGCGCCTGGTACGCTGCCGCCGCGGCGGTCCGAAGCTCCTCGACGTTGCCGAGCTTCATGGCCTCAGCCTTCAGGGCTTCGTCCTCATGCGGCTGCGGGTCAACGGTATCGATCTCTTCCAATGCGGCCTGCAGCGACTCAGCTTCACGTCGTCGGTCCCGCTCCGCGCTGCGCAGCGCCTCTAGGGTTGCGGTCACGTCCCGCCAGCGCCGATACGTTGCCTGATAGTTCCTCAACGCCTGACCGAGCTCACGCCCACCGAACTTGTCGAGGGCCTCGCGTTGGGCGGCAGCACCGCGGAGACGAAGTTGATCCGACTGCCCGTGGACTACAACAAGCTTCTCCCCCACCTCCGCGAGCACGCCGGCGGGCGCGGACCTGCCGCCGACGTAGGCGCGGCTGCGTCCGTCGCTGTTTACGGTGCGTGCGAGGATGAGGCCGGCGCCGTCGTCGTACTCCTCCAGCTCCGCTCCGGCCTCAAGCGCGCGCTTGGCCGCAACGCCCTCGACATCGACCCTGAGCACCGCCTCCGCGGAGGCTCCCTTGGCTCCGAGGCGTACCGCGCCGGCATCGGATCGCGCGCCCATCAGCAGGCCGAGCGCTGAGAGCACCATCGTCTTCCCGGCACCGGTCTCCCCGGTGACAACGCTGAAACCGGAACCGAGGGACAGCGTGGCGTCGGCGATCACGCCGAGGTCGCGGATTCGGATTTCCTCGATCATCGCTTTGCTTCCGCCTCATGGCTGATGGGTCCGCGCCACCCCTGGGTCGGAAGCTCGAACTTGCGTACCAGGCGCTCCGAGAACGGTGTCTGATGGGTCCGCGCGAGCCGGACGGGAATCTCGGAGCGGGTTGCCTCGACTCGCGCTCCGGGCGGCAGGTCCACGGTTCGGCGGCCATCGCACCAGAGCACGCCGGCGGCGTCGGTGCGCGTCAGAATTTCGACCGCAAGCAACGACGACGGCGCCACCACCAGAGGTTTAGCGAAGAGCGCATGCGCGCTGATCGGTGCGACGAGCAGCGCCTCCACCTCGGGCCACACCACAGGTCCGCCCGAGGAGAAAGCATAGGCGGTGGACCCGGTCGGTGTTGCCAGGACAACGCCGTCGCACCCGAAGGAACTTACGGGCCGCCCGTCCACCTCAAGGACCACTTCGATCATGCGCTCGCGGTTTGCCTTTTCGATGGCTGCCTCGTTGAGTGCCCAGGTCTGTGCGGCAAGCTGATCTCCGCGCCACACCTTGACGTCGATGGCCATCCGCTCTTCCACGGTGTAGTCCTTGTCCACAACCCACCGGACTGCCTCCGCGAGATCGGCGCGTTCGCTCTCTGCGAGGAAACCGACATGGCCGAGGTTGACGCCTAGCAGTGGCACATCGGTACCGCGCACCAGTTCAGCGGCTCGCAGTATGGTCCCGTCACCGCCGAGGACCATGCCAAGCTCGATATCGCTCAGCTCGACATCGGATCCCAGCGCCTCCGTGGGGGCAGCGAGCATGCCATATTCTGCCTGAATGTCGCGCAGTTCCTCCGCCCGCATCACCGGCGACAGCCCCGCTGCGTGCAGGCGGGTACAGGCCTCCTGGGCGGCGGCCATGGCGTCGTGGCGGCCTGTATGGGCGAGTACCAGTATGCGTCTAGTCATCACGTTCCGTTGTATCAGGTGGGGACGGCATCACGCATTGCCGACGGGCGCGAATGCAGCGCTTCCTCCAACAATGTCATGGGCAAGAGTCGCTGCGTCCTTCTCGATCCTAGGCACGATTCCGCCCTCCGGCACCTTTATCCACACGAAGAACTCCACATTTCCGTTCTGGCCGGGAAGCGGACTCCGCGCCACGGATTCCACTTCCAGGCCCAACCGGATGGCCGAACGGACCACCCCGACGACGGCGCCGTGCCGCTGGGTCTCGTCCGTCACCACACCCGTGCGGCTGAGTGCGGTTTTCCCGACTTCGAACTGCGGTTTCACCATCAGTACCAGCGCCCCGCCGTTCCGGGTTGCACGTGCCAGGGGTTCCATCACCAGGGTCAGCGAAATGAAGGACAGGTCTGCGACTGTCAGGTCAACCTGCCCGCCTATCGCAGCCGATTCGAGGAAACGGACGTTGAGGCCTTCGTGCACGGATACGCGTGGGTGAGTGCGCAGTTGCTCCACCAGTTGGCCGTGCCCGACATCCACCGCCACCACTTCGCGTGCGCCGCGCCGCAGGAGCACATCCGTGAATCCGCCCGTGGAGGCGCCCGCGTCGAGGCATCTCCGGTCCCGCACCTGCACCTCAGGGAAGGCGGACAGCGCGCCGTCGAGCTTGTGCCCTGCACGGCTCAGGAAGTCGGGGCTTTCACTGTCCGTCACCAGCAATTCGTCAGTTTCCGTGACGGACTGGGAGGCCTTGTGCAGTGTTGCTCCGTCACGCCGTACGCGGCCGTCCGCAATCAGCTGCGCTGCGTGTGACCGGGAGCGTGCGAGCCCCCGGGCGACGAGGGCCTGGTCCAGGCGTGCCACGTTCAGTCCTGGTCGGAATTGAGTTCGGCAAGCAGATCGTCGTGAAGACGTTCATACGCTGCCGGTTGTGCTGTCTGGTCCAAATCCGCGATGTCTGCCAGCCCAGCCATGAGCTCGTTCACTGCAGCATCATTGGTGGCCGGCACGGACGTGGGGAATGTCGGCGGTGTGCCTTCCAACAGCGAACCCTGCTCAGAAGGGAACGGATCAGCTGGCCCCATATCCGGTCCTCGCTTCCAATCGCTCAATAGGTCTTCGACGGTTCGCGGACGAACTCCAGGGGTGGCAACAATGCCCGGTCCTGGTGTGGTTCGGCCGCCCACCAGGCGGCACAAGCTGCACGCCAGGCATCCACGCTGTCCCGTTCACCGTCCATTATGACGACGCCGTCCCGGACCTGCGCACTCGACTCACCGCAAGTGAAGACACCGTGTTCCTCGTCAATCACCGGGTACGGCTTGTGCAGTTCACCGAGATCGCCGAGCAGATAGGTGGGCCGCTGGTCGGATACCGCCGCGAGTGCGCTCTCAACGGTGTCCACTCCCGTGAGCACCAGGGCAGTTGCCATACCGGCCCGGTTACCACCGAGTATGTCGGTATCAAGCCTGTCCCCGACAACGAGAGCCTTATCTACGCCGAGGTGGCTTGCTGCCGTCCTGAACAACTGCGCTTCGGGCTTGCCTGCGACTAACGGTTGCTTGCCGGTCGCGGCGCTCACGGCGGCAACCAGCGTGCCGTTGCCGGGTGCGATACCGCGAGCCTGGGGGATCGACATATCAGTGTTGGTGGCCACCCAGACGGCTCCCCCAGCGACAGCGAAAGCCGCTTCCGCCAGGTCCTTCCACCCGAGGGTGGGCTCAAAACCCTGAATTACGGCATCCGGCAGCGGGTCGGCTGTGGACACCGGTATCAGGCCTTGCTCCGCCACGTGCTGCGCGAGAATGGCGCTGCCCGTAACGAGCACTAAGGCGCCCTGGGGCACGATCCCGGCCAACAGTTCCGCGCCCGCCAGGGCAGAACCGAAAACCTGCCGGGCCTCGGCCGGAGCACCCAGCTCGCGCAAGTGGCCTGCGACTTCGGCGGAGGACCGCGAGGCGTTGTTCGTGATGTAAGCGAGCGCTACGCCGACGTCCCCTAGTTCCTCCAGAGCGTCTACCGCACCGGGAATCGCCGCAGGACCGGCGTATACCACGCCGTCGAGGTCTGCGAGCAACGCTTTGAACCCCTGGACCAGGGTGGCTGCGCTGTTACTGCTCACTGTCACGCTGCTTCGGCTCATCCGCCACATTGGGCATGCCCTGCGTCTCTTCTGCGGGCGTCTCCACTGCCTGTTCCCCTTCGCCCTGTTCCTCTGTTGCGGGTTCCTCTGTTACAGGTTCCTCTGTTGCGTGTGAGTCGTCAGATACACGCGGGGTGGCATCGGCATTGGGTTCCCCCGCAGCGATGCTCCGGACTGTGCCTGCGGCCGCCCTGCGGTCAAGCTCCGGCTCTTCCTCGTCGCCCACGAGGTCAATGATGTCCGGATCCGCGAACGCTCCGACTCCGAGCGCGTTCTCTGCGACCTCGGCCTGACGCCGCCACGACGCAGCGTCCTCGTTTCTTCCTGCTGCCTCCAAAGCATCCGCGTAGGCGCGGAAGAGTCGGGGGCTGTAGCTGAAGGCACGATTCTTGGTCAGTTGCGGAATCTCGAGGGCAGCCACCGCCGCCTCCAGCTGCCCGAGGTCAGCCCGCGCCCCGGAGACGACGATCGCGAGCTCAACCTTTCCGGCGGCGTCGAGGGTTGTGGCGTCCTCCGAGCGGGCGAGATCCAACGCCCGATCCGGACGCCCGAGGCCTCTCTCGCAATCGGCCATGACGGGCAAATGGTCATTGGAACCGCTAATACGCCGGTAGGTACGGAATTCGCGCAGCGCCTCACCGTAATGGCCCGCTGCGTAAGCCGTAAGCCCTACGGCTTCGCGGACGACGGCGAGCCTGCCACCCCGCCTGCTCGCAGCCAGGGCATGCTGGAAGGCGAGCTCGGGGTCATCATCGATCAGGCGGCCTGCCATCACGAGGTGCTTTCCAACCCACAGCGCGCTGCGTTCCTCAAGATTGCGGATTTGCGCCCGTGTCACTTTGTCGAGTTCGCTATCGGTGACGTCTTCGTCGATTTCCGGGGAACGTTCGCGGTCAGGCCGATTCGCGCTGCGGAGGTCCCGTGCATTGTGTGGCCGGCTGAAGGATGCGTCAGCAGGCCTATTCGCTGACGAAGAGCGCTCAGGCCGGCGGGAACGCTCGCTGCCGCGGTCGCCGGTGCGGTGCTCGCCACCTCGGAACTCCTCACCGAATTTCCGCGGGCCAGCGTCTCGCCCGTAAGACGAACCTCCCCGGGTAGGCCCATCATGCCTCTGCCCACTTCTCTCAGGGCGGCTGGCCCCACGGGCATCGTTCCCGCGATACGGGCGGCGCTCATCGCCGGTTGACCGTGGTCGGTTGTCCCTGTCGCTGGAGTGGTTCCGGCGGTCGCCACCTTCACGAGGTTTCCGACGGTCGCCTGCACCGGGGTCCCGGCGCTCTCCTGCGGCGCCACCGCTCCCCCTGCTGAAGTCATTGGAGTCCCGACGTCCACCGCTGCGTTCGGAACCACCTCCGCTGCGGTACCCGCGGCTCTGAGATGGATCGTCATTGCGCTGTGATCGGCCCTCACCCGTTCGTGAAGGACGTTCCTGCCAGGAACCGCCGCGGTTCCCCGCCTGGGACCCGCGCTCCGTAGAACCGGAATCGCTGCGTTGGCCACGTTCCGGGCGTGCATCCCGCCCACGGCGCTCACCACCATCACGGGAGAAACCGCCCGAACTACCGCGGTCGCCACCATCACGGGAATAGCCACCTGAACCGCGGCGCTCACCACCATCACGGGAATAGCCACCTGAACCACGGCGCTCACCACCATCACGGGAATAGCCGCCGGAACCGCGGCGGCCGGTGCCGTCCGAGTCTTTCCGGGGACTGTCAGACGGATCCGATCCGCGGCGGTTGAAGCCCCGACGCTCGCCGCCGGCACTGTTGGAATCGCGCGAGCCAGGCGTCTCTTTACGCCATCCCTCGCGACGTCCGTCGTTCTTTCCGGAATTACGGTCCTGATCAGCCATGGCAGCACAAATCCTCTCGTCATGAGCTGACCTGACGTAGGTGCCGGACGCTCTCGCTGTTGATATATGTGGGTGTCCACGGATCACCATTTGATTCTCCCATTGTAGGGAACACCCTGTCGGTGATGCGCGGGACGTTAAATGGCTGAGGCTCCGACTGCTGTGTCGGAGCCTCAGCGCTAATGGTTGTCCGGCGGTGTCCTACTCTCCCACACTCTCTCGGGTGCAGTACCATCGGCGCTGTGGGTCTTAGCTTCCGGGTTCGGAATGGGACCGGGCGTTTCCCCCACGC